>JASFHK010000009.1:0-63025 GCA_050123275.1 Dehalococcoidia bacterium
GTCGATGATTGGGACGAAGTCGTAACAAGGTAGCCGTAGCGGAAGCTGCGGCTGGATCACCTCCTTTCTAGGGAGATTACCCGGGGTGGCAACACCCCTATCTCCTAGGTCGGTCACCATTTTTTAAATTGGTGTTTTATCCTTCCTTCCACTATCCAGCGGTTAAGGTCTTTTTTTAGTGGGTTCTTCGTTCGCTCTCACTCCTTCATAACCGGCCTGGAGTTTGCTTCGCCTTTCAGTGGGCGTGCTAATGACGGGAGCGGCTTGACCTTTCCCTGACTTTCTTTTAGGATAGGGAGTGCTTTCTTTTTCCCCGGGGTGGTAAATAACTAGCTTCGAGGTAAACATGAAAAAATATGCGTTTTTAGTCGGCGTGCTGGTGTTGGCGGTGGCTCTGGTGGGGGGGTGCGGCGAAAGCGCCCCGGTGGGGGCAGCCGAAGGCGATACGGTCAGCGTCCACTACACGGGTAGCCTTGACGACGGCACCGTTTTCGATAGCTCCCTGGAGCGCGAGCCTTTGACCTTCGTCGTCGGTGGCGGCGGTGTTATTTCCGGTTTCGACGAGGCGGTGAGGGGTATGGCGGTCGGCGAGACGAAGACGGTGACCATTCCCGCTACCGAGGCCTACGGCGAGTACCGCGAGGAGCTGTTGGTGACACTGCCGCTGGAGGATTTGCCCGAGGAACTGGTGCTGGGGCAGAAAGTGCCCTTGCAGAACGTGACCAGCGGCGAAACGATTAACTTTACCGTCGTCGATATTTCGGATACGGAGGCGACCCTCGACGCCAACCATCGCCTGGCCGGCGAGGCCTTGACCTTCGAGATTACGGTGGTGGCTATCGAGGTGGCGGTTAAGGTCAACTAGCGCCGATAGACCGGGGAACCTTATGCCGACGGAGATTAAGACCATCCGCTTGCCCTTGCCCCTTCGCTTCGGCTACGTCAATTGCTATCTGCTCGAGTCCGGGGGAAACCGCCTGCTCATCGACACGGCCTGCGCTAACAGCCGCCGCCGTCTGGAACGGGAGCTGGCGGGCAGCCCGCCCGGGCTTATTATTCTAACCCACGGCGATTTCGACCACAGCGGCAACGCCGCCCGTTTGCGCCGCAAATTCGGCGCCAAAATCGCCATGCACCGGGGCGACGCCTCCATGGTGGAAAAAGGCGATATCTTCGGGGGCAGGAGCCGCGGCCGCTTCCTTTTCCGTTTGATTGCGCCCGCCATCTTCGGCTTCTGGCGTTCGGCGCGCTTCAGTCCCGATTTGTACCTGGAAGACGGCGACAGCTTGAGCGACTACGGCTTCGACGCCAGAATCGTGCACATGCCGGGGCATTCCCGGGGCTCTATCGGCGTGCTCACCACGGAAGGGGAGCTTTTCGGCGGGGATTTGGTGATAAGGGGGAACGGCGCCAAGCGCAACAAGCTTATCGACGACCCGGCGGCGGCGGAGGCCAGCATCAAGAAGCTAAAGAGTCTGGGGGTGAAGACGGTTTACCCGGGGCACGGGCGGCCTTTTGAGATGGGGGAGTTGGGGTAGGGGAGATTGCTTCGCTACGCTCGCAATGACGTTAGAGAGACGCCCCGCCACCCCGCTCTGTCAGCCAACGTATTGTTTGCCCACCCAATGCCCACCCTACAGAGGTTAGACCTCTATAGGCTTCTTATTAGGAGTGCCGCCCGCCACCCCGCCTTTATGTTATAATTACCTCCGATGCGTAACTTTATCAGAATCAGCGGGTTTGCCCTCGTTATCCTGGGAACGGTGGGGCTGATGCTCAACGAGTTTCTCGGGGTGGGGAGCACCACGCGCACCATTATTTTCGGGGTGGTCAACTTCGTGGGGCTGGTCAACATCGCCTTCGCCCACTTCGGCTTTAAGGACTAAAGCGCCGAGGTTGATTTTTCTCGCCTATTATCCTAGAATTACATACGCCGTGGGCCACTAGCTCAGTTGGTTAGAGCACAGTCCTGATAAGACTGGGGTCTCTGGTTCGAGTCCAGAGTGGCCCACCATTTTTTCTTTCCCCTCGGGGATTAATCGCCCCGCCACCTGCCGCAGGATATCCGGTAGAGTAAGTAGTCCCAGGTATTACCCGCCAGGTTGCCCACCCGGATCATGCGGAGCACCGCGTTAATGGCTTTTGCTTTTTCGGCGCCGTAGCTTTGTTCCAGTTTGCCAGCGGCTTCGGGGTCGGGACGGGCATCGGATTCGGCCCAGTGTTGCGCGTAGATTAGGGCCACGGCTTCATCTTCCGGGCAGTTATCAACATCCCCCGCCAGCAGGCGGTTAATCTCCGCCGGTTCGAGCCCCTTTTTAAGCGCCTGCCGGGCGTGGACGTAGGAGCAATAGCGGCAGCCGTGGACGGCGGTGACGGCCAGCATCAGCCTTTCCTGGAAGGCGGGCGTTACCAACCCTTTTTCCCGGGCTTGCCGCAGCTGCCTACCGTGCCTCAAGTTAGACCAGAGGTCACTGAAAAATTCCTTCGGGTTCCGGTAGATTCTCTTGCGAAACGGCATGGCGGTTTAGTCCAGCGTGGTCGGCGTTTTGCCCTCGGTCATCAGCCCGGCGATGGCGGGCTCGTTAAGCTCGACGCCGAGGCCGGGGGCGGTGGTGGGGTAGAGAAAGCCGTTTTCGTAGCGGGGGACTTCTTTAGCCACGTCGTTGCTGATTTTGTGGCTCACCGTCTCGAAAACGTCGTGGATGTGCAAAGGCCCCAGGTTTTCGTGCACCATCTTCGACAGCCACTCGTCGGCGACGAGGAGATGGGTGTAGGTGGCCGCCTCCAGGCCGGAGCCCATCATGCAGCCGCAGACCACGGGCAGTCCCGCCGCCTTGGCTACCGTCACCCACTTCTGGGCTTTGAGCAGCCCGCCCGCCTTGGGTATCTTGAGGAAGAAGCCGTCGGCGGCGTTCTTCTGGATGATTTCCATCAGGTTTTTAAGCTCGATAGCCGCTTCGTCGGCGAAGACGGGTATGCTCGTCTTGGAGCGCAGTCGCGCCATGCCCTCGATGTCCCACCAGGGCACGGGCTGTTCCGCCATGGAAATGTTATACGGCTCCAGCTTGCGCAGCGTCATCAGCGCCTGGTAGTAGTGCCAGCCGCCGTTGGCGTCGATGAAAATCTCGATGTCGTCGCCCAGCTCCCGTAACGCCTTCACGTTGGCGATGTCCAGCGCTTCGTCGCCGGCGCCCACCTTGAGCTTGAGTACGCGGAAGCCCGCTTTCACCGCTTGCTTGGCCATACTAAGGACGATTTCGGTCTCCGCACCGGGGAGGACGTAGCCCAGCGGGATTTTCTCCGTGGTCAGTCCGCCCAGAAGCTGATAGACGGGGACGCCCAGCGCCTTGCCCTTGATGTCGTGCAGGGCGTAATCGACGATGGACTTGGCCTGGTTGTTGTCGCGGGCAGCGTGGTCCATTCTAGCCACGATTTTCTCGATGTTGAGCGGGTCTTCTTCAAAAAGAATGGGGGCGAAGATGTTGTTGACCAGGCTCATCATCGAGTCCTGGCTCTCGCCGCGGTACCAGGCGGAGGTGCCGCCCGAATCGGCGATACCGACGATGCCCTCGTCGGTATGCAGCTTCAAAACGACGCTGGCCGAACCCAGCTCCACTCCACCGCCCATGGGGAAAGGCTGGCTGAATTTCGAGGTGACGGGGATGCACTCAATCTTTGAGATACGCATGGCTCCCTCCTCTAAAGACTTCCGGCGACAATCAAACATAATATACTCCCATATCCATTGACAGACAAGGGGGCTGTGCTAGAATAGCGTTTAGAGTCCAAAGCCGGAGGTGCCCCCATGACCAGAGAGCTGGAGAAACGGGTCAGGACACTGGAGGACATCGAAGCCATCCGGCAGCTGCACACCCGCTACGTCTATCTTCTCTCCAACCTGCAATGGGACGACATGGTGCAATGCTTCGCCGAAGGCGCCACCATGGAGCTGCTCGACCAGGGGGAGGTCAGGGGCAAAGAAGCGATTTCGGGGGTGTTCCACGACGTGCTCGCCAAACGGATAACGCCCAAAGACGGGCATCTGGTGGGGCAGCCGGTCATTACCGTCGACGGGGACAGGGCCGCAGGCTGCTGGATTCTGTACCTCTTCTTCGCCGAGCCCGAGGTGAGGTGGCTGCAGGGGCGGCAGGACTGCGAATACGTCCGGGTAAACGGGGAGTGGAAGTTCCAAAAGGTAAAGTTCACCGCTCCCTGGCCCGGGGCTTAAAAGCATAAGAGCCAGGAGGAGGAGCCATGGACCTGAAACTGAAGGGCCGGGTGGCGCTGGTGACGGGTACGGGCAGCCGGATAGGATTCGGCAGGGCCATCGCGCTGACGCTGGCCGAAGAGGGGTGCGACATTACTTCGGCGGATATCGACCTCGAAGGGGCCCGGAAGACCGCCGCCGAGGTCGAAAAGCGGGGGCGGAAAGCCTTTGCCGTCGGGGTGGACGTATCCCAGCGTGACAGCGTGGATGAAATGGTGGCGGTGGTGGTCAAGGAGTTCGGGCGCATCGACATCCTCATCAACAACGCGGGCACCAGCAGCCCGGTGCAACCCTTCATGCAGATGACCCAAGCCGACTGGGACATCGACATCGGGGTCAACCTCTACGGGCAGATGAACGTCGCCCAGGCGGTCATCCCCCACATGGCCAAAAACAAGTACGGGCGCATCGTCAACTGCTCCGGCGGTCAGGGGCTGCCCGGCATATCCGTTTACGGGGCGGCCAAGGGCGGCATCGACCAGTTCACCCACGCCCTGGCTATGGAGGTGGCGCCGATGGGCATTATCGTCAACGCCGTGCTGCCGGGGCTGGGGGAGACGGGGCTGGTGGGCACCGCCCCCAAAGAAATGCTGGAGGGCATGAGGCAGATGTCGGCGCTGAAACGCCTGTGCACGCCGCAGGACGTGGCCGACACGACCGCTTTCCTGGCCTCGGAGCGTTGCAGCTACATGGCGGGGCAGGTTATAAAGTTGCACACCTTCTAATGCGGTAGACGTTTTAATGCGGCAGACGTGCTCGTGCCGTAGACGTGCGAGTGCAAAATGCTTATTAACGCCGCATACGGGCGCTGCATAAACGCGCTTTAACAAAGGAGGACGCGATGGACTACAGCCGACTGCTGGTGACTAATCCCATCTACGAGGCGGGGGTACCGGTGGAGGGACGGCAA
This sequence comes from Dehalococcoidia bacterium, assembly GCA_050123275.1. GTDB lineage: Bacteria > Chloroflexota > Dehalococcoidia > Dehalococcoidales > BS750m-G39 > E44-bin88. The sequence goes on from JASFHK010000009.1 coordinate 5,178, forward strand.
AGCCCCTCGATGACGCTGATGAGCAACGCCCTGGTGCCGGGAAGCAACATGTACATCGAGGTGGGCTGGATATGGGAGATGCCCAAACCCAATCCCCACATCCACGAGATGGTGCACAAGTTCGACGAAATCGTGCTCCACATCGGCAACGACCCCTATGACTCCGAGGATTTGGGTGGGGAAATCGAGTTCTGCGTCGAAGGGCAGCCGCTCACCTTCGACAAGTCCTCGGCGATTTTCCTGCCGGCGGGCACCAAGCACGGGCCGCTGACCTGGAAAAAGTGCCGCCGGCCGCACCTGGAGATGGCCATCATGATCGGCAGCGGCGATTACAAGGAGGGCTGGCCGGAGGGGGTCGGCGACGGGAAGATGTAGGCTATTTGTCCAGAGTCTTCTGGATGGGGGTTTGCGCCGGTCTTAAGGGCGAGCCGCCCGAGACGAGCAACGAAGTGCCGGTGACGTAGGCGGCCAGCTCCGAGGCCAGAAAGAGGGCGGCGTTAGCCACGTCGCCGGTGGTACCCAGCCGCTGCAAAGGGATATCGCCCTTGCCCAGCTCGTCGAAGAAGGCGTCCTTCTCTTTTTCACCGATGCCACCGAGCAGGGTGGCGTAGAAGTCCGTCCGCACCGGGCCGGGCAGCAAGACGTTGACACAGATATTATAGGGCGCCAGCGCGTAGGCCAGGTCCAACGTAAAGCCGATAATGCCCGCCTTGGCCGTGTGGTAGTGGATGCAGTGGGCGGGGGGATTTAGCGCCGCCGCCGAGGACAGATTAATGATGCGCCCGTATTTTTGCTGCTTCATCTGGGGCACCACCGCCTTGGAGAAGAGGAAAAGGCTTTTCAGGTTGAGGGTGAGCACCTTGTCCCAGTCGGCTTCGGGCATCTCTTCGACGGGTTTCGGCGGCGCTGTCATGCCGCCGGCGTTGTTGACCAGTATGTCCACCTTGCCGTACTGCTCGAAGGTCTTGTCCACCACGGTGCGCACCTGTTCGATATCCAGAGCGTCGCAGGTGATGGCGGTGGCTTTGCCGCCTTTTTGAGTGATTTCGGCGAGGGTTTCGACGGCTTTGCGGCCGTCGATGTCGGCGATGACGATGGCGGCGCCTTCTTCGGCGAACCTGAGGGCGATGCCCTTGCCGATACCGGCGGCGCCGCCGGTGACGATGGCTACCCTGTCGGCGAGCAACATAATGACCCCCTTAGTCGGCAGTCATTACCCATACTAAGGCTAACCGGCGCCAAATGCAATAGGGAATAAGGGGGGTTAGGTAGAAGGGGGCAGCTGGACCGGTTTATCGTCTTCCTTGCCCCAGTTTTGCATCAGCTCCTTGAGCTTCTGGGCGAGCTTGGGGTCGTGGCGCAGGCGCTCGATAAAGACGGGGCAGCCCTCCAGAATCGAGTTCTGGGCGGCGGAGGCCATGCTGGAGAGCAGGTTCTGCATGCCCAGGTCGGCGGACTGGGAAAAATCACCGGGGGAGGACTCGAGCTGGCGGCGGATGTCCTCGGCGGTGAACTTCATGGGAACGACGCAGGCCTTGTACCACGGGCAGTCTTTGCACTGGGCTATGGCGTAAGCTTCATCTAAAACATCACCCATATCTAACCCCCTTATTCAAGGGCGATAAGCAGTTCCAGTATTTCCTCGATTTCGGCAACGCTCTGGTAAGCGCCCAACTGGGCGTGGCGGATTAGGCCCTCTTTGTCGAGGAAGATGGTAAGGGGAACGCTCGACGCCCGGTACTGGGCGGTGACCAGTAATTCCCGGTCGAGCACGACGGGCAGGTTGAATTCGTTTTCGGCGAGGTATTCGTTAACGCTCTCGGCGCTGTCGCCGATGTCGATGGTAATCAGGGCCACGTCTTCATCGGCCCAGTCGGCGGCGATTTGCTCCAGGTAGGGCATCTCCAGCTTGCAGTAGCCGCAGCCTATCCGCCAGAAGTTGAGGATGACGTACTTGCCCTGGTAATCGCTCAAAGAGTAGCTGCGGCCCGTGGCGTCATCGAAGGTGAAAACGGGGACGGGGTCGGCGGACTGGAAGCCGCTGCCGGTGTATTCCTCGCAGTCGGTGATTAGACCCGGCCCGCTGGTGATATCGGGTTCGCCGGACGCACTGCCGTTGGGTTCATCACCGTTACCGCTGGGTTCGTCACCATTACCGCTGGGGTTACCGTTAACTTCGCCGTTGGTATTACCGTTATCGCCGGAGTTAGTGTCGCAGCCGACGGTGGCGGCCAGGCCGGCCACCAGAACCGCCGCCAGCGCCACCACCAGCACGATTTTGAGGGTTTTATTCATCATTCGACCTCTCCCATCATTATAACCATAAAGACGGCTCTAAAACCAGTTGAGCGTGTTGGTCAGGGTGAGTATGCCCACCACGATGAGCAGCACGCCGCTGAAAATATAGCTCCAGGTGGAGTAACGGTGCAGTTTTCTCAACAGCGGGCGGAAGAAATCGAAGGCCACGCCGATAACCAGGAAAGGGATGCCCAGCCCCAAAGAATAGGCCGCCAGCAGGTAGGCGCCACGCCATACCGTTTCCGAGCTCCAGGCCAGTGTTAAGATGCCGCCGAGCACGGGGCCGACGCAGGGCGTCCAGGCCAGCGAGAAAATGGCGCCGATAATCAGGGAGCGCAGGTAGCTGCTGGTGGCGCTCAGGTTAGGCGCTAGCCTCTTTTCGTAGTTGAGCCAGGGGAACTTTAGCGACAGGAGCAAAAAGAGGCCGAAGGCGATGAGCAGGGCGCCGCCTATCTTGAGCACGATATCGTGGGCGCCGATGGAAAAGCCGGCCAGGCCCGCCGCCGCCCCCAGGGCGACGAAGACGATGCTGAAGCCGAGGACGAAAAAGAGCGAGTGGAAGAGTATGGTAAAACGGCCGCGCCGGCTGTCCGCCTGCAGGATTTCGGTGCCGCAGACGTTAGCCAGGTAGACCGGCACTAAGGGCAGCACGCAGGGGGAAAAGAAAGAGAGAACGCCGGCGCCGAAGGCGACCCATATCGAAACATCGTCCATATAATAAAAAAACCTTTCTCTCTATCTTTTCAAGAAGGTGTTGACCCTAATGCTAACCAATTTAGCCCGAAATAGCAAGCTGGTCAGGGCATCCTTTAAAAGCTATAATGATTATTAGATGAGGCCGTTAAGCTACACCCAGATTTCGCTCTACCGGAGCTGCCCGCTCAGCTACAAGCTGCAGTACATCGACGGGCTGGAAACCAAGGACAGGGGCTATTTCAGCTTCGGCACCACCATGCACGACAGCGCCGAGTACTTCTATAAGGTCAAGGTGCCGCCGCCGCCCTCGCGGGAAGAGCTGCTCGCTTTCTACGAGCGGCACTGGCTCTCCCGGGGCTACGAGTCACCCGAGGAAGAGGCGGAATACAAGGCCTACGGGCGTGAGTTGCTCGACAAGTTCTGGGAGGTTCACCAGGCCGACTTCCGTATGCCCATCGCCATTGAGCACAAGTTCAACATCGACATCAACAGCGTCAAGCTGACGGGCCGCATTGACCGGGTGGACAAGCTCGACAGCGGCGGGCTGTCTATCATCGACTACAAGACCAATAAGGAGCTTTTCACCCGGGAGTACATCGAGAACGACCTCCAGCTGACCCTGTATCAACTGGCCGTGGAGCAGTCCTGGTTTCTACCCGTGGAGAAGCTGACCCTCTACCACTTCCGTTCCAACACCCCGGTGAGCTGTGCGCCGCGCCCGCCGCAGCGCATCGAAGAGGCCAAACAGATAGTGCTCGAGGTCGCCGAGGGCATCCAGGCGGGCAACTTTCCCGCCACCGAAAACTCGCATTGCCCCTGCGACTTCCCCGAATACTGCCCTTACTACAAGCACCAGTTCGCCACGGAAAAGGGGGAGAGCGACCTCATCGGCGAGACGGCGGTGCCGCAGTCGGTGGAGCGCTACGTCGCCCTGCAGAACGAAATCAAGGGGCTGCAGCTGGAGCTGGACGAGTTGAAGGCGACCATCGCCGCCTATTGCCGGGAAAAGGGCCTCAACCGCGTTTACGGCCAGGAGCACGCCCTGACCTACAAGATGGTGGAGCGGGGCGGCTATAACGAGGACGAGGTTAAGGCATTACTGGAGCCGGCGGGGCTCTGGCCGCGCGTGCTCGGCTTCGACCAGTACAAGCTCAAGGAGCTTATCAAGGACGAAGCGGTGGCGCGGGAGCTGCGGCAAAAGCTCGCCGGGCTGAAGCAGGTGGTTTCGGCCAGCCCCCAGCTCTGGGTAAGGCGGCTGGTTTCCGAAGAATAGCACGGGGGGTAAGCCATGATTAGCTACGACGATTTCCTCAAAGTGGAGATGAGGGTGGGCAAGGTTTTGAAGGTGGAGGACTTCCCAAAGGCGCGCAACCCTTCCTACAAGTTCGAGGTGGACTTCGGCAAGGAAGTCGGCGTCAAGCGCTCCGCCGCCCAGCTCACCAACTACAGCAAAGAGGAGCTTACCGGCCAGCAGGTCATCGCCGTGGTCAACTTCCCTCCCAAAAATATCGCCGGCTTTATCTCCGAGGTGCTCATACTGGGGGTGGACATGAAGGGTGGGGTGGTTTCCCGGCTGCGGCCCCACGACGAAGCCATTATCGGCGCCCGAGTTTACTGAAAAACGGTTGCTTTTCGGCATAACTTTCGCTATCCTATAAACAATTGAATAGATGACCGGGGACGTCCGGGCTTTTTGAGCCTGGTTAAAACGGAGCGCAAGTCGGTGCGATTCCGACGCAGTCCCGCCTGCTGTGACCGGTAGAGACTACCGGAAGCCAGAACGCCGAACCCCGGCATCCTCGAACCTCCGCGGAGAAAGGGGGTGGGATGGTGCTCAGATTTTACTGAGGAATCCCCCTCGACTTTAAGGAGAGGGGGATTATTTTTGCCCGATAATGACCTAAATTTCTATTGGAGGTAACTATTCCATGCGACTTAAGCTAGTGGTGTTTCTGGCGGTTCTTTTGACTCTGGTGGCCGGCGCTGCCGTCGGCTGCAACGCCGGTTTCGAGACGGGGCCCTATACCGACGACATGGGGCGGAACGTGGTTATCGAAGATGTGCCCCAGCGCATCGTCTGTTTCGGGCCGAGCATAACCGAAATTGCCTTCGCCCTGGGGTTGGGGGAGAGGGTGGTGGGCGTGGATGACTACAGCGACTACCCCGCCGAAGCCGTCGACCTGCCCAAGGTGGGCAACGCCTTCGCGCCCTCTATGGAAAGCCTGGTGGCGCTGGAGCCCGATCTGGTTTTGACGTTAGAGCATGAGCAGTTCAACAGCGAGATGGAAGCCATGGGCCTGACCTACCTGGTTATTGACCCCGCGGATATCGACGGCATTCTGGCCGACATCGAGCTGATAGGGCGGGCCACCGATACCGCCGCTGCCGCCGAAGCGCTGGCGGAGGACATGGAGACCAGAATGCGCGACATCGAGGCGGGAGTAATCAATGCCATACCGGTTAGCGTCTTCTTCATCGTCGACGCCACCGACCCCATGCTGCCCTGGACGGCGGGCCCGGGCTCGTTTATCGACACCCTGATTAGCATGGCCGGCGGCATCAACATCGCTCATGAGGCGCCTTCCCAGTGGCCGCAGTTCAGCCTGGAGGAAATCGTCAACGCCGACCCCGACGTCATTATCGTCCAGACGATGTTGGGAGGGATTCCCACCATTGAGGTATCGGCGCTGGAAGAGCACGCCATCTGGGGTGGTTTAAGCGCCGTTGAAAACGGCAAGGTCTACCTGGTTGACGGCGACCTGGTGAGCCGCTCCGGACCCCGCATCGTGGACGGGCTGGAAGAGCTGGCCCGAGCGTTGCACCCCGATTTGTTCGACTAAAATTAGAGACAAGAGTGCGGGCGTCTGTTGCCCCTTGACGTAAGGGCTTATAATATAGGGTAACCGTATTATATATTCACAGAGAGTTGATAAAGGGCGGGCCGGACAGGGTAAGCACGGATTGTTTTTTAAAGCGGCGGCGGGCTGTCGCCGACTGAAAAAATAAAAGTCTGTAGGAACCTCAAAGGAGGGCGAGATGAGAACGGCAGCCAAGATACTCGCTGTGTTGGCCATCGTGGCGTTGCTTCTGGTGCCTATGGCGGCCTGTGACGATGCCACCAAGGGGGAGAAGGGCGATACGGGGGCGACGGGCGCACAGGGGTCGGCGGGGCCTCAAGGGTCGGTAGGGCCGCGGGGGCCGGTAGGCCCGGCGGGTCCGCAGGGGCCGCAGGGCGAACAGGGCGAACAGGGCGAACAGGGTCCACAGGGCGAACGGGGGCCGGTGGGGTCGAGAGGCCCGATGGGGCTGACGGGTCCGCAGGGGCCTTCGGGAACGGCGGGGCCCGACCTGACCCTGACCGGTGACCTTCAGGTGGACGGCAGCACCACCCTGGGTGACGATTGCGCCGATACGCTGGACGTTACCGCCGACGCCACTTTCAACTGCGACCTGACCATGAACGATTCCCTTATCTTCGAGGCGCCGATTACCTTTACCGCCAATGACGTCAGCCCCGATGTTTCCGGCGGCAATGTCTTCGATACGGCTAACACCAGCGTCACCATCACCACTTTCGACGGTGGCACGGCGGGACAGGTGATTTATATCATCTTCCACGACGCGGCCACCACCATCGACGAGTCCGGTAACATACTGCTTTCCGCAGCCTTTACCTCGACCTTGAACGACACGATATCGTTCGTTTTCGACGGAAGTAACTGGTACGAGCTTTCCCGCTCCGCCAACTCGGAACCGGTATAATCCAGAGATAGCGGGATTTAGGCGAAGTGAGCTACCCCAACCCCTGGGCCGGGGTAGCTCTTTTTGTGTCTAAAGCGGCCAGCCCAGCCATTCGAAAAGCCCCAACATCTTCAGTCCCATGTAGAACATGATGGCGATGAAGATGTATTTCAGCCACTTGGCGGGCAGCTTGTGGGCGGTTATGGCGCCGAGCTGGGCCATGCCCACGCTGCTCAACGCCAGCAGCCCCCAGGACGGCAAGTTGATATAGCCTATGGAGTAGTCGGGCAGGCCGCTGACGCCAAGGCCACTGATAAGATAGCCGATGACGCCGCCGACGGCGGTAAAGAGCATTATGCCCAGTGAGGTGCCCACGGCTTTATGCATGGGGAAGCGGAGCGCCAGCACCAGCACCGGAACCATCAAGACGCCGCCGCCGATGCCGATGATGCCGGTTACGATGCCGATGGGGACAGCCCAGGCCACCCACAGCCACGGGTTTTCTCTGGGCCCGAGGTGCGCCTCCGGCAGGGGGGCGGTGAGCATTCGGACGCCGCTGGCCAGAATCATGGCGCCGAAGGCGATTTTTAACGCCGCTCCGGGGAGGTGGGAGGCCAGCGTGGCCCCGCCGAAGGCGAAGGCCATGCCGCTGCCGCCCATGATGAAGGCGGCTTTCCAGTTCACAGCCCCCTTGAGGCTGTGCCGCCAGGCGCCGCTGGCGGCGGTGGGCAGGACCACCAGCAAGTTGGTGCCGAAGGCGAGCTTAATGGCCAGGTCGGTGGGCAGGCCCATGTTGGTGAACAGCATGTATTGAACCGGCGTCATGATAAAGCAGCCGCCGAGGCCGAGTAGGCCCCCGGCGAAGCCGACGCCGAGGCCGGTTGCCAGCAGGATAAAGATATGAGATATGGGCACGGCTAATCGCCCCTATTGTATCACGTCGGGGGGATAGCGCCAATTGTGTATGGCGCGGCTTGTGGTATAATACCGCTGTTAGTGGGGCTGTAGCTCAGCCGGGAGAGCGCCTCCTTTGCAAGGAGGAAGTCAGGGGTTCGAGTCCCCTCAGCTCCATTTAGCTTCAAAAAACCGACCTAAGGTATCAATAGGTGGTACCTTATTCATCATCAACACTTTGTAAATCCCTGTAATTCCATGTAAAATGAATCTATTGTTAAATCTAAGAACGATAGAAGATGATGACAAGCATTACACCAAGTGATTCGAGAGCTTTTCTGACACGCCTTCACGTTAGAAAGTGGTTAAGATATTTGGCTGTTATTGCCTCTGCCATACTGTTCTCAGCGGCATTTCCGCCTCATAATCTTGGCTGGGTAGCATGGTTCGCCCTAGTGCCGTTCTTTTTTGCCATTCATGGGACAAATAGGGGTCAAACGTACATATTATCCACAATCTGGTTTCTGTTATTTTCCGTCTTTTTTGTCGACTACTACTTCCTGGTCCGTAGCCCTATTTTTATCCTAATAATAGTAACTGGTTTAACTTTCCAGATTATCGTCGTGTCCGAACTGCAACTGCTTTCCTCGAAATATGGCCGCTGGGGATGGCTGTTATTCTCCGGTTTATGGGTAAGCATCTGGTTCCTGATTTCATTCCTGGTGGGGATGGTATATCCGCTCTCTCCTGATTTACCCTTCCCTTCATTTGCCAACACCCAGTGGTTATATCCAGTAACATTACAGATACTTCCCTTCGTAGGGCAATTCGGTCTGGCTTTGTTGGTAATACTGGTGAATAAGGGATTAGCTGAGATTGTGTTACGTAGAAGAACCAGGCAGCTAATTTTACCATTGGCAGTAATTGGGATATTACTGTTACTCAATATTGGATGGGGCACGTACTATCTCTCAGCAGATAACCCTGTAAAAACGGTGGGTGTAGCGATTTTACCTACTGGAGGCAATCCCGGATCGGATGGTGATGCCGCCACCATGACACGAGACTTTGTATCATATGCGGACAATAACCGTGTATTGCCGAATGGTTCCATTATCCCTGAAATTGGAATAATTGCCTGGGCCGAAATACCCGTCGGCGACATCAACGTTGAGGATAGTAAAAACCCAGTGAGCGATTTGTCCGGGGAATTACAGAAATATCTCGTTGCGGATTTCTACAAAACGCAGGCGGATGGAACGTACCTCAATGTCGCCGGTATCTTTGGCCCTGAAGGCATGCTTCTAGCCCAAAATGCCAAAAGGAAAATCCCCCCGATTGTTGAAGGCAGTACGGCTAGTGACAAAGACACACCCACCGATGTAGTCGCTACGCCCTGGGGGCGAATGTCCACTCTTATTTGTTACGATACATTTTTCCCGGATGTAGTGCGTAAAGCTGTTACTCAGGGTGTTGACTTTTTTGTTGTCCCCGCAAATCCTCCTAGTGAGAGCGTCCCCCGTTTCACCGCATTACACCTGTCTCAGACCATATTTCGTGCAGTAGAAAACCATACAGCGATTGTGCTTTCCTATTCGAATGGGATATCCGCTCTTATCGACAGCAACGGCAGGCTTCTATTACATGAGTCATTAAACCCGGGAAAATATATGAAAAATAGTGTTGCCATGTCTGGGGCTTTACCTGTATGTTCCGGCGGGACTTTTTATTCCAGATGGGGAGACGCTTTTATCTGGGCTGTGTTGTTTACTAGTATTGCTTACGCAATAGGAGCTAAAATTTGGCAAATTAGGAAAGGCAGCCAAATTGGGCAATAAATGGTGAGAGATACTATCTTAACGTCATCTGATTCAAAACTTCCAGTTACAATGAGAAACCGCTGGAAATTACATGCTTGACCATCCCAGAATATTATCGACCATATCGCCAAGACTTAGAAGCTTTTAAGTAGCAATCATAATACGAGGTCAAAGACCACCTGAAAAGTACTACCTATTGATACCTCAGCTCCACCACCCCGCCTACTCGTTCATTCACCCCTTTTCCCCAGCACCCTTTTCATGCCTTCGCAATTGCAAAGCCTGAATGTTGCAAATTGGCCAGCGTTGTGCTACAGTTTCTCGGATAAGTTTTTTAAATAGTTTCTAATAGAGAAACTTATATTGTTGTAGTATTTCATCGGTCCCCGGTTTCGGGATTAATCTAGTGATTTCCCTTATTTTTATGAAGGAGGCAGTAACATGTGATGCGGAATAGTGGCTCCAAGGGTAATGAAGCAAATGCTTGAATACCCTGGATAAAGAAGTAAATCTACAATTCTAGGAGTAAAAATCAATGAAACTACATAGGAACAAGTTTATTATTGCTTTAGCGCTGCTGATAGTATTACCGGGTATATTATTCGCAGGCTGCTCAGATTCGACTCCCGCCGAACCGGAGCCGACGACGCCCGCGGCAACCGAGCCGACTACCCCCACCGAACCGGAACCGCCCGCGGAAGCAGAACCCATTAAGGCCGCCTACTTAACGTTCGCCCTGTCCTCTGAAGTCTGGCAAACTCTGACCAACGGCGCCATGGCTCTCGCCCCGGGCATGGGCATTGACCTTACCATTATCGACTGCGCGGGCAACGCCGCCACGCAGGTTGAACAAATCGAAAGCTGCGTTCAGGCAGGCTACGATGTTTTGATAGTATCCCCTGTCGACAGAGAAGCCGTGCAGGAATGCTGCCGGGAAGCTATCGAAGCCGGTGTCCATATCGTTAGCCTCGATGGCACCAGTTTCCCCTGTCAGGTATATTGCGCGGCCGATAACTATAGCGACGGTTACGGCCTGGGCGTAGAGACCGCCGAGCTGGTGAACGAAACCTGGCCGGATAAAACGGAAGTCAATCTTTGCCTGCTCGAGTACGTTTACGAAGCAGGCTGCGTTGATAGGGCCGCCGGCCTTATGGACGGCTTTAACAGCGCCATCAACGCCACCGTCAATGTCGTTGCCTCTCTGTCGCCGATGAACGCCATTGAAGCGACCACCATGGTGGAAAGCACTTTGCAGGCTTACGACGTGGATGTTTGCATGTCCGTTTCGGGTGACCAGATGTACGGTTTTTGTCTGGCCGCTGAAGACGCCGGTATCGGCTATGACGACGTAATTTGCGGCGCCATGGACGTCACTTCCGCCTCGGCGCAGTTACTTTCCGAGGGGAAGTACATCAAGCTGGTAGGTTCCTGGGGCGATCCTTTCGTGGTCAAACCGACGGTTCATCTGAACGCCGCGCTGGCGGCTTATGAAATCGATGGGTTTGTCGACGACCCGGTTTGCGTCGGTTTTACCTGCAGCTACATCGATGCCTCCGGAATCGAAGAGATAATGATAGCCTACGGATGGGAATAGGGGCAGATGTGTAATGTCTCGGCCCTCTGCAAATTTTCAGGGGGCCGAGTCTATTATTTTTAGAGGATTCATGCGCATAAGCAGCCTAAAGCAGGCTGCTTAACGCTCGTTTTAGCCCGAGAATGACGATATGAAAAGAATCAAAGGACAGTCGCTGGGTAGAGTACTCAGGGAATACGGCATTCTCTTGGTGTTGCTATTTGAGGTTGCCTTTTTCGGTTTTACGCAATCGTCATTTTTTACAGCCTCCAACTTCATTGTCATTATCAGGCAGGCAGCTCCGGTTTGTATCTGCGGCACGGGCACCTTAATCGTACTCGTTGCCGGCGGTTTCGATATTTCCATAGGCTGGATGATATCGGCAACGGGTATGCTGGCGGCCTATCTGATGACCGTTTTCATGATTCCCGCGCCGCTCTCTTGCTCTATCGTCTATGTAATCACGATGGGCGTTGGTTGCCTGATGGGGGTCATTATCGCCAAACTGCGTATTGCCCCGTTCGTGGTTACGCTGGCCTTTATGGGTATCCTGAAGGGCTTTTCGTATTTAATTACCAACGGCCGAAATCTTTACGGGTTACCGGATTCGTTTGTTTTTATCGGACAGGGCCAGGTCGGCGGTATTCCCATGCCCATCATACTGATGATAGCCGCTTTGTTGTTGGGCTGGTTTATACTAACCAAGACAAGCCTGGGGCAGTCTTTTTATGCCGTCGGCGGTAACGAAGAGGCGGCCAAGCTTTCGGGCATCAATACCACCAAGATAAAAATTCTGACCTATATGCTGGGCTGTTTTTTTGCCGCCACCGCCGGTTTGGTGATGTTGGCGCGCATGAAAACGGCGTCGCCTACCACGGGCAGCGGCTATGAATTCAACGTTCTCACCGCTTGCATCATCGGGGGCGCTTCCCTGACCGGGGGCAAGGGCAGAATCTATAACGTTATCGTGGGCGCCTTGACCATCGCGGTTTTGAATAACGGACTTATCTTCATGCAGGTAAGCGAATATATCCAGGTGATTCTAAAAGGGGTTCTTTTGCTCCTGGCGGTTATCTATGATGTCGCCCAGAGAAATAGCGACGATAGGCGAAAAATGTTTCGGCCGAGGCGAGCCCCGACTTAGGGTTGATTATAAGGTGGTTAAGAGAGGACTACTTTTATGCATAAAGACGATTTGATGACGCCCAAGGAACGCGCTACGGCGTTGGCGCAGGGCCGTGGCGTGGACCGCCTCCAGATAATGCTGTTTTACGGTCCCCCCTCCCCGGCCCTGCTGGGTTGGACGGGCCAGCAGGCCGGAGCCAGCGCCCGTAACATCGCCGCCGTGCAAAAGGCGACCTATGAGGCTTTCGGCTGTGACCTGGTATATGTCGGCTATAGCATGCGCCAAATGGCAGTTGCCTTTGGCGGGGAGCTGTCCCAGGAAATAAACGTCCCCCCGTCGATATTAAAACCTCCCGTTAAGTCCATCGACGACCTGTCCGTGTTGGACCTGGAGAAGATGACGCTCGAAAAAGACCCGGCGCTGCAAAAGGGTTACGAAGCGGGGCATATCCTGCAGGATGAGCTGGGGGACGAAGTGGATTGTGGTATGGGCATGTCGGGCGTTTTCACCTTGGCTTCGGGGTTGGTGGGCGTCCCGCAACTGCTTAGAGCCATGCTTTTGAAACCGGAGCGGGTTCACCGGTTAATGGAGTTCGTTACCGCCGCCATAATCCAACTGCTGGAGCCTTTCGCGAAGGAGGGTTTTGCCGTCTGGATTTCCGACCCGGTGGCCTCTAATTCGCTAATCTCCAAAGACCAGTTTCGCGAATTCGTGTTGCCGTACACTATCAGGTTTGTGGAAAGGTTGAGGAGTATTAAGCCTTTGCCGATGGTTTGCCATATATGCGGTGACACCAGCCTGATTTTGGACGATATCGTGGCTTGTGGTTTCGATGTGTTCAGTCTGGACAACAAGGTGGACATGGCCTTCGCCAAGGAAAAAATAGGCAGCCAGATTCATTTGCTGGGTAACGTGGATCCGGTCATCCTCTATGACGGTACCCCGGAAGAGGTGAAGACGGCGGTCCGTGAGTGCTGCCGGAAGGCCTGGGACAGCCCCCGCGGCTATACTGTCGGCACGGGGTGCGATACCGCCTACGGCACTCCGCTCGAAAACGCTTTGGCCTTCATGGAAGAAGCCCGTAAATGCGTGAAGTACCCGATACAACCCGAGAATTTCAAATGAGGAAGCCCGAGATGGACCAGGATAAGACGTCCGATTTTCAGTCCAACGGCCAGCCTATCGTGGACATGAAAGACATCTGTCGTTCTTTTCACTGGCTTCGCGCCGTCGATAACGCCGATATGGATTTATATCCCGGCGAAATTCACGCCCTGCTCGGCGGCAACGGCGCCGGAAAATCAACGCTGATGCACGTCCTTTGCGGTAAGCTCAAGCCGGACAGCGGCCGTATTCTCTTCGAAGGTAAACCTTTATCGCTGCGTAATCCCAAGCAGGCGATGGATATGGGTATCCAGACCATCTATCAACATCTGTCACTGGTGGAAACCATGAACGTTTACGCCAATCTTTTTCTGGGCAGGCCGATTTTTTACCGGGCGCCCTTTTCCTGGCTGGGAATGGTTAATAAGGGGGCGATGCGCCGGCGGGCTATCCAGGAGTTCGAACGGCACGGCGTGAATATGCCCGATGTCGATGCCATGGTACAGCGTCTGTCGGGCGGTCAGCGCCAGAGCATCGCTTGTGTTCGCGCCATAATGGGCACCCCGCCCAAGGTCTTGATTATGGATGAGCCGACGGCCGCCCTGGGCCTTCGTGAAAAAGAGGGTATCTATAACATCATGACGAAGTGCCGTGAGGCGGGCACCGCTATCGCTCTCATCAGCCACAACATCGAGGAAGTCTTTAAGATAGCCGACAAGATAACGGTGATGTATCTCGGCAAAACTATCGCCCACTGCAAAATTTCCGATACCTCGCCCGCTGAAGTATCGGGGCTGATTACCGGCACGATTACGCCCTCGCAGCGAGCCTAATCAGTAGCCGGCGAGACATTGGCTGACAGGGTTATCTGTCGATGGCAACAGCTCCACATCCCCACCTACTCGTTCATTTACCCCTTTTCCCCAGCACCTCCCAATCTGCAAGTCCTCTCAGCCCTACCACCCAACCTACTCGCACATTATTAAGCTATTATGGGTCGGTCTGCAAAGGCTACGAAAAAGGAGTAAAATTAAAGAAATACTACCTGGAAGGAGGATTGCCAATGCCCGAAGAATTTAAACCAGGCTGCCAGAGGCCGGCGATCAAGAAACCGGCCGCACAGGCTGCCATGGCTACTGCGGAAACTCAAGTGAGGGAGGAGAGAACTATGATAAAGGTGGGTAAACCAGCTCCTGAATTTACGGCGGCGGGCTTTCATAATGGTAAGTTCGCCAACTTCAATCTTGCCGAGTACAAGGGTAAATGGGTGTTGCTGTGCTTCTATCCCGGAGATTTCACTTTTGTCTGAGCTACAGAGATTTCAGCAGTTGCTGAAAAGCACGCCGAACTTCAGGCACTGGGTGTAGAAGTACTTTCCTGCAGCGTTGACAGTATTTACGTGCACAAGATGTGGAATGATTATGAACTGACGAAAATGGTCAACAAGGATATTCCCTTCGCGATGCTGTCGGACCAGGACGGCACTATCGGCAAGATGTACGGTATCTATGACGAGGACAGCGGAGTGGAAACGCGGGGCAGGTTTATCATCGACCCCGATGGTGTTATCCAGGGATTCGAAGTCCTCACTCCTTCGGTAGGCCGTAATGTCAGTGAGTCCATCAGGCAGGTCAAGGCGTTCCAGCTGGTAAGGAACTCCAAGGGGACCGAGGCTACTCCTTCCGGGTGGAAACCGGGCAAGCCCACCTTAAAGCCGTCGCCGGACCTGGTTGGAAACGTATGGAAGGAATGGAAAGTAAGCCAGGCCTTCGATGACTAGATTTCCTTAAAAACGGCCATAAGACCAGGGGTGTCTCTTAAAGATGGCAAGACACTCCGCAATATTCTTTGGCGATAAATAGCGAGCTGGGACGGGCTATTCTTTGACGACGAGGACGCTGATGGCCTTGACGACGACCTTGACCTTGTCGCCAACGCTCAGGCCCAGTTCGTTGATGGAATCGGCGGTCATCACCGAGCCCATCTTGGAAGCGGCCGGTATCTCGATGTTGACCTGACCCATAACATCGCCCTTCTTGACGCCGGTGACCTTACCGTCGAGCTGATTTCTGGCTCCGTACTTCATGGCGCTTACCCCCTTTTTACTCTATTCTACGAGCCGCCTCTTCCATCCTGGCCTCTGAAGGTTCGGGGGGCGGCGGCGCGTTGCTCTCCGTACCCCTTACAATTGAAAGCTATACCAAAAATGCGCTTTTGTCAATCGGTTATCCGCGTTTTAGGTGTAATCTTTGGCTACTATTTGATATACTCACGGGTAGTTTACTATGAACAATGCCTTGAACCCTGAAAGCGTGCTCCGGCTCTACCACGATGACGGAAGCCGGTTGCTGGAGTTGTCCGCCGCGGCGCGGGATAAATACAGCCGCCGCGATGTCGAGCTTTGCGCCATTATCAACGCCAAGTCGGGACGCTGCTCGGAGGACTGCGTTTTCTGCGCCCAGTCGGCGCACCATAAGACCGCCGTTGCCGTCAGCCCGCCGCCGGAGGCGGACGAAGTCCTCGCCTACGCCAAAAAGATGGAGGGCTACGGGGTGAAGCACTTTTCGCTGGTGACCAGCGGCCGGGGCATCAGCGACGGCGATTTGGAAAAATTGCTGCCGGTTTACCGGCTGCTCAAAGAAAAGACGGAGCTGGGGCTTTGCGCCTCGCTCGGTATTATCACGCCGCAGCAGGCGCGGCGGCTGAAAGAGAGCGGGGTGACGCGCTACCACCACAATCTGGAGACGGGGGAAAGCTATTTTCCCAACATCTGCACCACCCATCGCTACCAGGACAGGCTGGACACCGTCGCCGTGGCCAGAGGAGTGGGGCTGGAGATATGCTGCGGCGGGCTGGTCGGGCTGGGGGAAGCGGCGGCGGACCGGGTGGAGCTGGCCTTTGCCCTGAAAGAGCTGGGGGTGCGCTCGATACCGCTCAACATACTGATGCCCGTGGCCGGCACGCCCCTGGAGGATAACCCGACGCTGAACGCCGCCGAGATGCTTAAAACCATGGCGCTCTTACGCTGCGTCAATCCCCAAGCGCGGCTTCGCTTCGCCGCGGGGCGGCCTCTGTACGACAGCGCCGCGCAGTTAAAGAGCCTGGAACAGAGCTGCGACGGGCTGATGGTGGGGGACTACCTGACCAAGAAGGGGCTGGGCATCGAGGCCGATATCGCTACGCTGGCTGAGAACGGCTTTCGTCTCCTGAAGTAGCGTTTTTTCTCTCCGTCCGGGGACTATTGACAGCCCCGTTCCCCTATACTATAATCACGATGATTTTAGTCGAGGTAATTTTGATGAATATCCCGAGCCGAAAAATAACGGACAGCCAGAGCGGCATCATAATCTCTGGTGTAACTACGGCTGTTGCCACATGGGCTCGGTGCGTCTATGACAGGATAACGTAAGCAGGAAAGAGGCGGAAGCGCAATTGAGCCCGGGCGAAAACCCTGGGCTTTTTTTATTGCCCGGTTTTGCCGCCTCGAAAAGGATAAAATCGAATGCTAAGCGTTAATAATATAGCTAAAGCCTATAATCTACGCTACCTCTTCTCCGAGGTCAGCTTTACTATCGGCTTGAAAGACCGTATCGGCGTCATCGGGCAGAACGGCACCGGCAAGACGACCCTCTTCGAGATTATCGCCGGCAACCTCGGCCCGGACTCCGGTTCCGTGTCGGTGCGCCGCGGCAGCTCCATCGGCTACCTGCGGCAGGACATCAAGCCGACTTCGGGACGGCGTTTGCTCGATGAGGTGGTCGGCGCCTCGTCCGGCGTTAAAGACATGGGCCGTAAAATACGGCTTATCCAGGAGGAGCTGGCCGAGGAGAGGGACGAGGAGACCGTTGCCGGGCTGCTCCGCGACCTGGGCGAGTTGCAAAGCCGCTTCGAATCGAGCGGCGGCTACGACGCCGAGCAGGAAGCCAGGGTGATACTTTCCGGGCTGGGCTTCGCCGAGAGCGATTTTAAGCGCCCGCTGGACGAGTTCAGCGGCGGCTGGCGCACGCGCGTCGAGCTGGCCAAGCTCCTCTTTCTCAATCCCGACCTCCTGATTCTGGACGAGCCCACCAACCACCTCGACCTGGAGTCGATAGGCTGGTTCGAGAGCTATCTTAAAAGCTACCGCGGGGCGGTGCTGGTCACCGCCCACGACCGGGCTTTTCTGAATAACGTGGTGAGCAAAATCATCGCCATCGAGCCCGACGAGGTTATCTTCTTCAACGGCGGCTACGACGACTACGTACTGTCCCGCCGCAAGGAGGTGGCCGTCCGCCGGGCGATGGCGAAGCGGCAGGATGCCAGGCTCAAGAAAGAGATGCGCTTTATCGAAAGGTTCCGTTCCAAGGCCACCAAGGCGCGGCAGGTGCAGAGCCGTCTGAAGAGGCTGGAAAAGGTGGAAAAAGTGGTCGTGCCCCGGGCGACCAAGAAGATAAACTTCGCCTTCCCCGAACCCCCGCGCAGCGGCCAGACCGTCATCACTCTGGAGGGCGTCGCCAAGGCTTACGACGCCAAGCCGGTCTATCGCGACCTTAACCTGACGCTGAACCGGGGCGACCGGGTGGCGCTGGTGGGGCCCAACGGGGCGGGCAAGACCACCCTGCTCAAGATTCTGGCCGGGGTGCTGCCCTTCGAGTCGGGGAGTCGCCAGCTGGGGCACAACGTCACCACCTCCTATTTCGCCCAGTACTATATCGAGCAGCTCGACCCGGAGAAAACAATCATCGAGGAAATCAGGCGGGTGGCGCCGGACGAGCCGGAGCAGCGGCTACGGGGCCTGCTGGGGGCCTTTCTCTTCAGTGGGGATGACGTACTGAAAAAGGTGGCGGTGCTCTCCGGCGGGGAAAAGACGCGGGTGGCTTTGGCGCGGATGTTGACCCGTCCCACCAACTTCCTCCTCCTCGACGAGCCGACCAACCACCTCGACATCCCCTCCCGCGAGATACTGACCGACGCCCTGCAGGCCTACCGGGGGACGCTGTGCCTCATCACCCATGACCGCACCCTGATACGCGAGGTGGCCAACAAGATAATCGAGATTGAAAAGGGTAAAATACGGGTCTTCCCGGACGGCTATGACGACTACCTCTACGCCAGAGAGCAGGCAGGCCGGGATGAACCACCGGAAAGCCCCGCCCCGGCGGGGCCGTCGCGGAGCCGGCAGAAGCAGCGCAAGGCTCTGGAGGCGGAGTTGAGGAACAGGTACAGCCGGGAGGTCACCCCCGTCCGGGAACGCCTCGCCGCCGTCGAGGGCGAAAGCGCCGCCCTTAACCGGCGCCTTAAAGAGCTGGAGGCTTGGCTGGCCGAACCCGAAAACTACCGGGACGGGCAGGCGGTCGTCGCCGCCAGGCAGGAGCACCGTGCTCTGGGGGACAAAATCACCGCCCTTACCGCCGAGTGGGAGGGGCTGACCGCCGAGGCCGAAAGGCTGGCGCGGGAGCTGAAAGAAGAAATGGAAAAGCTTAGCTAGCTAACGTTCGATAAATACTTTACCCGATAGCATAGGGAGGCAAATCTTGCAGGAATACACGGAAAGACTGGGTTACGCGCCTTTGGGCCGGCTGCTTTTGCGGCTAAGCCTGCCCAGCATGGCGGCGACGATAACCCTCAGTCTCTATAATATAGTCGATACCTTCTGGGTGGCCAAGCTGGGTCATGAGGCCATCGCCGCGCTGACCGTCATCTTCCCCTACCAGATTCTTATCGCCGCCATGGGCGTAGGCAGCGGCATCGGCGTGGCCGCCCTCGTCTCGCGGCGCTTCGGCGAGCGGAACCCGGAGGCGACTAACCACGTCGCCGGGCAGACCTTTACCATCGCCCTCTTCTGGGGGTTGCTCTTCATGCTGGCGGTGGTTTTTTTCTCGAATTCGCTGCTGACCGCCTTCGGCGCCACGCCCGACATCATGTACTACGGACGGCAGTACCTGGACGTGGTCGTTTTCGGCGCTCCCCAGATAATCTTCGCCCTGGTGGTGAGCAGCCTTATCCGCGGCTCGGGCGACGCCGTCAAGCCGATGATTATCATGATATCGGCCAGCGTGGTCAACATTATCCTCGACCCGCTCATGATTCTGGGGCTGGGGCCTTTCCCGGAGATGGGCGTGCGCGGGGCGGCGCTGGCCACCGTTATCGGTCAGTCGGTGGGAGCATGCCTGGCTCTTATCTTCCTGCTGGGGCGGAAGACGGCCTACCGGGTGGGGCTGGGGCACCTCAAGCCCGTTTTGGGCATAATCAAGGATATCTACCACGTGGGCGCCCCCTCGACGATACTACAGGTGACGGAGAGCCTGAGCTTCATCCTCTTCAACACGGTGGTTTCCGCCTTCGGCTCGGTGGCTATCGCCGCCGTGGGGCTGGTAGTACGCATCGCCGACCTGGCTTTTATGCCTGTCTTCGGGCTTTCCGACGGGCTTTTGCCCATCGTCGGCTTTAACTTCGGCGCCGGCTATTTCAAACGGCTCTGGAAGGCGGTCAAGATAGCCTCGCTGGGTATCTCGGCGCTGCTTGGCGTGGGCGTGCTCCTCATCGAGGGGCTGGCACCCCAGATCGTGGGTATCTTCAGCAGCGACCCGGAGTTATTGTTGGTGACGGTGCCGTCCATGCGCATCATGCTTTCCGCCATGCTTCTGGGAGGCCCCACCGTCATGTTCGTCACTACTTTCCAGGGGCTTTCCAAGGGCACTGTGGCCTTGGTGCTGTCGCTGGTGCGCCAGCTCGTCTTCTTCGTGCCCCTGTTGTTCCTGCTGCGCCACCTGATGGGGCTGAACGGGGTCTGGCTGTCGATGCCGTTTTCGGATACCCTCGGTTTTTGCGTCGCCTTTGCCGTCGTTTACCGGCAGTACCGTCGGCACCGGGGCGGTGATAAGTGGCTGGACGGGCCGCCGCCGAAGTAATTGCCCTGCGTGCTGCCGCTGGGTCGATGCGGGCGGGTCTTCACCGGTATGCCCCAGGACGGCATGGTTATCCTCAATTAGCTGGTGGACTGGAGGAACGGGTGAGGGGTTTGGCTTTTCGGGGCTTGGGGAATTTTTTATTAATCTCGGCGTTCAGTTTAGCGCCCGTCCTGTAACCGGCGATGAGGAAGTAGAGGGTGAGAGTGAAATAGGTAGCCAGGAAGGCCAGGAAGACGACCCAGAGCACGCTGGAGAGCGCGCCGGAGACCTCGATGGAGAACAAATAGTTAAGGATGAAGCCGCTGACCAAGCCGATGAATAAAGTAATCACCCCGGCGACCAGGCCGGGCACGTAGTTATAGAGGCCACGTATGGCGTATAGGCATTCCAGTTGGGCCTGTTTTTGCTGGGGTGTACTGCCTATTGCATTCAGCTCCCACTTGTTTTTGAGAGCAATCAGGTCGCGGAACCAACTGCTTAAGTGAATATAAAAGAACGAGCCCAGCAGGCCGACCAGGGTGAGGAATATGCCGATAATCGAGACTTCGCTCATATTATTCCCTTTCTATTTTAGGTCAGGGTGTTCCAGCAGCTCTAATATGGATTTTGCGGCGACGCGCACAATCCTGAATTGCCCGTAGCCGCCCCTTTTCCCCGGTAAGATGAATTTTTCATTGCTGAGTTTTAACTGGTCGGAGAGGCGCCGTAGCTCGATTTCGGCAATATCGCTTATGGTGAAATCCAAGGGCACCTCTGGAGTTCCTAGATTTACACATTCTTCGGCAGGGTCCTTTTGGTCATCAAGGGCTTTTTTCAAGTCCTGCCTGCCCATAATTCGCCAGGTGGTAAGCTCTTTTTCGTTGAGCACCCGGCAGATATAGGCGGCCTGGCCGTAGGGCACGTTGAAGGCGTTAAAGATGTGCGCTACCAGAGGCCGGTCTTTGCCAGCGGTGAGCATTTCTTCGTAAATGGTCTCAATCCAGTCGATGTACTGCCCGGTCAGCGAGCGGTAGCGTTTTTCCCCGGTTATCCAGGCGGTGAATTGGGCGACGGCGACCTCGGCATATTTCTTCAGGATTTTATCCTTCTTAGCTCCGGAAGCGTTAAAGGCCTTGGCAATCTTATCCATGCTGGCCCCATCGACCTCAATGGTAAGCGTCTTAGTTGCGGTTGCGGTGGTCATTTTTCCCACCTCCTTTTATTAAAATAAAAGGACACCAGCCACCGCCTTATCTACCAGCGGTTGCGGTGTCCCTGTTCCATTGCCTTGCCCTCTTCCCTCGAACTACGGCGGCTAAATGCGCCCGTTCATCATCCCTTCTGGGCAGGAAAATACCACTCTTTTCGTCTTTTGTCAATACCCTTAGATATTGAAGGCGTGGGGTGTGGCACGTCTATAGCCGTATAGGCGGACTTTAGGATTGAGAGGTTAGAAGAGCAAATGGCGCCGGTAACCCGGCGCCATTTTAATTGGCTAAACGTGCGCTATCTTCAGGACGTTGTGGCCGTCTCCTCCTGCGCCATCGCCTCGACTTCGGCGTAGGGTATCTTGACCCTGGGCAGGTTGGGGCGGCCGTCGTCGCCCATGACGATAGCGCCGGTGGGGCAAACGAAGGCGCAGTCGCCGCAGCCGATGCAGTCGCCGCTCAGCTCGTAGGCATAAAATGGGGCGGCGACTTCTTTATAGATGCCGCGGTTGACCAGGCTAATGGCCGACTTGCCGATGATTTCCTGGCAGGCTCTGACGCAGAGGCCGCAGAGGATGCATTCCTGGTCGCCGAGGACGAAGCGGGGCTTTTCCACGCCGTACTCTGCGGCCAGCTCCTGTATCCTTTTCACGTTGGGGCAGCGCGCCAGGAGCAGTTCGATGATACCCTTGCGCAGCTTCTTTATCTTTTCGGTCTGGGTCTTGACAATCAGGCCCTCCTTGACCGGGAAGAGGCAGGCGGCGACGAACTTGAAGCGCTTGCCACCGTCCTCGCTGACCTCGACGGTGCAGATGCGGCAGGCGCCGTAGGGCTTGACCGCCGGGTGGTGGCAGAGGGCGGGCACGTTGCCGATGCCGGGGGCGCGCTCCACCGCCTCCAATATGGTCTTGCCCTTGGAAACGGCAATCTCTTTATCGTCTACGGTGAGGTGGACGATATCCAGGCCTTCGGCGTGCTCGACCTCTATCGCGGTTTCGCCGTCAATCCATACTTTAGACATAACTGCCTCCTTCTACTGCTTGATAACGGCCTTGAACTTGCAGACGTCGTAGCAGGCGCCGCAACGGATACACATATCCTGGTTGATGGTGTGGGGCTCCTTCTTTTCGCCGCTGACGGCGCCGGTGGGACATTCCCGCAGGCAGCGCATACAGCCCGTGCACTGGTCGGGGTCTATGGTAAAGCGAATCAGCTCGCGACAGACGCCCGCCGGGCATTTCTTATCGTTGATGTGGGCCAGATACTCGTCCTTGAAATGGCGGATGGTGCTAAGTACCGGGTTGGCCGCCGTCTGGCCCAGCGCGCAGAGGGCGCCGGCGCTCAAAACCCCGGCTAAGTCTTCGAGCGTATCCAGGTCTTCGGGCTTGCCCTTGCCCTGAGTGATGTTGCTTAGAATCTGGCTCATGCGGTTGATGCCCTCGCGGCAGGGGGTGCATTTGCCGCAGGACTCGCCTTTGAGGAACTCGATGAAATAACGGGCGACGTCGACCATGCAGGTGTCTTCGTCCATGACGATCATGCCGCCCGAGCCCATCATCGAGCCCAGCTTGGTCAGCTCGTCGAAGTCGACGGGCGTGTCCAAAAACTGCTCGGGGATGCAGCCGCCGGAAGGCCCGCCCGTCTGCACCGCCTTGAACTTCTTGCCGTCGGGGATGCCGCCGCCGATATCGAATATCATCTGGCGCAGGGTGATGCCCATGGGTACCTCGACCAGGCCCGTGTTGACGATGTTGCCCACCAGCGAGAATATCATCGTCCCCTTGCTGCCGGCGGTGCCGAGCTTGGCGTACCAGTCGGCGCCCTTGTTGATAATCAGGGGCACGTTGGCCCAGGTCTTCACGTTATTTAACAGGCTGGGGCTTTCCCAGAGCCCCCTCTCCGACATGTGGACGTATTTCGCCTTGGGCTCGCCGATTTTGCCTTCCAACGAAGCCATCAGGGCGCTGGACTCGCCGCAGACGAAGGCGCCGCCGCCCTTGTTGATGGTGATGTTGAAGTTGAAACCGGAGCCCAGGATGTTCTCGCCGAGCATACCGTAGTCCGTCGCCTGCTCGATGGCGGTGCGGGCGTGCTTGACCGCCAGCGGGTACTCGTTGCGGACGTAGATGAATCCCTGGTGGGCGCCGATGGCGAAGGCGCCGATAACCATGCCCTCGATAATGCTGTGGGGGTTGCCTTCGAGAAGGCTCCGGTCTTGGTAGGTGCCGGGGTCGCCCTCGTCGGCGTTGCAGATGACGTATTTTACCTTGCCTTTAGAGTCGAGGCAGGACTGCCACTTTCTCCCCGTGGGGAAGCCGCCGCCGCCCCGCCCCCTCAGTCCCGACTTCTTTATTTCGTCGACAATGGCCTGGGGCTTCATGCTGTCGAGCACCTTGGCTAACGCGGCGTAACCGCCGCTGGCGATATAGTCTTCAATATTCGTGGGGTCGATGGTGCCGTTGGCGCCGAAGATGTTGCGCGTCTGTTTCTTGTAGAAGGGGACGTCGGGCTCATAAGTTACGCTTTCGTTGGTGGCGGCGTCAACGTAGAGCAGGCGCTCCACGATGCGCCCGTTGAGAATGGTCTCGTCGATAATCTCCTCGACGTCTTCGGGAGTGACCTTCTGGTAGAAAATCTTCTTGGGCTCGATAACGACCAGCGGCCCCCGCTCGCAAAAGCCGTGGCAGCCGGTCTCCTTGAGCGAGGCCTGTACCTGGAGTTCGCGCCTTTCGATTTCGTCGATAAAGGCTTCCACCACCGCCTCGGCACCGGAGGCGCGGCAGGCGGTGCCGCCGCATACCGTGATGCAGGTGCGCTGGGGGTCTTTTTTAGCCAGTATATCCTGGCGCCGGCTTTCCAGCTCGACGGGGCTTTCCACTCTTTTTTCCAGCAATTTTTTTACCGGCTCTACCATCTCATCACCCCTCGCCATTATTTGTATTTCTTGAGGACTCGGTCGAGCTTGTCGGGGCCTACCTTGCTCTCATACTTGCCGTCAACGACGACCACAGGACCCAGGGCGCAACAGCCCAGGCAGTTGACCGCCTCCAGGGTGAAGCGCATGTCCTCGGTGGTCTCGCCGGGCTTTATCTTGTAGTCTCTTTCCATTTTGTCCACCAGCCGCTGGCCGCCCTTGACGTGGCAGGCCGTACCCAGACAGACGGTGACCACGTGACGCCCCCGGGGCTTGAGGCTGAAAGCGCGGAAGAAGGTGGCCACGCCGAAGACCTGGCTCAGGGGAATATCCAGCTTCTGGCTGATTTTAACCAGGACGTCCTGGGGCAGATAGTTGAACTCGGCCTGGATGTCCTGGAGCAGGGCTATTATCTGCTCCTTCTTGTCGGCGTAGCTGTCGATGAGGTTATCGACCTTGGCTGTATAGTCTTCGACAATTTCCTTGACCCTGGCGAATTCGAGTTCAACCTCCATGACGACCTCCTGGTAATTCTAGGCCCATCCTATTCCCTTAACGGACAGATTCCATCCGTTAACACACCTTTTCCGGCAGGTGTAATCTCTCCGCTTCAACGCGGGTTTTCCGGCAGGGTTAACACCGATAGCTGAAAAAAGACAGGTGATAATACTCGGGTAAGAATACTCAGCCAAGCATAGGCGGGGGCATCGCCACGCTCTTGAACGATTATAGCTGGCTCTGGTATGATTAAGCGGAGGTATTAACCTTATGAGCACTATCAGCGTTTTACTGGCCGAAGACCATGTTATCACCAGGGAGGGTATTCGCCGACTGCTGGAGGTGGAGAAGGGGGTATCGGTGGTAGGTGAAGCGGGCGATGGTGAGGAAGCGGTGCAGCTGGCAAGCGAGCTTAAACCCGACGTGGTTATCATGGACATCGCCATGCCCAAGCTGAACGGCATTGAAGCCACGCGGGAGATAAAGGTGAATAATCCCCGCACGGCGGTCCTTGTTTTGAGCGCCTACGACGACGACGAGTATGTCTTCGCCCTGCTCAAGGCGGGGGCGGCCGGCTATCTCCTCAAGAGCGTCAGCGGCGACGAGCTGACCCGCGCCATCCGCGCCGTCTATCAGGGCGAGCCCGTCCTCGACCCGGTGGTGGCGCGCAAGGTGGTCAACTACTTCCGCATACCGGGCAAGTTGAAGGGCGTGGAAAGGCCCGCCGAGCACCTTAGCGAGCGGGAGACGGACATCATCAAGCTGGCGGCGAGGGGGATGACCAACAAGGACATCGCCGACAAGCTCCACCTGAGCAACCGCACCGTCGAGGGGCACCTGAGGACCATCTTCAACAAGCTGGGGGTCGGCTCCCGCACCGAGGCCGTGCTTTACGGGTTGAGGAAGGGCTGGCTCACTCTGGAAGAGCTTCCCTGAAAAACGGGGGGTAACTTATGCCGCAGAGTTTACCGGGCCTGGAGATGCTGGCCAAGATTATCGACGGCTCCTCCATACCCGCTTTCGTCATCAACAAGCAGCACCACGTTATCTACTGGAACACGGCTTTAGAGGCGCTCACCGGCATCAAGCGGGATAAGGTAATCGGCACCGACCAGCACTGGCGGCCTTTCTACAACCAGCAGCGCCCCGCCATGGCCGACTTAATCGTGGACGGAGCGTCGGCGGAGGAGATTGCCGCCTACTACTCGGGCTATCACGGCCAGTCGCGTCTTATCGAGGGCGCTTACGAGGCCGAGGGCTTTTTCTCCGAAATCAGTAAGGGGGGCCGGTGGCTGCATTTCACCGCCAGCCCCATCCGCAATAACGACGGCGATATCATCGGCGCCATCGAGACGCTGGAGGATATCACCGAGCGCAAGTACGCCGAGCAGGCGCTCTACGAATCCGAGAAGAGTTTCCGCGCCCTTTTCGAGGGCGCTTACGATGCCATCTGGTCGCACGACATGGAGGGCAACATCCAGACGGCCAACCGGGCCGCCGCCAAGCTTAGCGGCTACCCGGTGGTGGAGCTGCTCATGATGAACGTGAAGTCCTTTCTGGGCGAGGAGAGCCTGGCAAAGGCGCGGGAGGTGGGGCGGCGGCTGGCGCAGCGACAAAAGGTGCAGTTGCCCTATGAGCTGAGGCTGATAAAGAAGGACGGCTCGGAGGCGATATGCATGGTCTCCACCAACCTGGTCAGGAGCGAGGGCAAGCCGGTGGGTTTCCACAACATCGCCCGCGACGTTACCCAGGAAAAACGGATGCAGGAGAACCTGCGCTACTACCTGCAGGAAATCACCCGGGCGCAGGAAGAGGAGCGCAAGCGCATCGCCCGCGAGCTCCACGACGACACGGCCCAGCTTCTGGGCTCGCTATCGCGGCAGCTGGACAATTTCGTGCGCAATAAATCGGGGCTGGTCCCCGAAGAGGTCGCCTTTTTCAACGACCTGCAATCACAGCTCAAGCGGGGGGTGCAGGGGGTGCAGCGCTTCGTGAAGAATTTGCGGCCCTCGCTGCTCGACGACCTGGGGCTGATTCCGGCGCTGCGCTCGTTGATTAAGGACTTGCAGGAGTACGATGGCATCGACAGCCGCATGGGGGTGCTTGGCGAGGAGAAGCGCTTTCCTCCCGAGTTCGAGTCCTCGCTCTTCCGCATCGTCCAGGAGGCGCTCAACAACGTGCGGCGGCACGCCAAGGCCACCGAAGCCACCGTGGTCATCGACTTCAGCGGCGACAAGGTTAAAGTTGCCATCGGCGACAACGGCAAGGGTTTCGAGCTGGTGGGGAGGGTGGACGACCTGCCCCGCAGCGGTAAGCTGGGTCTGGCGGGCATGCAGGAGAGGGCGCGGTTGCTGGGGGGCACCGTTGAGGTGAAGTCGGCGCCGGGCAAGGGGACGACTATTATCGTCGAGGTGCCGGGGTAAAAGAATAGATTCCAGCCCCTCCGCCACCCCGCTCTGTTAGCGAAAGTATTCTCTTCCCACCCAATACCCACCCTATAGAGGTTAGACCTCTATATACTGCTTAACCTGGGGGATGGAAAGGAGCGAAGCCCCTTTATACGTTAAAAGGGTGGCGGGTGGGTAAAGATATAGAACGGGGTGGGGTAGCTAGCCCAACGCCTCCCGTAACTCCTTGATAAACTCTCCCACCTTGCCCATATCCCCGTTTTCCATGAGCTGGATGATGCGGCTGCCCACGATGACGCCGTCGGCGATGGCGGCCACCCGTTGCGCCTGTTGCGGCGTCGAGATGCCGAAGCCGACGCAGAGGGGTTGAGAGGCCGCTTTTCTGACTCTATCTGCGAAGGCCGCCAGATCGGCGGGCAGGGCTTCGCGGGCGCCGGTGACGCCGGTGACCGAGACCAGGTAGATAAAGCCCCGCGATTTTGACGCCACCAGCTTTATCCTCTCCGGGGGGCTGGTGGGGGCCAAAAGATAAATGAGGTCTAGGTCGTGTTTCGGCGCTACTTTCTCCAGTTCGCCGCCTTCCTGCGGGGGGAGGTCGGGAATAATCAGGCCGTCGACGCCGGCGGCGGCGCTGTCTTTACAGAACGCCTCCAGCCCGTAGTGAAAGACCGGGTTGTAGTAGGTCATGAAGACGAGGGGGACGTCGGTCTGCTTTCTTAGCTTTTCGGCGACGTCGAGGCATGTATTGATAGTAACGCCCTTGAGCAGGGCCTGGTGGCTGGAACGCTGTATGGTGACGCCGTCGGCGAGGGGGTCGGAGAAGGGGATGCCCAGTTCCACGATGTCGGCGCCGTTTTGCGCTAAAAGGGGCACTACCTCTAACGTGGCTTCTATAGTGGGATAGCCCACGGTGACGTAGGGGATGAGGGCTTTTTTGCGCTTCTGTCTGCTAAAGGCGTTGGCTATCCGGCTCACAGCGCCACCCCCAGTTCTTCGGCGACGATGTCCATGTCCTTGTCGCCGCGCCCGGAGAGGTTGACCGCGATGATTTTGTCTTTGTCCAGCGCTTTGGCCATCTCCGCCGCCTGGTAGATAGCGTGGGCGGGCTCCAGAGCGGGGACGATGCCCTCCGTCTTGCAGAGCAGTTGAAAGCCCTCCAGGGCTTGCTTATCGTCGGCGGCTATGTATTGGGCGCGTTTTATGTCCTTGAGATAGCTGTGCTCGGGGCCCACCCCCGGATAGTCCAGCCCCGCCGAGACGCTGTGCGTTTCCCGGATTTGGCCGCCCTCGTCCTGAAGCACGTAGGACTTGGTGCCGTGCAGCACGCCCACTGTGCCCGCCATGAGGGGGGCGGCGTGGAGGCCGGAATCTATGCCCCGCCCCGCCGCCTCGACGCCGACTAATCGCACGTCCTTGTCTTCGAGGAAGGGATAAAAGATGCCGATGGCGTTGCTGCCGCCGCCGACGCAGGCGACGATGTAATCGGGCAGACGCTGGTATTCATTCAGCATTTGCTCTCTGGTCTCCCGGCCGATGACGGACTGGAAATCCCGCACCAGGGTGGGGTAGGGGGCGGGGCCGACCACCGAGCCCAAAAGATAGTAGGTGTCGGGGTTGGTCACCCAGTCGCGGATGGCTTCGTTTATCGCATCCTTGAGGGTGCGGCTGCCGCTGCTGACGGGCCTGACCTCGGCGCCCATCAGCCTCATTCTGAAGACGTTGAGGGACTGGCGGCGGACGTCTTCCTCGCCCATATAGACGATGCACTCCAGGCCGAGCATGGCGCAAACGGCGGCGGTGGCCACGCCGTGCTGCCCCGCGCCCGTCTCGGCGATGATGCGCCGCTTGCCCATCTTCCTGGCTAGAATCCCCTGGCCCAGAGCGTTGTTGATTTTGTGGGCGCCGGTGTGGGCCAGGTCTTCCCGTTTCAGCAGTATCCTGGCGCCGCCGCAGTGTTCGGTTAAGCCCTTGGCGAAGTAGAGCGGCGTGGGCCTTCCCGAAAAGTCGCGGGAGAGCCTGTCGAACTCATCCCAGAATGACTTGTCGTTCTTTAAATTATGGTAGGCTTCATTCAGCTCGTCGAGGACGGGCATCAGCGTCTCGGGGACGAACTGCCCGCCGTAGTCGCCGAAGTAGCCCTTGGTGTCGGGTATCATTGGCTTGTCTCCTTGATGTAGGCGTCGTAGTTGCGCTTCATCTCTCTAATATTGTCGCCGCCGAATTTTTCCAGCATGGCTTCGCCCAGAACCAGAGCCAGCATGGCCTCGGCGATGACACCGGCGCGGGGCACGGCGCAGACGTCGGAGCGTTCCACCGTGGCCCTGGCCGGCTGGTGCGTCACCAAATCCACCGTGTCCAGCGGCTTGCCCAGCGTGGCGATGGGCTTGTGATAGACGCGGCAAACGATGTCCTCGCCGTTGGAAACGCCGCCCTCGATACCGCCGGTGTTATTGGTCGGTCGCCTAAAGTTGTCGTTCTTATATCCAATCGGGTCGTGAAAGGCGGAGCCGGGCATGGCCGCGCCCTGAAGGGCGTTGCCGATGGCCACCGCTTTCACCGAGGGGATGCTCATTAGGCCTTGGGCGATTTTGCCGTCGAGGCGGCGGTCGTAGTGCATAAAGCTGCCCAGTCCCGGGGGGACGCCGCAGGCGATTATCTCGACCACGCCGCCCAGCGTGTCGTTCTTGGCGGCGGCGGCCTCGATGGCCTGTTTCATGCGCCGGGCTGTCGCCGCATCAATGCACCTGATATCGGGGTCGTTGTCGAATACCCCGGCCACCTCGTCGAAGGAGTAATCGCTGCGCTCCATTTTCACGGCGCCAATCTGGACGGTATGGCTGGCGATGGCGATATCAAACCTGGCCAGCATTTTCCTGACCACTGCCGCCGCCATCACCCGGCAGATTGTCTCGCGGGCGCTGGCCCTTTCCAGAATGTTCCTGATATCGGTCTGGCCGTATTTCAAGGCTCCCGCCAGGTCGGCGTGGCCGGGGCGGGGGGTGGTCAACGGCGGCGCGGGCTTGTCTGTTGCCTCGATGCCCATCACCTCCCGCCAGTTGGCGAAGTCGGCGTTTTTGACCATCAAAGCTACGGGGCTGCCCAGCGTCTTGCCGTATCTTATGCCGGAGAGGATTTCGGCCTGGTCTTTCTCGATGAGCTTGCGTCCGCCCCGGCCGAAGTCGGCGTGGCGGCGCTTTAGCTCCTTATCAATGTCGGCGACGGTGATGCCGATGCCGGCGGGCAGGCCCTCGACGATAGCCAGGCAGGCGGGGCCGTGAGATTCACCGGCGGTCAGTATGCGTAGCATAGGTACCTCCTCCCAGGGCGGCGACCAGCGCCGACTCCATGACTTCCAGCGGGGCGTCCTGCCCGGTGAAGAGCCGGAACTGCTCGGCGGCCTGGTAGAGCAGCATTTTATAGCCGTAAACGATAGTACACCCCTTCTCCCCGGCTTCGCGGAGGAGGCGGGTTTCCCGGGGGCTATAGACGATGTCGAAGACGGTGAGGCGCGGGTGCAAAAAGCTCTGTGGGACTATAGTCTGCCCGGTGTTGGTCATGCCCACCGTGGTGGCGTTAATCAGGATGTCGGCGCTGTTCAAAAACGTCAGCCGGTCCAGTCCGCCGGAGTCGGCGGCCCTGACCTTATTGGCTAAATGCCGGGCTTTATCCAGGGTGCGATTTAATATCGCCAAATCCGCCCCGCTCTCCATAAGCGCGGCGGCAATGGCCGATGCGGCGCCGCCGCTGCCGATGAGGACTACCCTCTTGCCGCCGACCTCGGTGACCTCTTCCAGCGCTTTGAGGGCGCCGATGCCGTCGGTGTTGTAGCCGGTCAGTACGCCGTTGTCGTTGACCACGGTGTTGACGGCTCCGATGGCTTCGGCGGCGGGGTCGACGCGGTCGAGGTATTTCCGGGCGGCGGTCTTGTGGGGGGTGGTGATGCTGGCGCCGCGGAGGCCGCGCTCTCTCACCACGGCTAGAGCCGGGCCGATGTCGGCGGCGCGCATGGCAATATAGCGGTAGTTTAGCCCCAGCGCCTTGTAGGCGGCGTTGTGGATGGCGGGGGATAAAGAGTGCGCCACGGGGTCGCCGATGAGGCAGCAGGTTACGGTGTCAGTCATCCTCTTCTCCCCGCATGCAGAGCAGGTTGATGATGGAATCGGCCTGGAGGACGATGATGTAGATAATGGCCTCCACCACCTCTTCGGGAGTCCTGTCCTCGGTGTCCACGTTGATATCGGCGGACTGTTTGTAGAGTTTACGGCGTTCGGCGAAGATTGTTTCCATCTCCTCGCGGCGGCTCTTGCCCTCGATCAACGGCGGCCTCAGGTAATCGTCGCCGACGCGCTGGACAAGGGTATCGATGCCGGCGGTGAGCCAGATAAGCAGCCCGTTTTTCTTAAGAATGGTGAGGTTTTCGGGGTGGGTGACCACGCCGCCGCCGGTGGCGATGATGAGGTTATCGCGCCCGGCCAGCTCGGTGACGACCTCGGCCTCGATATCGCGGAATTTGTCCCAGCCGTGCTCGGCCACAATCTGGGGGATGCTCATCCCGGCCCTGGCGACGACCAGCTCGTCCGTCTCGACCAGCTCGCGCCCCAGCTTCTGGGAAAGTACCTTGCCCACCGCCGTCTTGCCCGAACCCCTCATGCCGATAAGGACAATGTTCATGCCAGCTCCTCCACTTTCGCCCCCAGTGCGGTTAAGTCGCTGAAGAAGCGGGGGTAGGATTTGGTCACGGCTTCGGTGCCGTTGACAATAGAATCGCCTGCGGCGAAGAGGGCAGCGATGCTCAGGCTCATCGCCAGGCGGTGGTCGTCATGGCTTGCTACGGCGGCGCCCACGGGCCTACTTCCATATATTACCATATTATCGGTGCCGACGTCGGTCTTGATGTCCATTTTGTTAAGCTCCGCCGCCGTGTCGTTGAGTCGGTCGCTCTCCTTGAAGCGGAGGCGGGCGATATTATTAAGCCTTGTCCTGCCTTCGGCGAAGGCGGCCACCGCCGCCAGCGCGGGGACGAGGTCGGGGTAGTCGCTCAAGTCGATGTCAATGCCTTTAAGTTTGTCGCGGCCCCCGACGGTCACCGTGTCTTCGGCGTATGTCACCGAGGCGCCCATCTTTTTCAGGATGTCGAGCAGGTATCTGTCGCCCTGGACCGAGGTGGCGTTGAGCCCGGTCACCGTCAGTGGGGCGCCGCCGATGGCGCCGGCGGCGAAGAAATAGGCCGCCGAGGAGTAATCGCCCTCGATTCGGTAGTTCCGCGCCCGGTATTCCTGGTTGCCTTCGACGGTAAACTCCCGGTAGTCGCGGTTGGCTACCTTCACGCCGAAGGTTTGCATCACGTCCAGGGTTACGTCGATGTAGGGCCTGGAGGCCAGCCCGCCGTTGATGCGGATGCTCAGGCCCTTGCGCGTGTAGGGGGCGGCCATGAGCAGGGCGCTCACCGGCTGGGAGCTTACCTCCCCGGAGAGGGAGACCTGGCTTGCCTTGAAGTCGCCGCCCTGAATCTCGATGGGGGCGCAGCCGTCGTTGTTCAGGGAACGGGCGTGGACGCCCAGCCCCTGCAACGCCGAGAGCAGGTCGCCCATGGGGCGCTGGCGCAGCCGGTTGTCGCCGTCGAGGACGACCCGTGACGGGGAAGCGGCGGCGATGGGGGCGACCATCCTGAAGGTGCTCGCCGAGTTGCCCACGAAGATTTGTTCCTGGCGGAGCTCGATGCGGCCGCCCGTGCCCTTGATGACCAGGCTATTGCCCCGCCGCTCGACGCTGGCGCCCAGGGCGCGGCAGGCGTCGGCGGTGTACATGGTGTCGTCGGCGAGCAGGGGATTTTCGATGACGCTTTCCCCCGCCGCCAGCGAGGCCACTATTATCGCCCGGTGGGTGTAGCTCTTCGATGGCGGCGCCTTGACCTCGCCCCAAATCCTTGACGGCGCTATCCTCGTTTTCATTTTTTCCTGCCTCTGATGTGCTCGGCCAGGGCTTCCAGGCCGGCGATATAGCTCTGTGTTTTCAGCCCGCTGATTTGCTTGACGGCGATGTCCGAAATCACGGAGACCTTGCGCCACTCCTCGCGGGCGTTGATGTCGGAAAGGTGCACCTCGACCACGGGCAACCCCGAATCCACTAATGCGTCGCGCAGGGAATAGCCGTAGTGGGTGAGGGCGGCGGGGTTGATGAGGATGCCGTCGGCTCCGTCCGTGTTCGCCTGGATGAAATCGATGAGGGCGCCTTCGTGGTTGGACTGGAAGAAGGCGAGCTGGCAGTCTAAGGTTCGGCTCTTTTCGTGGAGCCGGTGCTCTATGGCGGGCAGGGTGTCGCTACCGTAGTGTTCGGCATCGCGCCTGCCCAGCAGGTTAAGATTAGGGCCGTTGATAACCATTATCTTCATCGGCATAGCTCCTTGAACACTTTTTCGACGACGGCTTCGTCCACCGTTTGGCCGGAGACGGCCCGGCCGATAGCTTCCAGCAAGACCCAGCGGGTCCGGCCCTGCCTCTTTTTCTTGTCGAAGCGGATGGCCTTGAGCAGGGTGCCGGGGCTTAGCCCCGGGCAGGCGGCGGGCAGCCCTAGCTTTTTCAGCAGCCTTTCGATGCTGTTAGCGTCTTCGGTTTTAAGCATACCCAGCTCCCGGCTGATGCGGGCGGCGGCGACGATGCCCACCGCCACCGCCTGGCCGTGCCCCTGTCCCTTAAAGCCCTGGGCGGCTTCCAGCGCGTGGGCGAGGGTGTGGCCGAAATTCAGAATGGCGCGCCGGCCCGTCTTTTCCTTTTCGTCAATTTCGACGATATCTGCCTTGAGGCGGCAACAGCGCCGCACGATTTCGGTCAGTTCCCCGGCGCTGAAGTTGCCGTCCGCCTTCTGCTCCAGAATACGATATAGCCCCTCGTCCATGGCTACAGCGTATTTGACCACCTCGCCCAGCCCGTTGGCCGTCTCGTTGGGGGGCAGCGACTTTAAGAAATCGATGTCGATGATAATCGCCCGAGGCTGGTAGAAGGCGCCCACCATGTTCTTCTTGCCGCTGAAGTTGACGCCGACCTTGCCGCCGATGGCGCTGTCCACCTGGGCGAGGAGGGTGGTGGGCAGCTGAATATAGTCGATGCCGCGCAGGTAGCTGGCGGCGATAAAGCCGGCGGTGTCGCCGACCACGCCGCCGCCCAGAGCGCAGATGAGACCCTGGCGGTCAACGTTATTGGCCAGCAGGAAGCTAAAGCCGCGCTCGACGGTGCTCAGCGACTTGGCCCGCTCGCCGGCGGGCAACTGGAAGCAGTGCACCGGCTTGCCCGTCGCCTTTAGTGTCGAGAGGACGTCCTGACCGTACAAACGGTCGACGACGCTGTCGGTGATGAGCGTCAGGCTGGAGTAATCGCCGAATTCGAACCGCCCGGCGAGACGCCCGGTGATGCCGTCGCCGACACTGATGGGGCACGTCCGCTCCGACTTAAAATTGATGACATGGTCGGCTTTCATGGCGCCAGTCCTTTTATCTCCTTTATCAGCTCGTCGAACTGCTCCGGATACAACGACTGCATCCCGTCGGAGAGGGCGTGGGGCGGGTCGTGGTGCACCTCGACGAGCAGGCCGTCGGCGCCGACGGCGATGGCGCCCTTGGACAGAGGGATGACGTAGTCGCGCTTGCCGGCGGCGTGGCTGGGGTCGACGATGACGGGCAGGTGGCTGACCTGCTTCACCGAGGGGATGGCGGCCAGGTCCAGCGTGTTGCGGGTGTTATCGGAGAAGGTGCGGATGCCGCGCTCGCATAGGATTACCTGGCGGTTGCCCTCCGAGCTGATGTACTCCGCCGCCATGAGCCACTCTTCAATAGTCGCCGCAAAGCTGCGCTTGAGCAGCACCGGTTTCGAGGCGTGCCCCGCCTGGCGCAGCAGCGAGTAGTTATGCATGTTGCGGGCGCCGATCTGGATGATATCGGCGTATCTGTCCACCAGCTCCAGGCTTTTTTCGTCGATGGCCTCGGTGACGACGAACAGTCCGGTCTCCTCACGGACGTTGGCCAGAATCTTCAGGCCCTCTTCGCCCAGCCCCTGGAAGCTGTAAGGGGAGGTGCGGGGCTTGAAGGCGCCGCCGCGAAAGATTCGGGCGCCGCTTTTCTTGACCAGGCGGGCGATGGCCAGCGCCTGCTCCTGGCTCTCCACGGCGCAGGGCCCGGCCATGATTACCGGCTGTCCCTGGCCGATTTTAACGTCGCCGACGGTGATGGCGGTGGGCTGGGGGTGCGTTTCCCGGCTCACCAGCTTGTACTGCTTGGTCACCCGCACCGTTTCCTTGACGCCGGGTAAAACCAGCAGTCCGGCGTCGTCCACGGGGCCGGTGTTGCCCACGATGCAGACCGCCGTGCGCTGGGCTCCGGGCATGGGCACGCCGCGGTAGCCCATGCTCTCGATGGTCTTGATGACGCCGTCGACCTGTGACTCGGTGGCGTCGTTTTTCATAACCACTAACATCTTGAAGTCCTCCTTAAGGGCTTTCGGCGGCCCGGGCCGCTTTGATGAAAGCCCTGATTTTTTCGATATCCTTTTTGCCCCCGCTCTCCACGCCGCTGGAGACGTCGACTCCCCAGGGTTGGAGGCGGGCGACTACCTGCCCTACGTTTTCGGTGTTGAGTCCGCCGGCGATGATGACCGGGTAGGTTTGGGCCGCCTTACGGGCGATATCCCAGCTAAAAGCCTTGCCCGTGCCGCCGTATTGCGCCTCGACGTGGGTGTCGAGCAGGTAGACGTAGGAGTGGTGGCGCAGCGTCCTGTTCAGGCCGTCGATGTGGGAGAGAAGTTGTGCCTCGTCCCAGTCGGGGGCGATATGGACGGCCCGAATCAGTTGTTCGCGCACCTGGCGGCAGACGTCCGAGCTCTCGTCGCCGCTGAGTTGCACCCAGTCCAGCTTGCATTCGGCGGCGATGGCGTTGACCTCGGCGGCGGGGGTGTTGACGAAGACGCCGACCACGGGCAGCCCGTGCTTCCTGGCCGCGGCGGCTATCCGCTTCGCCTGCGCCGGGGTCACCCGGCGGGGGGAGGGGGCGAAGACGACGCCGAGCAGGTCGGCGCCGGCCTCGGCGACGGGCCCGACGTGGGCGACATCGGTGATGCCGCAAATCTTGACCTTCATGGTAAAAGCTCCTTGAGGCGGGCGGGGATATCGGCGGCGGTAACCAGGCTTTCGCCGACGAGCATCGCGTCCACGCCCCACCTTTTTAGTTTTTGAATGTCCTCCCGTCCCCGGATGCCGCTCTCGCTGACGACGGTGATTCCGGTGGGGACGAGGGGGCGGAGTTCCTGGGTGGTGTTTATATCCACCTCCAGCGTCTGCAAATTGCGGTTGTTGATGCCGATGAGGTCGGCCTCGCCTTTCAAGGCTCTCTTCAGCTCGTCTTCGTTATGCACCTCGACCAGGGCTTGCATACCCAGACGCCGGCTTAATGCCATCAGCTCGATAAGCGTTTTGTCGTCCAGAATAGCCGCGATGAGCAGCGCGGCGTCGGCGCCCCAGGCGCGGGCTTCGTAGAGCTGGTAGGGGGCGATGATAAAGTCCTTGCGCAAAACGGGGACACGGGGCAGCGCCTTTTTAACGGCTTGCAGGTCTTTGCCACCGCCCTTGAAGTACTTTTCCTCGGTAAGCACGGAGATAGCTCTGGCGCCGCATTTGGCGTACGTTTTGGCTAGCTCCACCGCGTCTAGGTTAACGTTCAAGTCGCCCCTGGAAGGAGAGGCACGCTTGACCTCGGCGATGAGGCTAATGCCGTCGCCTTGCAGCGCTCCGGCGAAGTCGAGTGGCTTCGGCTGCTGCTTAAGGGCACGTTCCAGCGCTGACCGGGGCGTTGCCGCCTGCCTTTGCTCCACCTCTTTTCTTTTCAGGGAGATGATATCATCCAAAAACATTTTTCTATCCGTAGCTCTGGCTCGTCCTTATCAGGCTTTCCAGTTTTCCCCGCGCTTTACCGCTGTCGATAGCTTCCCGGGCGAGGGCGGCGGCGGCTTTCAGGGCGGGCAGCCCCTTGTTGGCGCTGTTCAAAGCGATGCCGGCGGCGGCGTTCATCACCACCGCGTTCCTTCTGGCCCCTTTGTTACCCTCCAGAACGGAGCGCAGCATTATGGCGTTTTCCTCAGCGGTGCCGCCCGCCAGCGTCTTTATCCCCGATTCGTTGACGCCGAAGTCGCCGGGGGCGATATCGAATTGGGTTATCTCGCCGTCGCCCAGCTCCCAGACGCGGGACTTGCCCGCCACCGTGATTTCGTCCATGCCGTTGAGGCCGTGCACGACAAAGGCCCGCCTGGTGCCCAGACACTGGAGCACCTGAATCATCTTTTCACCTAAGTTCTCGCTGGCGACGCCCAGCACCTGCGCTTCCACCAGCGCCGGGTTGGTCAGCGGGCCCAGTATGTTGAAGACGGTGCGCACGCCCAGCTCGCGGCGGGGGGCGGCGGCGAACTTCATCGAGGGGTGGAAGAGGGGGGCGAACATGAAGCCGATGCCGACCTTTTCGATACATTCCCTTACCTGTTCGGCGTTAAGCTCTATGTTGATACCTAAAGCCTCCAGGACATCGGCGCTGCCGCACTGGCTGGTCATGGCGCGGTTGTTGTGCTTGGCCACCTTTAGGCCCGCGCCGGCGGCGACGAAAGCGGCGGCGGTGGAGATGTTAAAGCTCCGGGAGCCGTCGCCGCCCGTGCCCACGATGTCGATGGCGGGCTCTTTCGTCTCCACGCGCACCGACTTGGCTCGCATGACGCTGGCCAGTCCCGCGATCTCGTCGACGCTCTCGCCCTTTATCCTCAAGGCGGTGACGAAGGCGCCGAACTGGGCGGGGGTAACCTCGCCCGTCGTTATCTCCTCCATGACTTCAGCCGCCTGCTCGAAGGTCAGCGACTTGCCGTCGATAAGCAACGAAATGGCTTCTTTAATCATTCTTCTTCACTCCAATCAAATGGGGGAGGAGTGTGGAGGTGACCTAGTACCCAACCTTTCTTTTTATCAATAAAGACGTTCCGGCTTGATACACACCCTCTCCCATAAATATCTCTATAGTAAGCTATTAAAAGTAAGCCTGAAGGTATGCCTTTCTGCTTCATTGATAGAACCATTCTCTCGGTCTTTCCACCTTTTTCCAATGTTCCGAAATCATAGCGCTGTCTCCCACTTGGCGTTTGTATGAAAGAATACAAATCAATAGCTGGACCAAGTCCTATGTTATGAAGCGTACACGAAAGGCCATGCGATGTTTCCTTTGATAAAGCAGCGTGTGTTTCTAGTGTTCGGCGGTTTATGTCTGTCTTAGCTGTATCCCTCTTAATGTCTATTACAGGGCGAACAGTGTCGTACCTTTGTGCCCTCATCTCTTCTGCTTGTTTCTTAGCAGCGTTGCTTATAGCGAAAGTACGCCAAGCATAAATACCAGTAATTATAACGAGCACTCCCGTCAAAGCGATTGAAGCCAGTTCTCCATTGGTCATTTCTCCACCTCCCTATTTAGGAAGTTTCTCAATATATCCTTGCCGTTAAGGGTCATAAACGATTCGGGGTGGAACTGGACGCCCTCGATGCGAAACTGGCGGTGGCGCATGCCCATGATGGTGCCGTCCTCCGTCCAGGCGGTCACCTCCAGGCAGTCGGGCAGGCTTTTCCGGTCCACCATCAAAGAATGATAGCGGATGGCGGGGAAGGGGTTGGGCAGCTTTCTGAAAACGCCGCGGTTGTTGTGGTGAATCAGCGACGACTTGCCGTGCATGATGTTTTTGGCCGGGCCGACCACGCCGCCGTAGCTGTGGCCGAGGCACTGGTGTCCCAGGCAGACGCCCAGGATGGGCAGCTTCGCCTCGAAGTGGCGGATGACGTCGTTGGAGATACCGGCGTTGAGGGGGGTGGAAGGGCCGGGGGAGATGACGATGCGCTGCGGTTGCATTTGCTCAATCTCCTCTAAGGTTATTTTATCATTGCGCGCAACCCTTACCTCCTGGCCCAGCTCGCTCAAATACTGGAAGAGGTTGTAGGTAAAGCTATCGTAGTTGTCGATGATTAACAGCATCTTACGCCTCGTCTATTTCCGCCTGCTCGATGGCCTTGAGCAGGGCGCGGGCCTTGTTCATCGTTTCCTCGTATTCGCGCTCCGGCACACTATCGTAAACGATGCCCGCCCCCGCCTGGACGTGGGCGGTGCCGTCGACGAGCACGATGGTTCTTATCGTTATGGCGGTGTCCATGGCGCCGGAGAAGCTGAAGTAGCCGACGCAGCCCGCGTAGGGGCCGCGCTGGTCGGGCTCCAGCTCGGCGATGACCTGCATCGCCCTGATTTTGGGCGCCCCCGAGACCGTGCCCGCCGGAAAGCAGGCGGCCAGGGCGTCCACCGGGGCCAGCTCGGGCCTTATTTTGCCGTCTACGTTGGTCACCAAATGCATGACGTGGGAATATTTTTCAACGTCCATCAGCTCGCTGACCCTGACCGTGCCGGGCAGGCTCACCCGCCCGATGTCGTTGCGCCCCAGGTCGACGAGCATGACGTGCTCGGCGCGCTCTTTTTCGTCGGCGCGCAGCTCCGTTTCCAGCCGCTTGTCATCGGCGGGCGTCTTGCCCCGCGGCCTCGTCCCCGCCAGCGGCCGGGTGGTCACCTTGCCGTCTATGGCCCTGACCAGTATCTCCGGCGAGGCGCCGATAACCTGGAAACCGTTGCAATCCAAAAAGAACATGTAGGGTGAAGGGTTAATCCGTCGCAGCGCCCGGTAAATATCCAGAGGCCGCGCCGTGGTGGGCCGGCTCAGGCGCTGGGAGAGCACAATCTGGATGGCCTCGCCCTGGACGATGTATTCCCTGGCTTTGGCCACGTTGGCCTCGAATTCGGCTCTGGTGAGGTTTGAGACGACCTCTGCCGTACCGCTAGACTCTTGTTGGGATGGGGTGGGGTGGGGTGCTGCGGCTTTCTTCAGCCGGGCCGCCAGCTCGTCAATCTTATCGGTGGCTTTGCGGTAGGCGTTATCGACGTCGGGACGGGCCAGCGCCACGATTTTGATTTTGTTTTTGGCGTGGTCGAAGACGAGAAAGCTGTCGACGAGCATGAAAACCGCCTCGGGCAGCGACAGCGGGTCGGCTTCCGGCGAGGGCAACTCCTCGATGCGGCGCACCGCCTCGTAGCCCAGGTAGCCCACGGCGCCGCCGCAGAAGTCGGGCAATCCCTCGACAGCCGCCATCTTGTAACGGGAAAGCGCCGCGGCGATGGTCTCCAGAGCGCCTCTTTGGTCGCTCTGGCGGGTGGTGAGCACGCGGTAAGGCTCGGTGCCGATGAAGCTGTAACCGTCGGCCTGACGGTTGCTTTGGGCACTCTCTAAAAGAAAGGCGTAGCCACCGCGCCTTATTTTGGACAGCGCGGAGAGAGGCGTTTCGGCTCGAGCGTCTATTTCCCGGCAGACGGGCACCAGCTCGCCCGGCTTCTGCATCCTTTCGTATTCTTTTCGGTCGGGATGGTACATGCTTTTCTCCCTAAAAAAATAACCCCTCGCCCGATAGGGGCGAAAGGTTAAATACTTCGCGGTGCCACCCTAGTTCGATTGCTTTACGGCAACCATCTCTTCTCAGGTACGGTCCTTCACTGGGGAGGGACGATACCCTGGGTTTTGTTAACGGTGCCCTTTCCGGCAAAGCCTACTCGCCCTTGCTTTCGGTTTGCAGCTCCCGAGTCCATTCAACCCCTGCGCCAGCGCCGGCTTTCACCTGTCCCGGCTCTCTGCGGCTTCGCTGGGGGCTTACTACTCTCGTTCCCAGCCTTTTTGGCTATTCAATTAAGCCGAGTGTAGCCCATTGCTGGCCATTTGTCAAGCGGGCGAAAACGATTGACTTTCTCTATAAATAGTGGAATGATATAGCTAAATCAAAGGCAACTTAAGGAGGGCTTTAAGCGATGGCTGAGAAGAAAGGCTCCCAAGGCACCGGACTGGAGCCGAATGTAGCCGGCTTGCTCTGTTACGTTCTGGGCTGGGTAAGCGGTATAGTGTTCCTGGTTCTGGAGAAGGACAAGTTCGTGCGTTTCCACGCCGTACAGTCGATAATAGTCTTCGGCACCTTCAGCGTGGCCAACGGTGTATTGTGGAGTTTGACCTGGATTCCCTGGGTCGGTATCCTCTTCATTATTCTCGGCAGTCTGGTCGGCATCTTCGCCTTTATCCTGTGGATAGTGCTCATGCTTAAAGCCTACAATGGCGTCAAGTACAAGATGCCCATAGCCGGTGATATCGCCGAGAGAAATTCTTAACTAGGGGTGGCGCCATGGGCCGAGCAAGCGCCGGTCTAAAGCCGAACGTAGCCGGATTGCTGTGCTACCTGCTCTTCTGGCTGACGGGGCTGGAATTCCTGCTTGTGGAGAAGAAAGACAAGTTCATTCGTTTTCACGCTATACAGTCGGTTATCGTCTTCGGCTTCCTTAGCGCGGCTTTCTTGGTGCTTTTCTGGATACCCGTTGTCGGCTGGGTGTTCAGCTATATTCTCGGGGTGCTGACTTTTATCTACTGGATTCTGTTGATGGTCAGCGCTTACCGGGGGAAGAAACACAGGGTATTTATCGCCGGCAAAATCGCCGAGCGAAACGCCTGATTCAAATTCGGTTAACAAGGTAGAGGAGGTAAATAAGAGATGAAAAAGATAGTATCTTTATTGCTGGTTTTAGTGGTGGCGTTGGGTTGTGTGGGCCTGGCCGCCTGTGGCGGCGATGACGACGGGGCCACCACGCCCGATAACGGTGCGTCACAGCCGGCCGACAGCGGCAACGGCGGTAACGGTGGCGACGAAGGTGACAACGGTGGTGATGGAGAGGACCTGGGCGATATAGTAAGCCAGGGGGCCGGCATCGACTCCGTCAGCTACACCATGGAGACGACCGCTCCCGGGACGCCGATGATTACCACGCAGATGTGGGTGGAGGGGAACAATATCAGGATGGAGATGGATGAGCAGGGGCAGCACATCATCTACCTGTCCAACTACAGCACCGGCAAGGCTTACATGTACATGCCCGACCAGAACATGGCTCTTGAGATGGACATCAGCCAGATGAATCCGCCCGATTACGAGGCAGTCCAGGACATTCCCGACTATAATTACACCATTGTCGGCACCGAGACCATGGACGGCAAGGTCTGCCTGGTGGTGGAATACAGCGCCGCCGGAGCCACGGTGAAGAGCTGGATATGGAAGCAGCACGGTTTCCCCATCCGCACCGAGTCGACCACCTCGGAAGGCAAGATAATCGTCGTCTTCAAGGATATCGACTTCGGCGACATCAACGACAGCCTGTTCGAGCTGCCGGAAGGCGTCCAGATAATAGGGAGCTAGCCGCCCGGAATACCGGATACAGGGCTCCGTAATAACGTTCAGGCCTATATATCGCTATGAGTAAATTTATCGATAAACTAAAAGCAATCGCCGCCGGCGGGACGGCGCCCATGGGCTTCCGCACCGCCGGCACCAAACCGCGCCCCAGGATGCTGCTGGTGGCCAGTGTCGCCGCCAACGGTAAAGCCGAGGGCGCCGACGCCATTCTGCTCTCCGTGCCCAAGACGGGGCTGAAATCGGCCAGGTCTCTGGCTAAAGTCAAAGTCCCCTGGGGCGGCTGGCTGAAAGAGGTCACCCCCGGCGCGCTTAAAACCCTGGGGGAGGCAGGCGCCGACTTCGTCGTCTTCCCGTCGGCCAGCGTCTCCAAAGCTTTGCTCGAAGAGGAGAAGCCAGGCAAGATAATCGAGGTCGAGGCCGAAATCGAAGCCGGCCTGCTCAAAGCCATCGACGGCCTGC
This sequence comes from Dehalococcoidia bacterium, assembly GCA_050123275.1. Lineage (GTDB taxonomy): Bacteria > Chloroflexota > Dehalococcoidia > Dehalococcoidales > BS750m-G39 > E44-bin88. The sequence continues at coordinate 48,110 of JASFHK010000009.1, forward strand.
CCGTGGACGCGGTGCTCGTCGCCGCGGAGAAGGCGGAGCTTAGCTGGCAGGACTTGATGCGTTACCGCCGCTGCGCCGCTATTCTGAGCAAACCCTTGCTGGTCACGGTGTCGCCCGACATCGCCGCCAGCGAGCTGGGGGCCTTGTGCGAAGCCGGCGTGGCCGGGGTGGTGGCGGGGAGCAAGATAGACAAGCTGCGCCCCATAATCGACAAGCTGCCAACGCCTAAAGCCAAAAGTAAAGCCGGGCCGTTAGTGCCGCGCGTCGGCGGTAGCGGGGCTGTTTCCGAAGAAGACGAAGACGACGAGGACTAGCGTCCGCCCTGCGTCATCTGCCAGAACTTGCCCTCGGTGGTGATGGCCGGGGCGACCACAATCTCCGCTTTATGCATCTCGGCGATGTTGAGCGCGCCGCAGACGCCTAAAGCCGTGCGCAGCGCCCCCATCAGGTTCTGGCTGCCGTCGGTGACCGAGGTGGGCCCGAACAGAATCTGCTCCATGGTCCCGGTGGTGCCTACCTTGATGCGCGTGCCGCGGGGCAGAGCGGGGTGGGGATTGGCCATGCCCCAGTGATAGCCCAGTCCCGGCGCTTCTTTGGCCTGGGCCAAAATCGAGCCGAGCATGACGCCGTCGGCGCCGGCGGCAACGGCCTTACAGATGTCGCCGCCGTTACGGAAACCGCCGTCGGTGATGATGGGCACGTATTTCCCCGATTCTTTATAATAATCGTCCCTGGCCTGGGCGCAGTCCATGGTGGCCGTTATCTGGGGGACGCCCACGCCCAGGACCGTACGCGTCGTGCAGGCGGCGCCGGGCCCCACGCCGATAAGAACCGCCGAGATACCCGTCTCCATAAGCTCCTTGCAGGCGCTGTAGCTGACGCAGTTGCCCACGACGACGGGTATGGACACCAGCTTGCGCAGCTTGGTGAAGATGAGCCCTTCGTAGCTCTTGGAGCTGTGGCGGGCGGTGGTTACCGTGGAAGCCACCACCAGTATGTCGGCGCCGGCTTCGGCGATGAGGGGGGCGTAGCGCTTGGTGTTGGCCGGGGTGACCGAGACGGCGCAAACCGCGCCCGCCTTCTTGATGGCCTGAATCCTTTCCCCGATGAGGTTTTCCTTGATGGGGGTGGAATAGACCTTCTGTAACAGCGCCGTTACCTTGTCGGCGGGGGCGCGGGAGATTTCGATGAGCATCTCCTCGGGGTCTTCGTAGCGGGCCTGGACGCCTTCCAGGTGAAGAACACCCAGACCGCCCAGCTTGCTCATGGTGATGGCCGATTTAACGTCGGTGACGCCGTCCATGGCCGAGGCCAGAACGGGGATGTCGAACTTGGTGTCTTCGATTTCGAGGCTGATGTCGGCCTGTTCGGGGTTGACGGTGATATCGCCGGGTACGATGGCCACCTCGTCAAATCCGTAGGAACGCCTTAGTTCTCTGAATTTGGGTTTAGCCATTTCGCACCTCTTTTAAGGAAAGACTATAGCAAAGGGGGTAGTTAAAGTCAAGGAAACGGGCGGGGATTTTGGGGATTGCCCCGCCCCGCCGCCCCACTCTGTTGGCGTACGTTTTTCGTGCCCACCCAGAACCCTCCCTATAAGGGTGGAATCCCTTAAATATCTCCTTTTTTAGGATGGTGGGGGGTATATTCTCGGAAGGAATTCTAGAGGGAGAATCCCCTCTAAAGGTGGGCTGGGTGGGTCAAAACAACGTCCGTCAACAGAGGGGGGTGGTCAGGAGTCCCCAGTAGACTGGAAGCCAGCTTTGCGCTATAATAGCAAAAATCGGGCGGATAGGAACCATGCCTCTGTATATTGTGGCGACCCCGATTGGCAACCTGGAAGATATTTCCCTGCGCGCCCTGCGGACTCTGCGCGAGGTGAAGCTTATCGCGGCTGAAGATACCCGCCGCACCAAGCAACTTCTGGCGAGCTATGATATCAAGACCCCGACCACCAGCTATCACGAGCGCAACAAGCTGACCAAGCTGGAATACATTCTGGAGCAACTGGAGCAGGGGGACGTGGCGTTGGTATCGGACGCGGGGATGCCGGGCATATCCGACCCGGGGCAGGAGCTAATCGCCGCCGCCAGTGATAGGGGCGTTCCCGTCGTGCCCGTTCCCGGCGCTTCGGTGGTGATAACGGCGCTGGCGGTATCGGGGCTGGATACGAAGAGTTTCCGCTACCTGGGCTTTTTGCCCAAGGCAAGCGCCCGTAAGAAGCTGCTCAAATCGGTGGCCGAAGACCCGGCCACCATCGTCGTCTTCGAGACGCCGCACCGTCTGAAAGCGGCCCTGGACGATATACTGGAGGTGCTGGGCGACCGGGAGATGGCCGTCTGCCGCGAGCTGACCAAGCTCCACGAAGAGGTCTTCCGGGGCAGGGTGAGCCGGGCTATCGAGCATTTCGCCGCGCCTAGAGGTGAGTTCACCCTGGTTATCGCCGGTAAAAAAGAGGTCGAAAAGCCGGCGCTTACCGCCGACATCGAAAAAAGATTGCAAAAGCTACGGCGGAGTGGGGCGGGGGCCAAAGAGGCGGTGGTGGCGGTGGCGGTGGAGACGGGTATATCCAAAAAAGAGTTATATCGCGCCTGGCTGAAGTCAGGCTAAAAGCTTAGGGTATGGAGGTGAGTTGATAATGCGACGTGGTTGCACATCTCTGGGGGACGTTAAGTGCGATGAATGCCAGCGCCCGATACCATATCCCGAGCGTTACATGGTTATCGATGAGGAGGGCGTGGTGTCGCGTCTCTGCGTCGATTGCTGCCTGAGTAAGGGCTACGCTCGTTACACCGAGGACAAGGGACAGCAGGTGCTGACCTTTTTCCCGGAAAAGCCCGAATCTTTATAGAGAGAACACAGATGACGGAACGAATCCTGGTTGGTGTCGCCTGGCCCTACGCCAACGGCTCGCTGCACCTGGGGCAGATTGCCGGGGCCTACCTGCCCGCCGATATCTTCGCCCGCTATCACCGCCTGGCCGGCAACGAGGTCATCATGGTCTCCGGCTCCGACCAGCACGGCACTCCCATCACCATCAAGGCGGAGCAGGAGGGGATAACGCCGGGGGAGGTCGCCGGGCGCTATCACCGCCAGTTCCTGGAGTCCTGGCAAAAACTGGGTATCTCCTTCGACCTCTTCACCACCACCGGCACCGCCAACCACACCGAGGTGACCCAGGATATCTTCCTCACCCTGCTCGAAAAGGGCTACATCTACAAGGACAAGGTCTCGCAGCCTTATTGCCCCCAGTGTAAACGCTTCTTACCCGACCGCTACATCGAGGGCACCTGCCCCTTCTGTAATGCCGAGGGCGCCCGCGGCGACCAGTGCGACGACTGCGGCAAGCCGATGAACCCCGCCGAGCTGATTGACCCCCGTTGCCGTCTCTGCGGCACGACGCCGCGCTTCGAGGAATCGGAGCACTTTTTCCTGAAGCTGTCCGCCTTTCAGGAAAAGCTGCTGAAGTGGATAAAGCCCAAGGACTACTGGCGGACCAACGTGCTCAACTTCACCACCCGCTATTTGGAGGACGGGTTGAAAGACCGCGCCATCACCCGCGACATCGAGTGGGGCGTGCCCGTGCCGGTGAAGGGCTACGAGAAGAAGCGTATCTACGTCTGGTTCGAGGCGGTCATCGGCTACCTTTCCGCTTCCAAGGAATGGGCCAAATCAAGGGGAGACGGGGAGGGGTGGCGCCCCTTCTGGCAGGGCAAGGATGCCAGGAGCTATTACTTCATCGGCAAGGACAACATCCCCTTCCACACCATAATTTGGCCGGCCATGCTCATGGGCTACGGGGGCTTAAATTTGCCCTACGACGTGCCCGCCAACGAGTTTCTGACCATCGAGGGCAAGAAGCTTTCCACCAGCCGCAACTGGGCGGTCTGGTTGCCTGACTATCTGTCGCGCTACGCGCCCGACCCGCTGCGCTACCTGCTCTCGATCAATATGCCCGAAAACGGCGACACCGACTTTTCCTGGCGGGAGTTCTTCCGCCGCAACAACGACGAGCTGGTGGCCACCTACGGCAACCTGGCCAATAGAGTTTTGACCTTCGTTAGCCGTAACTTCGACGGCTGCGTGCCGGAACCCGGTGAAATAGACGACCAGGGTCGTGCGCTGCTCAAAAAGGCCGAAGAGGCGATACAAAACGTCGGCGATTTAATCGCCCGCTGCCGCTTTAAGCAGGGGGTGATGGCGGCCATGGCGCTGGCGCAGGAAGCCAACCGCTACCTGGACGAAAAGTCGCCCTGGAAGATAATCAAAGAGGACAGGACGTCGGCGGCTACGTCATTGTACGTGGCGCTGGGCGTCATCTCGGCGCTTAAAATCGCGCTCTACCCCTTCCTCCCCTTCAGCTCGCAGCAGCTGCACAACATGCTCGGTTTCGAGGACGCCATCGACGGCGACGGCTGGAAGCTGAAGCTGCCCGAAGGCGGGCAAAAGCTGGGTGACATCGCGCCGCTGTTTACCAAGCTGGACGAGAAGCTGGTCGACGAGGAAACGGCGCGGCTGGGGAAGTAATGCTGATTGATTCGCACGCCCATATCGACCTGAGCAACTTCGATAAGGACCGCGAGCAGGTCTTCGCCCGCGCCCGGCAAAGCGGTGTCAGGGCCATCGTTAACATCGGGCTCGACGCCGAGTCGAGCCGCGCCTCGCTGGAAATGGCCCGACAGTATCAGGACGTCTTCAGCACGGTGGGCTTTCATCCCCACGAAGCCGACAAGATGAGCGACGATGGTCTTAAAGCGCTGGTCGAGCTGGCTAAAGATGAGAAGGTGGTGGCGGTGGGCGAAATCGGCCTCGACTTTTACCGCAACCTCTCCGCGCGCAAGAGCCAGATGGCGGCCTTCGAGAAACAGCTCGACCTGTCCGCAGAGCTGGGACTGCCGGTGGTGGTGCACTCCCGCAACGCCCCTCGAGAGACCTACAAGATGCTCTCCGCCTGGGTGAAAGCGACGCTCTCCTCGGTGGGGAGGCTGCGGCGGGGGGTTATCCACTGCTTCAACGGGGATATCGAGCTGGCGCAAAAATACATCGACATCGGCTTTTACATCTCGCTGGCCGGCTCGGTGACCTACCCCTCGGCGGGGGATTTGGTGCAGGTGGCCAGGGAGATACCGCTCAACCGTTTGCTGCTGGAAACGGACTCGCCGTTTTTGCCGCCGCAGGCCTACCGCGGCAAGCGCAACGAGCCCGCCTACGTCGCCCTCATCGCCGAGAAGGTGGCCCAGGTGAGGGGCATACCGCGGGACAAAGTGGCCGACGCGGCGGCCAAAAACACCATCGAGCTTTTCCGACTGCCCCTGGAATAAGGAGAAAATATTGGAACTGGCTGAAATCTACAAGCTGGTCGAAGCCGACCTGGCCAAGGTCAACCGCCGCATAGATTCGGTGACCGACGAGGTCGATTCGCCGCACCTGTCCCAGATGCTGAAGCACACCCTGGGCGGAGGCAAGATAATAAGGCCGACGCTGACGCTGCTTTCGGCCAAGTTATACGACTACGACCCGGAACGGCTGCTGCCCATGGCGGTCGCTGTCGAGCTCTTGCACACCGCTACCCTGGTGCACGACGACGCCATCGATAAGTCGGCGGTGCGGCGGGGCAAGGCGACGGTGAACGCGATGTGGGGGGAGGAAAGGGCGGTGCTGCTGGGTGACTACATCTTCGCCCGGGCGGGCGAGTTTGCCGCCGATACCGGCAACCTGAGGGTGGTAAAGCTTTTCAGCCAGACACTGCGTATCATATCCGGTGGCGAAATCGTGCAAATAAACGACGCCTTCGATCTGGAGCAGAGCCGGGAGCACTACCTGGAAAGAATCGCCAACAAGACCGCCTCGCTCTTCGTACTGTCCACCGTTACCGGGGCGATTTTGAGCCGGGCGCCGGAGGAATCAATTACCATCATGCGGGACTACGGCTTCAACCTGGGCGTGGCCTTCCAGATTGTGGACGACATCCTCGATTTCGTGGGCACCGAAAAAGAGATGGGCAAGCCCATCGGCTCCGATTTGACCCAGGGGACGCTGACCCTGCCCGCCATGCTGCTCCTGGATCAATACCCCGCCGACAATCCGATAAAGGAGATATTCGGCCACCCCGACATGCCCGAAAAGCAGCGGCGCGATAAAGTGATGCGGGCGATAGAGATGGTGTCCGCTTCGTCCATCGGCAAGCAGTGCTACCAGCTGGCTTCAGACTACTGCGATAAGGCCTGTGATGGTCTGGACAAGCTGCCGGCTAGCCCCAGCCGGCAGGCGTTACAGGAACTGGCGGCGCTGGTGATAAGCCGCAAGAAATAGAGAGGTTCGTCTCTCCTTATTCACCCTCGACGCGGGTGCTGCCGTCGCTGTATGTTTCCGTCTTGAGGGTGGGTAAAAGCTCCTTGAAACGGTCGACGGCGTGCTGCGCGGCGGCGAAGGCTTCCGGGCGGTGGTCGGCGGCGATAGCGGCCACGAAGTTGATGTCGCCGACCTCGAGCCGGCCGGTGCGGTGACAGATGGCGATGCCCTCGACCTGCCAGCGGCGTCTTATCTCGCCGGCGATTCTCTCCAGCGTTGCCTTGGCCGTGCCCCTGGCGTTGGCGTATTCCACGGATTCGACGGGCTTGCCTTCGTAGTTGTTGCGGATGAGCCCGATGTAGACGGCGACACAGCCGCTGCCGGGCGTCTTTATCCGGCTGACCACGGTTTCCGGTGAGATGGGCTTAGCGGTAACCTCGATCACGGCCGTTCTCTAGGATGAAGCCGGCGCCTGTTTGGGGATGAACTGGGGCGCTTTGGCGTCTTTCTTGGCCGCCGGTTTGGCTTGGCTCTTCGCCTCGGCGGCTTTAGCGGTCTGCTTGGACTTGGCGGTGATGGTCTCGGTAAAAGCCGACTCCAGCGCCTCGCCTTCCAGAGTTTCCTCGGCGATAAGTCTCTTGGCGATATGAATCAGCCGCTTCTTGTTCTTGGTGAGCAGCCGCTTGGTTTCGGCGTGGGCGGTCTCGATGATGCGGTGGACCTCGTCGTCAATCTCCTCGGCGACCTTCTCGCTGTAGTCGCGCTGCTCCGAGATTTCGCGCCCTAGAAAGACCATCTCTTCCTTGCGCCCGAAGGTGCGCGGGCCCAGCTTTTCGCTCATGCCGTAGGTGGTCACCATGCGGCGCGCCAGCTTGGTGGCTTCTTCCAGGTCGTTCTGGGCGCCGGTGCTGATTTCCTTGAAGATAAGCTCCTCGGCGGTCTGGCCCGCCAGCAGGGCGGCAATCATGTCTTTGAACTGGGAGCGGGTCATCAGGTAGCGGTCCTCGGTGGGCAAAAGCCGGGTGTAACCGCCCATGGCGCCCCGCGCCACGATGGATACTTTATGCACCGGGTCGGCGTTGGGCAAGAGCCGGGCGGCCAGGGCGTGGCCCGTCTCGTGGTAGGCGCTGATTTCCTTCTCCTTGACGCTGATACGGCGGCTCTTGCGCTCGGGGCCGGCGATGACGCGGTCGATGGACTCTTCAAGCTCCTTCATCTTGATAATTTTCTGGTTGCGCCGCGCCGCCAGGATAGCGCCTTCGTTGACCAGGTTGGCCAGGTCGGCGCCGGAAAAGCCCGCCGTCTGCTTGGCCAGGACCTCCAGGTCGACATCATCGGCCAGGGGCTTGCCCTTGGCGTGCACCTTGAGTATGGCGGTGCGCCCGTTGATGTCGGGGCGGTCTAAGACCACGCGGCGGTCGAAGCGGCCGGGGCGGAGCAGGGCGGGGTCTAATATGTCGGGGCGGTTGGTCGCCGCCAGAATAATGACGCTGGTGTTGGTGTCGAAGCCGTCCATCTCGACCAGAATCTGGTTGAGCGTTTGCTCCCTTTCGTCGTGCCCGCCGCCCAGACCGGCACCGCGGTGGCGGCCCACGGCGTCAATCTCGTCGATAAAGATGATACAGGGGGTGTTGCGCTTGGCCTGGTCGAAGAGGTCGCGCACGCGGGAAGCGCCCACGCCGACGAACATCTCGACGAACTCGCTGCCGCTAATGGAGAAGTAGGGGACGCCGGCTTCGCCGGCGACGGCTCTGGCTAGAAGCGTCTTGCCCGTGCCCGGAGGGCCGATGAGCAGGATACCCTTGGGTATGCGCGCCCCCAGGCTCTGGAACTTCTCTCTCGATTTGAGGAAATCGACGACCTCGGTCAGTTCCTGCTTGGCTTCTTCCACGCCGGCGACGTCTTCAAAGGTGACGGTGGGCGTGCTGCCGATGAGGCGGGCGCGGCTGCGCCCGAAGTTCATCGCCTGGCTGTTGGCGCCCCGCGCCGAACGGAAGAGGAAGAAAATAAGGGCGCCGAAGAGTATCAAGGGCAAAAAGCCGATGAGCAGACCGCTCCAGTCGAAGCCGGATGGTTTTACTTCGTAGTCGACGCCTTCCAGCACCAGGCCCAGGTCGGTAAGTTCGACCAGCGTCAGGTTGCCGATGGCGGTCTTGAGCTCGCGGCCGTCGTTGGTGGTGATGAGCATCTCCTCACTGTCCACGACGATGGTCGATATCTCGCTGTTCTGGGACATGGCGATGGCCTCGTCCAGGCCGACCTCGGTGGGCTTGGGTGAGGAGGGGAAGAGCTGGTAGAGGAGGATGACCGCCGCCACCAGAATGATAATGTATATTAAGCTGTTGCGCATCCAGTTCGATTTCATCATAGCCTCGTAACTTACATTATAACAGAAGGCGTTGTCAATAGCGAAAGCTGCCCCGGTTACAAGCGGTGATAAACCTCCTGTAGCCGCAGGGCGTCCTCTTCCAGGCTGGGGCTTTCGCAGATGACCAGCCCTTTGGCCTTGTAGTCCTTGAGCGCCTGCAGCAGCTCGGTGTATTTCAAATCGGACTCTTCCAGGTCCAGGTGCTTGCGCTCTCCCTTCTTGCCGTAGGCGATGCCGGAGACGTGGATGTGCATGTTGGCGATTGCTTCCTCGCCGATGCCGTTCTTAATCTGCTCGAGCACAGCCACGAACTCGGGGTAGGAGTTGGCCTGGCCCGAGCGGGCGTGCCAGTGGGCGAAGTCCATACAGATGCCCACGCCGTCAAGCTCGTTGCAGAGGCGTATTATCTCGTCGATATCGCCGAACTGGGTGGCTTTGCCCATGACCTCGGGCCTGACCCAGACGTGTGTTTCTTCTTTCTTGAGCTTGGCCATGACCTCGGCCAGGCTCTTCTTGACCGCCCGGTAAGCCACCTCCGGCGGGTCGCCCAGGTAGAAGGCGGCGTGGAAGACGATGCTCTGGGCGCCGCAGAGAGAGCCGATGCGCGCCGTTTGCAGGATTCTTTCCTGGCTGGCAGCCACCTTTTCCGGCTCGCGGGCGTTGAGGTTGATGTAGTAGGGGCCGTGCGCCGAGAGACGGACGTTGGCTTTGCGAGCGGTTTCCGCCACCAGGCGGGCGCTGTTCTCCGCCATCCTGACACCGTAAACGAACTCCAGCTCCATGCAGCCCAGCCCCAGCTCGGCGATACGCTCAATGCCGTCTATCGCCGAGGATGTCTTGGCGGAGTGGGGCGTGCCCCCGGTGCCGAATAAAAGCTCTTCCATTTTGCCTCCCCAGAGGGTGGTTAACATAATTATAACACATAGTATAATACGGGAGTGTTACGAGGGCGTTAAGATTGGGTTAACTGGCGCGCGTTTTGCCGCACCCCGCCGCCCCGCTCTGTCGGCCAACGTTGTTCTAACCCGCCCTGCCCACCCTTAGAGGGGATTCTCCCTCTAGAATGCCTTCCGGGGTACGCCCCGTTTTCCCCACCTTGTTGTGCGTACGTATTGTTTTCCCACCCAAAACCCTCCCTATAAGGGGAGACTCCCTTAAATATCTCCTTATGGTTACGCCCCTCATCCCCACCTTGTCGTGCGTGTATGTTTGTTTTTCGCCCCGTTTCCCCTTTGAATGGAGACAAAGAGAGGGTATAATATAACTACGTTGGACCGGCTGTCACGGCCGGACGGTTAGCCTGAGGGGGTAGCTATGGGCACTGCCGAAGATGTTTTGGAGTTGATGGAGACCCTGCGACGCGGCGATGCTCAGGCCCGAATGCAGGCGGAGATAGCCCTTATCAAGATAGTCGAGCTGAAGGGTAGCCGCACGGTAGTACCCCTCGTCATCGCCCTGAAGACCGCCAACGACTACGGCCGCTGGCGATCGGCGGAGTTTCTGGGGTTGATCGGGGATGCCAGGGCGTTGGAGCCTCTGGCTAAAGTCCTGGATGACAACGATCCTTTCGTTAAGTTCAAGGCGGCCCAGGCCCTCAGCCGGCTGGGTGATGCCAGGGCTGTGGAACCGCTTATCAAAGCGTTGACCAGCTCCCAGGAAGACGTTCGCGGCGGCGCCGCCGAGGCTCTGGGGTGGCTGGGGGACAGGCGGGCGCTAACGCCCCTCATCGAAGCGCTGCGGGATAAGAGCTATTTCGTGCGCCAGGAAGCCGCCGGGGCGCTGGGCAAGCTGGGCGACGGTGAGGCGGTGAAGCCCTTAGCTAAGGCGTTAAAGAAGGACAATCACGAAAACGTGCGCCGCAATGCCGCCGAGGCTCTGGGGAAGCTGGGTGACACCGGTGCTCTGGAACCACTGGAGAGGGCGCTGAAGAAAGACAAGGACGGGGCGGTAAGGGAAAGCGCCGAAGGGGCTTTGGAAAAGATAAAAGCGAAGGCAGGCTAAAAACTTAGAATATGGAGGCTGACTTCTGGAATCGTTAGAGATGGCGCGCCAGGCGGTGGAGGCTGCCGCCGACAAGCAGGCGCAGGATATTGTTTTGCTGGATGCCCGCGAGGTATGCAGCTTCGCCGATTACTTTGTGATATGCAGCGGCGATTCCGAGAGGCAGCTGAACACCATCTACGATGAGGTGAGGCACCGCCTCAAGAACGAGGGCCTGCTGCCTCATCACCGCGAGGGGACGGTGGAGTCGGGGTGGCTGCTGCTGGACTTCGGCGACGTTATCGTCCACATCTTCGCCCCCTTCGAGCGCGAGTACTACCAGCTCGACGAGCTCTGGCACGAAGCCGAACCGGTGCTGCGCATTCAGTAGTTGTAGATTTCGTCGGGGCGGAAGAAGAGGTTGCTTTCGATTTCGCCGTTTTCGGGCGAGTCCGAGCCGTGGACGCTGTTTCTTTCCAGACTTTCCCCGAAGTCGGCCCTTATCGTGCCCTTTTCCGCCTGGGCCGGGTCGGTGGCGCCCATTGCCTTCCTTATCCTTTCCACAGCGTGGTCGCCCTCGAAGACGGCGGCCACAATGGGGGTGGAGGTAATATAGGCCACCAGGTCGTCGAAGAAGGGCTTGTCCTTGTGCACGGCGTAGTGCTTACGCGCCAGGGCTTTATCGGCGTGGAGCAGCTTTAAGGCCACCATTTTCAGGCCCAGCGCCTGCAGGCGGGCGATGACGGCTCCCGCCAGGCCTCTTTTCATAGCGTCGGGTTTGACCAAAACCAAAGAACGTTCCATCGTAATCTCCTATCCGTTCGATTTTAGCAGTTTTTCTAGATCGACGACAGTTACCTCTTCCAACGAGTCCACGATAAGGTCGGCTTCCCCTAAGCTTTCTCTGGGGTGGCTGGTGGTTACCGCCACGCAGCGCATCCCGGCTCTTTTAGCCGCTTGCACCCCGGCCACAGCGTCCTCGAAGACGAGGCAGTTCCGGGGCGGGGTCTCCAGGCGTTGCGCCGCCTTGAGGAAGACCTGGGGGTGGGGCTTGCCCCGGGTGACGTCGTGGCCGGTGACGACGGCGTCGAAGTATTTTTCGATATCCAGGCTGGCCACGATGAGCCTGATGTTGTCCAGCACCGTCGAGGAGGCGATAGCCATTTTAATGCCTTTGTCGTGCAGTTGGCCCAAAAGCCCCGGAACGCCGGGAAGGGGCTTTACCTGCCCGCCGATGAGACGGCGGAAGGTGGCCTCTTTTTCTTTAGCGATGGTATCTATCGCATCCTGGGTAGTCTCTGTGCCCAGCATGTTTCTGATGATAGCATCGTTCCTGATGCCGAAGCCGCGCATGAAGTCTTCGTTGCTGAAAGCAATGCCCCGCCGGGAGAAAGTCTCCCGCCAAGCGCCGAAGTGAAAGGAGGCGGTGTCGGCGAGGACGCCGTCCATGTCCCAGATAACGGCTTTAAGCTCCGGCATCGAGCCGCGTCTCCTTGCCGGGGTTGACGATGAACATGGTGGCCGTGCCCTCGGCGGCTACGGTGCCGTCTTTAAGCCTCAACTCGGCCCGCGTTTCCACCAGCCGTTTTGTCTGCTTGGTCACGGCGCCGATGACGGTGAGCGGCTGGTCGATGGGGAGGGGCATGCGAAAGCGCGTCTGCAGCCGGGCGGTGAGGCTGTTGACGCCGCTGTACAAAGCGGCGTAGCTCATCGCCTCGTCGAGGAGGGTGGCCATGATGCCGCCGTGCACCAGTTTCGACCAGCCCTGGTGATACTGGCCGGGGGTGAACTCGGCCCTGGCTTCTTTACCGTCCCAGGCGAACTTGAGCTTAAGTCCGATGGGGTTTTTGGGCCCGCAGGCGAAGCAGAGGTCGGACTCCTTTACCATATCCAGGTTGGCTTTGGGCCAGTTAGTCATTTGGGGCCTCCCTTGGTGAAGTTCTTTTTCGGTTTGGTGATATGGGGGCGGCGCAGATAAAGGGGCTGCAGGGTGGCGGGGTCGTCGTAGTCGCCGCTGGCGATGCGGGGCCGCGCTAGCTCAATCAAGGCCACCGCCGAGCGCATTCGTTCGGGGGCGATAACCGCCTTTTCCCCCAGTATTTTTTTAAGTTTACCTGCGATATCAGCCACGTATGCCCCGCAGAAAAGCGTTTTATCGTCTATCTCGTCGGCCAGTGCTTCCAGAGTGGTGATGTGCTCGGGGCTGAGCGTTTGCCATCCGCCGGTCGTTTTCCGGTACAAGGCGGCGGCGATTTCGCCCCGACCCGCGTTGAAGACAGGGCAGATGGGCAGGCCGCTTTCGGCGTGGGGGTAGGCTTCCGATTCCAGGCTGCTGACGCCGATAACGGGCACCTCCAGGCTGAAAGCCAGCCCCTTGGCCGTGCTCAGGCCCACGCGCAGCCCGTTATAGCTGCCGGGACCTTTGGCCACGATGACGGCCTCGGTATCCCGCAGGCTTAAGTCCGCCTCCTCCAAAAGTTGGGTGAGGCGGGGCAAAAGCTCGACGCTGTGGTTCTGGCCGCAGCGCCAGCTCGTTTCCGCCAATACCTTGTCGTCCTTAGCTAACGCTAGGGCGGCGATGTCGGTCGAGGTGTCGATGGCTAACAGCATTATTTCAGTTCGTCCAGCATTTCCCGGTAGCGCTTGCCGCTGGCTTTGAATTTAAGACGGCGCTCGTTATCGTTTAAATATTCCATCTCGATGAGCAAATGCTCCGGCGGCAAGAGCGCCAGAGCCTTTTCCGCCCACTCCACCACCGAGACACCTCCGCCGTAAAAATAGTCGTCCAGGCCCAGGTCAGCGATTTCTTCCAGGTTCTCCAAACGGTAGAAGTCCATGTGATAGAGGGGCAGCCGCCCGTGAAGCTCCCTGACCAGCACGAAAGAGGGGCTGGCGGCGTAGTCGGCGATGCCCAGTCCCCAGGCGATGCCCTGGGTCAGGCAGGTCTTGCCCGCCCCCAGCTTGCCCACCAGCAGGATAACGTCGCCGGGGCGGGCGATTTCGCCCAGCCGCTTGCCGATCGCCTGCGTCTGTTCCGGGCTGGGGGTGGTTAGCTCCAGCGCTTTCATGGGCGGCGGAAGTGCTCCCAGCCCGCTTTTTTAAGGGCGAAGGAATTGCCCGCTTTATCGACGGCGGTGACGCCCTGGCCGTCGGTAATGGCGCCGATGGAGGTGATGGGGCAGGCAGCCGCTTTCTTTATTTTGTCTATCGTCTCGCTGTCGGCGGTGAAGAGAAGCTCGTAGTCCTCGCCGCCGGATAGGGCTATCTCCAGGGCTCTGTCGCCGCAGGCGTCTTTAACCGCCGCGGCGATGGGGACGCTCTCGATATCAATGCGGGCGCCGACGCCGCTGGCCTTACATATCTGGCCGAGGTCGGCGACCAGGCCGTCGCTGATGTCGATAGCCGTCTTTACCCCCATCTCGGCGAGCAGCAGCCCCTCGGCGAGGCGGGGGGTGGGGCGGAGAAAGGCGTTCTTGAGCAGGGTTTCGGTATCTTTATCGAGATTAGCTTTGTTCTTCAAAATCTCCATGCCCGCCGCCGCCGTTCCCAGAGAGCCGGTGACGGCGATAGTATCCCCTTTTCGCGCCGAGGAGCGGGTCAGTATCTTCCGGGTGGGGCTGCTGCCCAGCACGGTGATGGAAATGGCTATTAGCGGGGCGTTACTGACGTCGCCGCCGATAACGGTGACGCCGTACTGCTTGGCCATCTCCAGCATACCGTGGTAAAGCCCGGCGACGTCCTCGGCTTCGCTTTCGCCGGGGAGGGCCAGCGAGACCAGTGCGTAGCGGGGGATGCCGCCCATGGCGGCGATGTCGGAGAGGTTGACCGCCAGCGCCTTCCAGCCGATGTCCGGCCAGCTAGCGGTGTCCCGGCTGAAGTGGACGCCCTCGATGAAGGAATCTACCGTGGCCAGCTGTATCGAGTCGTCGCCCTTCCAGGCGGCGGCATCGTCGCCGATGCCGATGAGCAGGCGCTCGTCGCCGTCGCCGGCCATTTTGGCCAGCAGTTCGATTAGCCCGAATTCGCCCAGCTGGGATAGCTTCACGAAAAAATTATAGCACAGGGGTATGGGGGGCTCAAACGAAAGAGGGGGTGTACCCTCTCCACCCCACTCTTTCAGCGTACGTTTTTCATTCCCACCCAGTGCCCACCCTATAAGGGTTAGACCCTTATATATCTCTTATTGGGATTACACTGCCCAGCCCCACCTTGTTGTGCGCAGGTATTATTGTCCCTGCCCAGCCCGCCCTAATGAGTAAACTCCTTAACTTGGGGGT
>JASFHK010000010.1:0-60058 GCA_050123275.1 Dehalococcoidia bacterium
TGAGTAAACTCCTTAACCTGTGGGATACGTTTCCCCAGCCCCTCTCGGCTCCTGTTTACAATAGCGGGTAAACCAAGCTATAATTCCATCTACAGCCCATCGGTCGAGTTGACGATTCTACATCTTTGAGAGGCGCATGAAAAGATTCATTTTTAGAGCCCTCGGCCTCGCTTTCTTCACGGCCTTAATCGTGGGCGCTTTTCTGCCCTCTACCATCCACGCCGCCAACCAGTCCGTTCATATCCTCCACGTCGAAGGCACCATCGTGCCGGCGGTGGCCGACTACATCGAGCGGGGTATCGAAGAAGCCGAGGACGCCAACGCCACGGCCTGCATCATCGAGCTGGATACCCCGGGTGGGCTGCTCGATTCTACCGAAGAGATAGTACAGACGATTATGAACGCCGATGTGCCCGTCGTCGTTTACGTTAACCCCAAGGGCGCCTGGGCGGCTTCGGCAGGAACGTTCATCACGCTTTCGGGACATATCGCCGCCATGACGCCGGGCACTACCATCGGCGCCGCCCATCCGGTATCCGCCGGCGGCGAGGAGATATCCGAGGACGAGATGAAGAAGATAGTCGAGTTCTCGGCCAAGTGGATGCGCACCATCGCCCAGGAGCGCGGGCGCAATATCGAGGAAGCCGAGTTGGCGGTGACCCAGAGCAAGTCCTTTACCGATGTCGATGCGCTGGAGGCCAACCTCATCGACCTGCGGGCGGACAGTCTGGAGGAGCTTATCGCACTCATCGACGGGTGGCAGGTCAAGCTGGCCAACGGGCTGGAGGTGACTATCGACACCGACGGCTACTCGGCCAACCGCAA
This sequence comes from Dehalococcoidia bacterium, assembly GCA_050123275.1. Classification (GTDB taxonomy): domain Bacteria; phylum Chloroflexota; class Dehalococcoidia; order Dehalococcoidales; family BS750m-G39; genus E44-bin88. Next base: position 826 of record JASFHK010000010.1, read on the forward strand.
CGAGATGAGCTTCATCGAGAAATTCCTGCACGCCATCAGCGACCCCAACATCGCCTACATACTGCTCAGCCTGGGCAGCGTCGGCATCATCGCCGAGATTTACAGCCCCGGCACCTTTTTCCCCGGCATTGTCGGCGCCATCAGTCTGTTGCTTGCTTTCTACTCGCTGGGCGTGCTCGACGCCAACCTGGGGGGCATACTGCTCATACTGCTCGCCTTCGGGCTTTTCATCGGGGAGGTGCTTACTTCCACCTTCGGCATATTTACCGCCGGGGGCGTAACCGCCCTCGTGCTGGGCTCGCTGATTCTTTTCCCCGAGTCGGGGGCGCTCTTCCAGGTAAACCCCTGGCTAATCGCCGGTATGGCTATTGTTATCACCGCTATTTTCGCCTTTGTCATCACGCGCATCGTCCGCGCCCATCGCCGCCAGGCCTACACGGGGCGCGAGGAGTTGACGGGTAAACGCGCCATCGCCAAGAGCGACCTGGAGCCGGAGGGCATCGTTCTTTTCAAGGGCGAGCGCTGGACGGCGGTGGCGGAGAAGGGGAAGATAAAAGCGGGGGAGGAAGTGACCATAACCAGGGTCGAAGGCCTGAAGCTATACGTAACCAGAAAAAAGAGCCGGGGCAAATAGTGCCCAATCTTATCGGTTAGGAGTGGTACTGTTAAAATGGACGCTTGGTTGATTGTCGTCATCGCTATCTGTGCCGCCGCCTTGGTAGCCTTTATTATCCAGCGCGTAGTTCTGGCTCACCGCAAGCAGGTTGAAGCCGGCCGCGAAGAGCTGGTGGGTAAGGCGGCGGAAGTCGAGACGGAGCTCGACCCCAGGGGAATCGTCCTCGTCGAGGGCGAGCGCTGGGCGGCGATAGTGGATAAGGGTCGGGCCAAACCCGGGGAGGAGGTGATTATAACCAAGGTCGATGGTTTAAAACTACTGGTAACCAGGAAAGAATAGAGGAGGTAAATATAATGAACCCAATCTTTTACGGAGTCATTGCTCTAGTCGTACTCATACTGTTGCCCATGACCATCAAGATTGTCAAAGAGTACGAGCGGGGGGTTATTTTCCGGCTGGGTCGGCTGGTCGGAGCCAAGGGGCCGGGCCTGTTTTTCATCATCCCCTTCATCGATAGCATGACCAGGGTGGACCTGCGCGTGGTCACCATGGACGTCCCCTCCCAGGAGGTAATCACCAAGGACAACGTCACGGTGAGGGTGAACGCCGTTGCCTACTTCCGCGTCGTCGACCCCGAAGCTTCCGTGGTCAAGGTCCTCGACCACATCCGCGCCACCTCCCAGATATCCCAGACCACGGTGCGTAACGTGCTGGGCCAGTCCGAGCTGGACGAGCTGCTTACCCAGCGCGAGAAACTCAACCAGTCGCTGACCAAGATTATCGACGAGCACACCGACCCCTGGGGGGTCAAGGTGAGCACGGTGGAAATCAAAGAGGTCGAGCTGGCCGAGGAGATGAAGCGCATGATGGCGGCCCAGGCCGAGGCGGAAAGAGAACGACGCGCCAAGATTATCCACGCCGACGGCGAGTTCCAGGCCTCCGAGAGGCTGAGCGAAGCCGGCGCTATTCTGGCCAAGGAGCCGACCACGCTGCAGCTGCGTTACCTGCAGACGCTGACCGAGATCGCCACCGAAAAGAACAGCACCCTTATTTTCCCGTTGCCTATCGACCTTATCTCCATGTTCATGAAGAACAAAAAGTAGGGGCTGGTATAATACCGCTTTGAATCCCGAGTCCCCACCGGGGGGCTCGGGGATGGCTCTATTTCGGGCGCAGCCTGATGTCGCCGGCGACGACCTTGAGCCGCTTGCCGTCGGGCTGGCGGAGTAGCAGGCTGCCGTCGCGGGCTACCGATTCGGCCACGCCCTGGATTCGGCTCCTGTCTGTGATTAGCTCCACCTCTTTACCCAGCGTCCCCAGCCGCCTTTGCCATTCCTCAAAGACGCTGTCCCCCTCGGGCAGCGCCAGGTAAAGTTTTTCTATCTCCGCCAGCAGGCAGCGTATTAGCTCCCGCCGCGATAGCTCTTTGCCCACCTCGTGGGCGAGGCTGGTGGCGCTATCGGTGATATCGGGGAAGTCGGTGGGGTCCAGGTTGACGTTGAGGCCGAGGCCGATGACGGCGTAGTCCACAGTGTCGCCCTTTAAGTCGCTTTCAATGAGGATGCCGCATACCTTCTTATCATTGACCAGCACGTCGTTGGGCCACTTGATTTGCGCCTTTAAGCCCAGCCCGTCTATGCAGCGCGCCACCGCCAGCGAGGCGACCATAATCAGCGAGGGCAGCTGGGCCGGGGTGGGGTGGAGAATGACGGACAGGGCGATACTGCCCCGTGGCGAAAGCCAGGCGCGCTTGATGCGCCCCCTCCCCGCCGTTTGCTCCTCGGCGACGACCACCGTGCCTTCGCGGGCCCCCTTTTTCGCCTCGCTTTTGGCGATATCGTTGGTCGAGGTCAGACTGGGGTAGGCGAGCACTTTGTGCCCGATAAACTCGGTTTCCAGCTTGACGGTGATGTCGGCGGGCGATAGTTTCTTGTCCATGATATTCTTGACAGGGGATAGGCGGCGGGGCATAATATAGTCGTTCCGCGCGGGAGTAGTTCAGTGGCAGAACATCTGCTTCCCAAGCAGAGAGTCGCGAGTTCGAATCTCGTCTCCCGCTCCACTCCACCCCTCCAGATTTACGACATCTACCCCTTTTCCCCGCACACCTCCCGATGTTCGAATCTCTTCTACCTATCCATCCCCTCCCCTCCGAGATTTACGACTTCCTCCGCCTTATCCCGCCACCCCTCCGGAAGTTCGAATCTCGTCTCCCGCTCCACAGTTCCACTTATCCCCAATTGATTATAGCCGCCGGCCCGCCGCAAGTCTAGGATTGGTCGTTTCATCGCTAGTTGCTATAATAAAGCCGATGACTATCGCCATCTACTATTTTTCGGGTACGGGTAATTCGCTGTCCGTAGCCAGGGATATCGCTACCGCCACGGGGGCCACCCTTCATCCCATTGCAGCGGTGGTAGCCCACGATACCATCAGCCCGGACTCGGAAGTGATCGGCCTGGTCTTCCCGGTCTACTACGGAGAGTTGCCCGTTATTATCAAACGGTTTGCCGAAAAGCTGACCGGTATCGAGAGCAAGTACATATTTGCCGTTTGCACCTTCGGCGGCTCGGCGGGTTACTCGCTCAAAATACTGAAGCGCCTTATCCGGGAGAGGGGAGGGGAGATTGCCGCCACCTACCAGGTGCACATGCCCCAGAATTCGTTCCTCAAGCGCTGGGAAAGGCATAATGTATTGTATTCGAGCTGGAAGAAGAAGCTGGGAAGGGTGGTGAGTAATACCAACAAGCGGCGCCGGGGCGACTTTTTCCGGCATTTCTTCCTGGCGCCCTTTTTCCTGCTTACCGATTACATCGTGCATCTCATGAAGCCCAGCTACCGCAAGGCTTTTATCAAGCTATCCAACGCCTCGCCGGAGCTGGCTACGGACGAGCTTATCCATCTTAACGACACCAGTTACCGCGCCGACGAAAGGTGCAACGGTTGCGGGCTTTGCGCCAAAATATGCCCGGTGAATAATATCGAGATGGCCGACGACAGGCCGGTCTGGCTCCACCATTGCGAAAACTGCCTGGCCTGCTATAACTGGTGCCCGACTAAAGCCATCCGTGGCGGTATCGCCGCCGAGGGATATTACTACCGCCACCCGGACGTAAAGGCTACCGAGATAATGGCGCAGCGAAGCCAGCCGCGTTAAATCGTGTCCCCGACGGCTTGACAAATAATAATAAGGTGTTATAATGGAGTATTGTTAGATAAACCTAACAATATGTTTTCGGGAAAGATGAGATGAAAACCAGCGGCAACAGACAGACGGCCAGCATGGAAGACTACCTGGAAGCCGTGGTGATGCTCCAGGAAAAAGGGGAGAAAGCCACCGTAACGGCGCTCAGCGAGTCTCTCGGCGTCAAGAAGCCCAGCGTCGATTGGGCGTTGAACAAGCTTAGCGACGCCGGTCTGGTTGTTCACGAGAAGTACGGCGACGTGAAGCTGACGAAGGAGGGCACCCGCATTGCCGAGGACGTTTACCGGAGGCATAAGGCCCTTTTCAGCTTCCTGACCGACATTCTGAAGGTAAGCCCGATGGTGGCCGAGCAGGATGCCTGCCGCATGGAGCATTCTTTGAGCCGCGAGAGCATAAACCAGCTTGAGAAATTCATCGATTTCGTGCTCAACTGTCATCCCGGCAACGAGGACTGGCAGGAAATCTTTAGAAGCTTTATCGAGAAGGGCAAGGATTCCGCAGAGGTGAAGGCCTGGTTCGCCCATAAGGCCTGATATATTTTTTTACGTAAAAAAGTTAGTCTAATCTAACTTGTATCGATTAGGAGGCAAAATGTCACAGAAAAAGCTTAACGAGCTAAAGAAAGGAGAGCGGGGCAGGGTGGTCAAAATCAGCGGCAGCGGCGGTGTGCATCAACGTTTGATGGACATGGGGCTTGTCGCCGGCAGCGAGGTAGAGATGCAACAGGTAGCCCCCTTAGGCGACCCCATCGAAATCAAGGTCAAGGGCTATAACCTCTCGCTGCGCAAAGCGGAGGCCGCCGGCATCACCGTGGAGTTGGCCTAGATGAACGAGCACGCTATGCCCCTGTCTCTGGCCGGTACCGGGAAAAGGCTCAAGGTGACCGGTGTAACCGGCGGCTATGGGCTGCGCCGGAGGTTGGCCGAACTGGGCCTGACCCCCGGCGTCCCGGTAGCGGTGGTGAGCGGCTGTCACCCGGGCCCGCTGCTCATCGATATCAGAGGCTCCAGGCTTAGCCTGGGCTTCGGCGTCGCTCAAAAAATAATGGTAAAGGAGGCAGAAGTTGGACAAGAAACAGATTATAGTTGCCCTGGCCGGCAACCCCAACTCGGGTAAGACCACGGTTTTTAACAATCTTACCGGCGCCAGGCAGCACGTGGGTAACTGGCCGGGCGTTACCGTGGAAAAGAAAGAGGGGAGCTGTAGCTTCGGCGGCTACAGCCTCAAGGTGGTCGACCTGCCCGGAGTTTACAGCCTTACCGCCTACTCCCCCGACGAAGTCGTCGCCCGCAACTTTATCATCGAGGAGAAGCCGGACGTGGTCGTCGATATCGTCGACGCTTCTAACTTGGAGCGGAACCTCTACCTGGCCGTACAGGTCATGGAGACGGGGGTGCCGCTTATCCTCGCCCTCAACATGATGGATGAGGCGGAAGCCAAACAGTACACCATCGACGTTAAAGCCCTTTCCAGCGAGATGGGCGTACCCGTCGTGCCCATGGTGGCCAACCGTAATAAAGGCACCAGGGAGCTTTTGACCGAAATCATCGGTGTCGCCGAAAAAAGAGTCAAAGCCGGCGGCGTCAAAATAGAGTACGGCCGTGAGGTGGAAAACCAGCTCTCCCGTTTAGAAAAGGAGCTGGAGACAAGCCCGCTGGCCGGTAGCTATTCTCCGCGCTGGCTGGCCGTCAAGCTCATCGAGGGCGACGAGGAGATAATGAAGAAGTTCGAGGAGGTCAAAAGTGGCTAAAGAAAACGTACTCGAGGCCAGGCGGGAAAGCCTGGCCCATCTGAAAAGCGTTTACGGCGATGACGCCGAAGTGCTGGTGGCCGACGCCAGGTACGGCTATATCAGCGGCTTGCTCAAAGACGTCGTCAGGAAGCCTCCCATCGAGCGGGTCAGGTTCTCCGACAAGCTGGATAAAATCTTTCTCAACCGCTGGTTGGGCATACCCATTTTCCTGGCTTTAATGTACGGCGTTTTCCAGCTCGTCTTTACCCTCTCGGTGCCCTTCATGGACTGGATTGACGCCTTCTTCGGCTGGCTGGGCGGCTACGCCGCCGGCGTTTCTCCGGCCTGGCTGGGCTCGCTGCTTGCCGACGGTATCATCGGCGGTCTCGGCTCGGTGCTGGTCTTCATACCGCCCATCTTCCTGCTCTTCATCGCCATCTCCATCCTGGAAGACTCGGGCTACATGGCCCGCGCCGCTTTCGTCATGGACCGCCTCATGCATAAAATCGGCCTGCACGGGCGCTCCTTTATTCCCATGATTCTGGGCTTCGGCTGTAACATACCGGGCATCATGGCCTGCCGTACCATCGAAAATCCCAAAGACCGGCTGACCACGATACTGGTTAACCCGTTCATGCTCTGCGGGGCGCGATTACCCATCTTCGTGCTCCTTGTCGGCGCCTTCTTCCCCGCCCACCAGGGGCTGGTCATGTTCTCCATGTACGTGCTCGGTATCCTGGTGGCTATCGGCGCCGCCTTCCTCTTTCGCAAGACTATTCTCAAAGGAGAGAGCGGCCATTTCGTTATGGAGCTGCCGCCTTATCGCTTGCCCACCGTATCCGGTGTCTTTATCCACATGTGGGAGCGGGGCAAGATGTTCCTGGCCAAGGCGGGCACGCTTATCTTCGCCGCGGTGATAGTCATCTGGTTCCTGAGCAGCATGCCCTGGGGTGTGGAGTACGCCAGCGCCGACAGCTGGATGGGCCACATCGGCAACTTCTTCGCCCCCATCTTTGCCCCGGCCGGTTTCGGCCAGTGGCAGGCGGCCTCGAGCCTGGTCTTCGGCTTCCTGGCTAAGGAAGTGGTTATCGGCTCCATGGGCGCTATGTTCGTCGTGGAGGAAGGGCTCCTGGGCGGAGCCTTGACCGCGCAGCTGGGCTGGACGCCGCTCATCGCGATGGCCTTCATGGTGTTCAGTCTGCTCTACATGCCCTGCGTGGCGGCCATCGGCGCGGTGCGCGGGGAGACCAAATCCTGGAAATGGGCGGGCTTTACCGCTTTGTACACTACCGTTATTGCCTGGGTATTGGCCGTCCTTGTTTTCCAGATAGGCAGCCTCTTCGTCTGAAGCGGCTAGGGAGGAAATTAAACTTGCTTTCTCAAATCGTTAAGGAATTCAAAGAATCCGGCGGCGCCATAGATATGGCCGAACTGGGACGCCGGCTCGGCGTGGAGCCGAGCGCACTCGACGGTATGCTGGAGGTGCTGGTGAAGCAGGGCAAGCTGCAAAGGGCCTGCGCCACGGCCCCGGACGGGTGCGGCGGTTCCTGCCGGGGCTGCGGCTACTACCGACCGGGGGCTAATATGGGCAGTATCTACGCGCTGGTTGTCCCCACCCCGCCGGGTAAGAAAGCCAAATGAGATAAAGACCGTAGCGTAGTATGACCGCACTGAAACGGGCGGCGCTGGCTCTAGCCCTGGCCGGCGCCCCCGTATTCGGTGAAGAATGCGTCCACCTTCTCGATGTATTCCGCCGGGTGCGTATTGTAGGACTCGCTGTGCAATGCGTCGCTGACTTCCCAGAACTGGTTTTCCGGGTTCGGCGCCAGCGCGAAAAGCTCTTCCATTTCCTGTAGTGTAATCAGCTCGTCGTTCTCTTCGTGGATAAAGAATATCGGGCATTCCACCTCGGCGATAACTTCTATCGGGTTGACCAGCTCGAAGCTATAGATGAGCTTGCCCGCGAGGAATATGCCGGGGTAGAAGAAATCGACGAAAAAGGCGGGGATTCCCAGCGCCTGCGCCTGGCGGACGACCATGCCGTAAACATCGGCGAAGCAGCCGTCCATGACCAGGGCGCCGAAATCTTCCTGGCTGGCGAAGATGCAGGCCGAGGCGGCGCCCGAACAGTAGCCGATGATGTAAATATTCTCCGCGGGGTAGCCCCGGCTTTTAAGGTAATCGAAAGCGCCGCCCAGGTCGCGCTCGATGTTGGATAGTGAGCGCCCGTCGCCCTCCGATTCGCCCCGCCCGCGCAAATCGAAGAGGAGCACGTTATAGTCTCTGGCTACCAGGTCGCGGGTCAGATTCAGGGTGTCGACGGTCTCGTCGAGGCGGGGCTGGAAGCCGCCGTTGACGATAATAATCACCGGCTCGCCGGAGCTGGGCAGGTACCAGCCCTTGAGCAGCACGCCGTCTTCACGGCTGGGGAAGGAAACGTCTTCGTATTCCAGCCCCACGGATTCGGGCGAGCCTTCCAGGGGGAGGCGGGGTACCTCCATGGCTTTGACGGCCCCGAAAACGGACATGCCGATGTAGAGGGCCAGTAAAGCCGCCAGCCCGATAGCCGTGTACTTTATGATTCGGCGTCTTTTGGTGCTTGCCACAGGAACTCCATTTTAAAGTAGGCAACTTGGAAAGGGCAAGAAAAAGTTGTCGTCGGGTTCAGAGCTTGAAACTTCCCTCGGAGCCACAGTGTTTTTGCCTCATCTTGGGCTTTTCTATCTTGCCGGTGGGGTTGCGGGGCACCTGGTCGAAAATGATGCGCCGCGGCCTTTTGTAGCGGGGCAGGTTTTGCTCGCAAAAGGTGCAAACCTCCTCTTCGGTGAGGGTGGCGCCTGCCTGGGGGGCAATTACGGCGCAGGCAATCTCGCCCAGCCTGTCGTCGGGAAAACCGATAACGCCCACGTCGTAGACCTTGGGGTGCTGGCGTATGGTATTTTCCACCTCGACGGGGAAGATGTTCTCCCCGCCGGTGATAATCACGTCCTTCTTCCTGTCCACGATATAGACGAAGCCCTCTTCGTCCATGCGGGCCATGTCGCCGGTATGGAGCCAGCCGTTTCTCAGCGTTTCCGCCGTTTTTTGCGGGTTCTTGTAATAACACTTCATCACCCCGTTGCCCCTGACGATTAGCTCCCCGACCTCGCCGCGGCCCACGTCCTCATCGTTCTCGTCAACGACGCGCACCTCCCAGTTATAGCCGGGCTTGCCCGTGGCTTCCAGCTTGTGGCTGTTCTCGATGCGGAGGTCGACGCAGGAGGGGCCGGTGGACTCGCTCAAACCGTAGCTGGTGTCGTATTGCATGTCGGGAAAGTGCTTTTTCCAGTTTCTAATCAGGCTGGGGGGTATGGGCTGCGCCCCCATGTGCATCAGCCGCCAGCAGCTCAAATCATAGTCTTCCTGCTTCAGTTCCCCCCGTTCCAGCGCGTCCAGTATGTCCTGCGCCCAGGGCACCAGCAGCCAGACTATGGTGCCCCGCTCGTTGTGGACGGCTTCGAGGACGCTTCGGGGGTTCATCTCGGTCAGTATCGTCGCCCGGCCGCCGACAATGAGGCTGCCGAACCAGTGCATCTTGGCGCCGGTGTGGTAAAGGGGAGGGATAATAATAAAGTTATCCTGGCGGCACTGGTAGTGGTGGTGGGCTTCGGTGACGGCGGCGCACTCCATGTTCTTGTGGGTGAGCAGTATCGGCTTGGGGTCGCCGGTGGTGCCCGAGGTGAAATAAAGCCCGCACTCGTCCTCGGTGCTCAGGTTAACTTCAAGCGGTTTCGGCGAAGCGTCGCCGACGAACTTTTCGAAACACTCCATGCCGGCGGGGGCGTCATCGCCGACGAAGATAAAGCATTCTATGCCGGGCAGCTGGTCGCGGATGGCCTCCACTCTTTCGGCGAATTCCGGCCCCAGAATCATTACCCTGGCTTCGGCGATATCGGCGCAGTATCTGATGTCGCGGCTGGTGAAGCGGAAGTTGAGCGGCACCGCCCAGGCGCCCGTCCTGATGATGCCGAAGTAGGCTTCGAGCCAGTTTATGGAGTTCAGCATCAGGTGGAGGACTTTGTCGCCTTTGCCCACGCCCCGGTCGGTGAGGGCGTTGGCGACGCGGTTGGCCCTTTCGTCGAAAGTGCGCCAGCTGATTTCCCGCCTTATCTTCCGGCTCGGTTTCAGCTCGATAAGGGCGCTTTCGTCGGGGTACATTCGGGCGTTTCTGGCCAGCATCTCGGTTATGGTCATGGGTCACCTCACCTTGATATCTCGCCCCGCTTCCCGCAGCTATTATAGCCTGTCTTGCCCGGCAACACAATTGGGTCGAATCGGGCGCAATTTGGTACTAAAGTATTATGGGAAAAATGACAAAACATTACTAATGGGTTATTTACGCCTGAGGCGTCGTATTCTAAAGTTAGAGTATATTCGAGCATTATCATGTAATCAGGGGTTTTGATATGCCAATAAACGTAGATGGTCAGGTTTTTTATAGAACCGCTGAGGTTTGTCGTATCGTCGGTATAAGCCGGGCGACGCTGTTTCGCTGGCTTAAGGAGGATATTCTCAAGGAAGCCAAGCACAGGGACAGGCGTGGCTGGCGGCTTTTTACCCAGGAAGAAGTAGATAAACTAAAAGCCGAAGCCAATCAGGTTAACACGGGTCAGGCAGATACGGTAAGTGCCTAGTCCGAAACTGTTCCGTCGAGGTGAACTATGAGCAGCGGAAACGGTAACAGGGTCAAAAGGCAGTTAGCCAGGGAAGTGCAACCTTTGTCTTCGGGCAGGGGCGGCACGGCTGTGCTTGAGGCCGAAGGCGAGCCGATAGAAGAGTTCCTGGTGACAGCGGCACAGGAAGAGAACACCATACTCAACAGCCTGAGCGAGCTGGTTGTTTTCCAGGATCTGAAGCACCGTGTGATTTGGGCTAACAAGGCCGCCGCCGAATCGGTGGGCAAACCTGTCGCCGAGCTGGTGGGGCGTTATTGCTACGACCTGTGGGGTCGGGGAGGCCGCGCCTGCACCGGTTGTCCGATAGCTAAAAGCCAGCGGACGAGCCAGGCGCAGCACGGTGAAGTGGTTACCCCCGACGGTAAGATATGGCTGATAAAGGGTTACCCCGTCAGGGATACCCGGGGCCGTGTCAACGGCATGGTAGAGATAGCCATGGATATTAGCCGGAAACGGCGTGCGTCCGACGCCCTCCAGGAGGAGAAGAACAAGCTCCAGTCGCTCGTGGCTGCCATGGACTACGGCCTTACCATACAGGACAAAGACTTTAACATCGTTTATCAGAACGAGGTTTCCCGGTCGGCCATGGACGGCGACCATGTCGGTAAAAAATGCTACCGTGTTTACGAGGGACGGGACAAAGTTTGCGATGTCTGCCCGGTTGCCGAGGCGTTCAAGGACGGCAAGTCCCATACCGCAATCAAGCAAAACTCGTTGCCTTCGGGCGAGCCCGTTTTTTGGGAGAATACGGCCAACCCCATCCGGGACGCCAAGGGCAACATTATTTCCTGCCTTGAGATAACCAGGAACATTACCCGGCGCAAGCAGATGGAGAACGAGCTTCAGGAAGAGAAGAACAAGTTGCAATCACTGCTGAGCGCGATGGAATATACTCTTACCATACAGGACAAAGACTTTAACATTATCTATCAGAACGAGGCTTCTAAAAAGGCCGTGTTCGGCGACCGTGTCGGGGAAAAGTGCTATCACGTTTACGAGAATTCAGACAGTATTTGTAAAGACTGCCCGGTGGCCAAGGCTTTCAAGGACGGCAAGTCGCACACCGCGGAAAGACAGCGTGTCGAGCCTTCGGGAGAGATTACCTACTGGGAGAATACGGCCAACCCCATCCGGGATGCCGAGGGCAATATAGTCTCCTGTCTTGAGCTGGCCCGGGATATCACCGAGCGCAAACGGTCCGAAGAAGCGCTGCGGGAGAGCGAGGGCAGGTACCGGGCGGTCATCGAGGGCGCCCACGACATGATACAGAGCGTGGGCATCGACGGCAGCATTAACTTCGTCAACCAGGCCTGGCTGGATGCGCTGGGTTATACCGAAGACGAAGTACCGAATCTGAACCTTTTCAAGAACGTTGTCCACCCCGGCTACCGGGAGCATTGCCTGAAGATGTTTGAAGAGGTTATGCAGGGCAAGCACTTTGAAGGGCTGGAAGCCGTTTTCCTGACCAAGGACGGTCACCAGGTCCTGGTGGAAGGCAACGCGGCGCCGCGTTATATCGGCAGTCGGGTCGTCACTACCCAGTGCGTTCTGCGCGACGTTACCGAGCGCAAGCGGGCCGAATCGGCGCTGGCCGACGAGGCAACCCGCCGCCGTATCCTTATGGACCAGTCCCGCGACGGTATCGTTATTCTCGACCAGGACGGCAAGGTTTACGAAGCTAATCAGCGCTTTGCCGAAATGCTGGGCTATACTCCCGAAGAGGCCGCCGAGCTTCACGTCTGGGACTGGGAAGCCGAGTTCCCGCGTGACCGTGTTGCCGATATGCTTGCCAGCGTCGGCCCGGAGGGCGACCACTTCGAGACGCAGCACCGCCGCAAGGACGGCAGCCTCTACGATGTTGAAATCAGTACCAACGGCGTTGTTTACGCCGAGCAAAAGCTTATCTTTTGCGTCTGCCGCGACATAACCGAGCGCAAGCAGGCGGAAAATGCATTAGTCGAAGCCGAGGAAAAGCATAAGAACCTGGTGGAAGCCACCAGCGATATTATCTGGGAAGTGGACACCAAGGGGGTATATACCTTTATGAGCCCCAAGGTCAAAGACCTGCTGGGCTATGAGGTTAAAGAGGTAGTGGGTAAGAAGCGGACGCTGGACTTTACCCCCAAGAAAGAAGCGCGCAAGTGGCTAAAGCGTTTTAAGAAAATCAACTCCAAGCGGGAGTATTTCTCCGGCTTTGAAATCCTGCATCAGCATAAGGACGGCACGCCGGTTATCTTCGAGACCAGCGGCATCCCCCTTTTCGACAGCGACGGCGAGTTCAGGGGCTATGTCGGCGTAAACAAAGACGTCACCGAGCGTAAGCAGGTGCAAGAGGCGCTGCGGGAGAGCCAGGAGTTCAGTACGGGCTTGCTGGAGAACTCGCCGAACCCGATAAGCGTGCTCAATCCGGATACTTCGGTAAGGTACGTCAATCCGGCTTTCGAGAACCTGACCGGATACAAGCTGGCCGAAATCGCGGGCCGTAAAGCTCCCTTCCCCTGGTGGCCCGAAGACCAGAAAGATATGTTGGGTAGCGGGCTCAAGAACGCCATGGCCACAGGCGGCAAGGCGAGTGAGCACGTTTTCTCTAAGAAAGACGGCGAGCCTTTCTGCGTCGCCCTTAGCTCGGCGCCGGTAATGCACCGGGGTAAGCTGCTCTATTTCCTGCTCAGCTGGCTGGATGTAACCGAACGCAAGCGGGCCGAGGAAGAGAAGCTGGAGCTGGAGCAGAAGGCTCATCTGGCCAGCCGCCTGGCTTCGGTAGGGGAGATGGCTTCGGGTATCGCCCACGAGATAAATAACCCCCTCACCGCTGTCATCGGTTTCGCCCAGCTGCTTATGGATGCCGATCTTCCCGATAGCATCAAGGAAGACCTGGTTATCATCCATAAGGAAGCTCAGCGGGCTGCCGGCGTGGCGCGCAACCTGCTTACCTTCGCCCGCAAGCACGCTCCGGCCAAGCAGTCAACCGATATCAACAGCATTATCGAAGGAGTGCTCTCCTTACGCGCCTACGAGCAGAACGTGAGCAACATCGAGATTAATACCAAGCTGGCCGAAGACCTGCCCGAGGTGCTGGCCGACTATTCTCAATTACAGCAGGTATTTATCAACATCATTCTCAACGCCGAAGCGGCCATGCTGGAAGCGAGTAACGGTGGCAAGCTTACGATTACCACCCAGAGGTTCAACCACAGCGTGAGGGCCTCGTTCGCCGATAACGGCCCCGGCATTGAGAAGGAGAATCTGGACAGGATATTCGACCCGTTCTTCACCACCAAAGAAGTGGGCAAGGGTACGGGTTTGGGGCTTAGCGTATGTCACGGAATCATCGCGGAGCACGGCGGGAAGATATACGCCCGCAGCAAACCGGGTAACGGGGCTACTTTCTTCGTCGAGCTACCGATAAACGTTCAAGAGCCAGTGGAGGAGCCAAATGACGCAGCCTAAAGGCCAGAGAATACTGGTGGTTGAAGATGAGCCTTCTATCTGCCAGGTTTGCCTGAGGACGCTCACTGCCGAGGGCTTTGAGGTTGATATTGCTGTCAACGGAGCTATTGCGGGCAAGATGATAGGCAAGACCGACTACGACCTTTGCCTTATCGACATCCGCACTCCGGTGATGAACGGCAAGGAGCTTTATCAGTACATAATGGAGAAACACCCGGACTTTAGCGGTAAGATTATCTTCACCACCGGCGATGTTTTGGACGATAAACTGGTTGCTCTGTTTAAAGGCATCGATAGACCTTATCTGCCCAAACCTTTTACCCCCGACGAGCTGAAGGCTATCGTAAAGGAGACCCTAGAAGGTTAGAAAAATGACTGGCAAGGGATTTAAAATACTGGTTGTTGACGACGAAGCGACGGTAAGGCGGCTGCTCTGCCAGAGGCTGTCCCGAGAGGGATACAAGTGCGAGGAAGCCAGCAGCGCCGAGCAGGCCCTGGAAAATATGAAAGAGGGGCCGGCGGACGTGGTTATTCTTGACATAAAGATGCCGGGTAAATCGGGCATGGAGCTACTGCCCGAGCTGAGAGCCGCTTACCCCGACACGGCGATAATGATGGCCACCGCGCTTAACGATATCAATATCTCCATCCAGTGTATGAAAGAAGGCGCCTACGACTATATCTGCAAGCCCTTTAACCTGGCCGAGGTGGTGATGAGCGTGAAGGGGGTGCTGGAAAAGAAGCAGCTGGAGCGTGAAATCAAGGAGTACCAGCGTTACCTGGAGGAGAAGGTTGAAGAGCAGACCAAGGAAATCCGCAAGGTGTTCCTGGGCGCTATCGAAGCCTTAGCCTTCGCCCTCGAAGCCAAAGACCAGTACACGGCGGGTCATTCCCGAAGGGTAACCGAAATCGCCGTGGCTATCGGCAAGGAAATGGGTCTTTCCAAAGAATGTGTCGAAGATTTGCGTTGGGGCGGCTTGCTTCACGACGTGGGCAAGATCGCTATCGACCAGATTATTCAGAATAAGCCGGGTAAGTTGACAGAGGCCGAGTATGAGCATATCATGACTCATGCCAACGTCGGCGCTGGTATTGTCAGACCGGTGGTTAACTCCAAGGTGGTGGAGATGATCGAACACCATCACGACCGTTATGACGGCAAAGGCATGAACCAGGTCGTAGCCGGGGAGGATATCCCCCTCTGCGCCCGGATTCTGGCCGTAGCCGATTCCTTTGACGCCATGACCTCTGACCGCCCTTATCGTGCCGCCATGTCCGTAGACGAGGCACTGGAGGAAATCAAACGGTGCACGGGTAGTCAGTTCGACCCGGAGGTGGCGGCCGCTTTCCTCAAAATTCCGGTCACCGGGATAGTGCTGGCAGAAGCCTGAACTGCTATAATACAAGTGAGGAAACAAAAATGAGTACGCCCAAGAAAATACTAATCGCCGATGACGAGGAAATGGTAAGGTCGCTGGTAAGGAGGCTTCTGGGCAAACACTATAGCGTTGTCGAGGCTGAAGACGGGGAGGAAGCGGTGAAGGTGGCGGTCAATCAGAAACCTGACCTTATCCTGATGGACATCCTGATGCCCAAGATGGACGGTCTGACTGCCTGCTACGCTATCAAGCGCAACCAGGCCACCAAGGAGATACCGATTATCATGCTCACCGCCGTTGACTACGAGCTTAACCGCAAGCTCAGCCAGGACGTTATGGGCGCCCAGGGTTACATCACCAAGCCTTTCGATTCCGCATCGTTGACGTCGGCGATTACCAGGTTCCTGGGGACGAACTCGAACGGTTAACCACGGGGTCCGCTATCATTGACGTTAGACCTGTGAGTTGACGGGGCGATTTTAGAAAGATATGGTGTCGGCGGTTATCCGCTTGGCGGGCCAGATTTTAATCTCCGGCGCCAGCTTGTTGTTCTTGCCCACCACCACATTATCCCCCAGCACGCAGTTGTCCAGTACTTGAGTCTCTTCGCCGATGCGGCAGTTGGCGGCCACGACGCAGTTGCGCAGCAGCGCCCCTTTGCCCACCTTGACGTTTTCCCAGAGCACGGCGGCTTCCACGCAGGCGCCCTCGGCGATTTCGCAACGCGGCCCCAGCACGGCCGGGCCTTTGACCACCGCCCACTTATCCACGCTGCAGCCTTCTCCGATGAGCACGGGGCCTTCAATCGTGGCCGACTGGTGAATCTGGTTTTCGCCTTCCCTCCGGGTTTCCTGGTCGAGGTTGTTCCAGTAGGCGGCCAGGGCCGGGGCCTGCCCGGCGAGCAGGTCGTGGTGCGCCTTGAGGTATTTTTCGGGGGTGCCGATATCAATCCAGTAGCTGTCGGAAGGGTAGCCCAATATCGGCTCGCCCTTTTCCAGCAGATGGGGGAAGAGGTGGCGTTCCACCATGGAGGGGGTGGAGGGGGGTATGTATTCCAGTACCTGGGGATCGATGATATAAATGCCGGCGTTAATCATGTTGGTGGTGACCTCGTCCAGGCCCGGCTTTTCTATGAAGCACTCTACCATGTCCTCGTGGTCGGTTTCCACCACGCCGTATATCGTCGGGTTGTCCACCGGCGTCAGGGCGATGCTCACCCTGGGCTTCATTTTGCGGTGGAGTTTCATCATCGCCGCCAGGTCGATGCCGGTGAGGACGTCGCCGTTGAGCACGAAGAAGGGCTCGTCCAGGTAGGCTTCGGCGTTTTTGATAGCGCCGCCCGTGCCCAGCGGTTCCTTTTCCACGATGTAGCTTAACTTAACGCCCAGTTTGGAGCCGTCGCCCAGCTGGTCACGGATGTGGTCGGGCAGGTAGCTTATGGCCAGGATGACGTCTTTAATGCCGTGGCCTTTGAGGTAGCGGAGCACGTATTCCAGGAAGGGTATGTTGAGTATGGGCACCATCGCCTTGGTGGTGTTACAGGTCAGGGGACGCAAACGGGTGCCTTCGCCGCCGACCAGAATAACTGCTTTCATACCTTTTTCTCCCCGGGTTGGTTGCTACGCTCCCTCTTTATTGGCTAGCATTTTATCGGGTTTCTGGGGTAGCCGTCAACCCGTTTCTCGGTTATTTTTCATCTGTCTCCGCCAGCTCGCCGACGACGGGGAAACGGAAGAGCAGGGAGGGCTGGTGGGGGGCGTCGTTAAGGGCGTCGGTCAGGTCCTGCCCCGCCTTGTGCATAACCTGGTGGTCGCCTTTCTTCCACTGGAAGCTCCTGGTTACATCGTATACCTTGCCCCGGTAGGCGACGTAGGCGGTACCGCGGCTGCCGTCGTGCTTTTTCAGTTCTTCCCGGCTGAACGTTTTCATCGCGATTATCCGAAGGCGACGTCGAGCAACATCATCACGGCGAAACCAATCATGGCGCCGCTGGTGGCCAGGTCGGTGTTGCCGCCGCGTTGCGCTTCGGGTATCACCTCCTCGACGACGACGAATATCATGGCTCCGGCGGCGAAGGCCAGCGCGTAGGGCAATATCGGCTGGGCGACGATTACCGCCGCCGCCCCGACTACCCCGGCGATGGGCTCGACCACGCCCGAAAGCTGCCCGTACATGAAACTCTTCCGCCGCGACAGCCCTTCGCGGCGCAAAGGTACCGAAACCGCCATCCCCTCGGGGAAGTTCTGGATGCCGATACCGATGGCCAGGGCGACGGCGGCGCCGAAGGAGGCCGAAGGCAAACCTACGGCCAGCGCTCCGAAAGCCACCCCCACCGCCAGCCCCTCGGGTATGTTATGCAGCGTTATGGCCAGGACGAGCAGCGTGCTCCGCCGCCATCTGGTCTTGACCCCCTCCGCCTCCGAATCGGGGAAGCCGAGGTGGAGGTGGGGCAGCACCTTGTCCAGGCTCCAGAGGAAGATGCCGCCGAGCAGGAAGCCGGCTACGGCGGGCACCCAGGAAGGTATGTCCATGCCTTCGGACATCTCTATGGCCGGCGCCAGCAAAGACCAGTAGCTGGCGGCAATCATGACCCCGCCGGCAAAGCCGAGCATGGAGTCCAGAAAGCGGCGGCTGATGTTGCGGGTGGTGAAGACCACTGCTGCTCCCAGCGCCGTCATCGCCCAGGTGAAGATGGTGGCCAGTAAGGCCTGTATTACCGGACTCAAGTTCTGAAGGAAGCTAATTTCCATTACCGCCCAGGATGCTATTATTTTGGGGAGGCCCCTATCGGTCTTAAAGCCTCCCCATTATAATACACCTTCGCGCTGTTATTTCAAAAACTTGGAGACGAAGGGGGAAGTCTCGCCACGGCGCAGGAAGTGGCCGGATGGCCCCTCGCCCAGGAACTCGGAGAACCACGATTCGTGCTCTATCTCTTCGTTGAGGATAGACTGAGCCAAATCGTAGGTGCGGTGGTCTTTGCCCGCCGTAATGTTACAAATATTGGTATATCCCCTGACGGCGCACCTCTCCGCTTCCACCAGCACCGTTAGCATAGCCTTGACGTCTTTCGGATTCTTGGGCAGGCTGGCCGGAGGGCAGGCCGAGCAGTTGTGGAAATCCAACATGCTCTCCGGTAACTTGCCGCCCAGCTCGTAGATACGGGGGACGATAGCCTCAAAGTGGTTGCGGTCTTCGATGCGGGCGGTCTCGGCAATCTCCTTTATCGTTTCTCCGTCCAGTCCGATAAGGTTCGCGCGCAGAATAGTATAGTAGTAATAGGTGGTGAGTTCGGCGGCGGCATTATTGACGAGTAACTCCAGCAACTCGTCGACGTTTACTCCGGCCAGCTCCACCATTTCCCGGGAAACTTTAGCCATTTTGACACCTCCTTAATCGTATTGAAACGTGCGGACACCGGCTGCCCGCTACGATAGATTTTTTCGTTAAAATTATGCGGCCCGGCTCTTTTTCCAGATGGCGAAGCCGATAAGCCCTAGCCCGATACCCGTCAAAATCATAAAAGCCCCCGTCGCCTTGGCTATGGTGAACATGCCGAAAGAAGCCACCGCCAGGTATAGGTAGTTCTCAAGGTTGAGAGCCTGGGCGTAGGAAAGCTGTGTGAGGTTGGTGGGGTCGAAGTTTTCCCCTCCCAGAAGGTCTCCGTAGGTAGGAGAGATGCCGTGGCGATGGTCTCGAACGGTGTCACCGGCGACCTGAGCTTCCTCGGCAGTATCTATGACGCCCTCTACTCCCGTCAGCGTTATTTGCTCTTGCGTCATCGCCTCTTTCAGAAAGGTTTCCTTGGCGAAGCCCTGCTGGATGAAAACGGCGCCCACCGCCAGTGCCACTACCCCGATGACGATGACGACCAGACCCAGGTTGCGTAGCGTGTTTTTCATTTGCCCGTCCCTCCTTTTTGGCATGAAGGCCACCACTGCAGGACTATACCGGTTTCGACGTGCCGTATAAGGTGTGCTTAAAAGCTTAGGCCGGCATCAGCACCGGGAAGAATACCTGCCAGGCTAACAGCGCCTTGGCGGTGAGGCTGAGCAGTATATATACCTTCTCCCCGAAGAGGTAATCGCGCCAGGGGCCCACCTGCTTGTACTGCAATATCATGTTGACGGCGAAGCAGTTGAAGAAAACGAACAGCGAGGCGACGATGCCGTAGACGAAGCCGGGCGGCGATAAATCAAGCCCCGGCGCCCAGACGTAAATGGCGATGGCAATCCAGGGGATGGCGCCGGCGAAGCTGCCGAACCAGAAGGGCAGCCAGCTGGGCTTGCCCGGGTTTTCGTATTTCTCCTGCAGCGCGCCGAAGAGTATCATGCAGGCGTTGATGCCGAAGATGGCGATAAGGGCGCCGATATCGCTGATGCCGGTTATCTGGGCGATGAGCACAATCATGATGGAGGAGCTGAAGAAGTACTCTATCCAGCGCGCGTAGTTGCGGTTCCGCAGCAGGTTGCGCTTGTACCAGGGGAAGACCCAGGGCGAGGCGATTAAGAGCAAGGCGATGGCCGAGATGGCCAGGAAGGCGAAAACGCCCCAGCCGGTGGCGATATTGAACAGGTGGTGAATCTCGGGCTCGCTGCCGGGCGGGCCGGTGATGAAGCCGCCCGTCACCGGCAGGGAGAAGTCGTTGGTGAGCACCGCCATCATGGCGGCCTGGGCGGCCAGAATCAACCCGACGACGAAGTTCCAGATGCGTAGCCGATTAAGACGCCGTTCGGTAGCTTGGTCAACAGCCATTGTTCCCCTCCTTGACCCGTTATCCCGGCCAGCGCTCTGTTTTTTGGGCGCTAGCCTCTAAGAGCATCGATAATGGCTTTATTGAACCTTGGTAAATCGGCGGGCTTGCGGGCTGTAATCAGGTTCCCGTCCTGGACGACGGGGGCATCTCGCCACTCGGCGCCGGCGTTGGTGAGGTCAACGGCTATCGAGGGCCAGGAGGTGACCTTGCGCCCCCGGACGATATCGGCGGAGATGAGCATCTGGGGCCCGTGACAGATAGCCGCTATCACCTTGCCCATCTGATAGGCTTTCTTGACCAGCTCGACCATGTCCGGGTCGCGGCGCATCTTGTCGGGGGCGTAGCCGCCGGGTATGATGACGGCGGCGAATTCTTCGGCTTTGACCTTGTCGGCGGTGTTATCCACGCTTACGGTGGCGTTGCGTCGCTTGCCCTTATAGCTCGTCTTGGAGCCGGTGCCCACCACCACCACCCTAGCGCCGGCGTTCTTCATAGACCGCAAAGGCTCGATAAGCTCCGAGTCCTCGAAATCGTCTTCGGCCAGAATGGCGATTCTCTTCCCGTCGAGCATGCCTTATTCTATTCTCCCTTGTGAGGAATGGTGCGCCGCTTCCTGGCGAAGGAAGCCGGCTTCTGCTCCGAATCGGCTACGTTTATCAGGTCGCTCTGGTATCCGCACTGAATGCAGTATTCGTACCAGCCGTGGTGGTCTCTATCGATGGTAACGTCGCCTGTCTTGCATTTTGGACAGCTCTTTAATCTAATCATCTCGACATCACCCCTTCCACCGGTTAAATCACCCTGTTAGCGCTCTTGCCGAGTGCTTATGCCCCATAATACCCGCTGGGCAATAAAGAAGTTATAAAAAGAAGGGGGAAAAAGTTACAGAATTATGACATCGGGGGATGACCAGGCGTCAGGCCTGTTCGCCGGGGCGGTCGATGATATAGCCGGCCTTGGGCACGGTGCGGATGAGCTGGGGGGCCTGGGGGTCGCTTTGCAGCTTGCGGCGTAAGCGGCTAAGCCAGGTGCGCAGTATCTGGATGTCGTCGCGGTATTCCGGCCCCCAGACGCGGGTGAGCAGCTCCTCGTAGAGCATGAGCCGCCCGGCGTTGTTGACCAGCTGGCTGAGCAGGAGCCACTCGGTGCGGGTCAGGTATTGGGGCTCGCCGCCCACCGTTAGCTGGCGCTTGCTGAAATCGATGGTGACGTCGCCGGTGCGGAAGACCTCGGCGCTTTTCGCCTTGGGGGAGGCCTGGGTGCGGCGCCGGATGGCTTCGATGCGCGCCACCAACTCGTCTGGGTTGAAGGGCTTGGGCAGGTAGTCGTCGGCGCCCAGCCGCAGCCCCTTGATGCGGTCGGCGTCGGCCCCCTTGGCCGTCAGGATGATGACCGGCACCGTGGAAAAGCTGCGCAGCTCCTGGAGCATTTCCAGCCCGCCCATGCGGGGCATGATTAAATCGAGCACGATGAGGTCGGGCTCTTGGGCCTGTAGCTGCTCCAGACCTTTGACGCCGTCGCCGGCGGCAATCACCTCGTAGCCCGAAGCCTTGAGCTTGGTGGTGAGGAAGTGTACGATTCTTTCTTCGTCGTCGACGACCAGAACGCGGAAACGCTTCACCGTTCGCTCTCCTGAATCTGTTGCCTGTAATAATAATCGGCTTATCGCCCGATGTCAAAGCCCTCAGTCTTGACGTGTGGGCGTTATCATCGTATTATCCCCGCAGGAACAGTTATCAGTCGGGGTTTTTGCCTGATGCAGATTGTACGGTCACGCTGGTATATAACCGCCGCGGTGGGGGCGCTCGTCCTCATCGGCCTCTACCTGTCCAGTCTCTATAACTACCTGCTCTTCCACGGTTTCGCCGAGGTGTTCGCCGTCGTCGTCGCCGGCGCCATTTTTATCGTGGCCTGGAACTCGCGGCGCTTTGCCGAGAACGGCTATCTTCTCTTCATCGGCATCGCCTTTCTTTTCGTCGGTATCATCGACCTGCTGCACACGCTGGCTTACCCGGGGATGGGAGTTTTTCCCGGCTACGGGACGAACACGGCGGCCCAGCTCTGGATTAGCGCCCGCTACCTGCAAAGCATCGCCTTGCTCATCGCGCCGCTGCTTATCGCGCGCCGTTTGAGGTCCAGTTTCGTCTTTCTCGCCTTCGGGCTGATGACGGCGCTGGTGGTTGCCTCCATCTTCTGCTGGGATATCTTTCCCGCCTGCTTTATCGAAGGCTCCGGCCTGACCCTGTTCAAGAAGCTCAGCGAGTATGTCATCTGTTTCATACTGGTCGGGGCGCTTTTCACCATGCATCAACAGCGCCGCCATTTCGATACCGTCGTGCTCCGCTTGTTTTTTACGGCGATACTGGTGACCATCGCCTCCGAGCTTTCCTTTACCTTTTACGATGACCCCTACGCATTCGCTAACCTGATGGGGCATTTCCTCAAGATTGCCGCCTTCTACTTCATCTATAAGGCGATTATCGAGACGGGGCTGGTCAAGCCCTATAACCTTCTTTTCCACGACCTCAAGCAGCGAGAAGAGCAGTACCGCGACCTTTACGATGAAGCTCCCGACGCCTATTTTTCCTGCGGGACGGACGGCATTATCAAGCGCGCCAACCGCAGCGCCGCCGAGCTTTTGGGCTACAGCCGGGAGGAGCTGGAGGGGCGGCCCGTGGCCGACCTTTACGCCGACACGCCGGGCGGCAAGGGTAGGGCGGAGATGGTATTCCGCCGCTTCGTCGCCGGCGAGGAAGTCCGCGACCAGGAGATGGAGGTTCGCCGCGCCGACGGTAGTCCTGTCTGGGTCAGCCTTTCGGTGCGCCCGATACGCGATAAAGAGGGGCGGGTGGTCGCCAGCCGTTCCATGATGACCGATATCACCGAGCAGAAAAAGCTGGACCAGCTCAAGGACGATTTTATCGGTCTGGTCTCCCACGAGCTGCGCAGCCCGATGACGGTAATCACCGGCGCCGTCAATACCGTTCTCACCGAGGCCGAGCGTCTTTCCCCGGAAGAGACCCAACAGCTGCTCAGGGACGCGGCGGCGGAATCGGAGACGCTTTCCAACCTGCTTTCCAACCTGCTGGAGCTTTCCCGCGTCCAGGCGCAGCGCCTCGTCCTTCACAGCGAAGCGATAGACGTCAAAAAGACGGTCAGGGAGTCCGTGGACAAGGTAAAGCGCCAGTACGGGAGCCACAAGTTCGTCATCAGGCTGCCCCGCCATCTCCCGCCGGTCTACGCCGACCCCTTGCGGCTGGAGCGCATTTTGTATAACCTGCTGGAGAACGCCGTCAAGTACTCGCCGCCCGGGGGCAAGGTGACGGTGTCGGCCCAGCTACAGGGCGAGCAGATGGTCATCGGCGTCAGCGACCGGGGCATCGGTATTTCCCCCGCCGACCAGGCCAAGCTTTTCGGGCCTTTCCAGCGCCTGGAAAAGCGCCCCGACGGCGTGCGGGGAATCGGACTGGGTTTGATGGTATGCCGGCGGCTGGTGGAAGCCCACGGCGGCAATATCTGGGTTGAGTCGGAGCCCGGCCACGGCTCCACCTTCTATTTCACCATGCCCCTGAGCCAGATTCCCTCCGGCGAATAGCCGATTGTCATAATTCTGTAACTTTTTACAGCCCCATTTTATAACTTCTTTATCACCGTCCCGCTATCCTGTTAGTAGGTCGAAGAACCGGGGCTCCGTGAAGGTGGGGTGCCGGCGGTCTTGACATGATGGAGGAGGTGATTATAATGGCAGAGCAACGTTGTCCGGTCTGTGGGTGTGCCGTTGACGAGAACAGCTACGAAAAAGACGGTGTGCTCTATTGCTGCGAAACCTGCGCCACCGAGGGGTGGTGTCCTTGCGGCTGTGAAGGCTCGGTAAAAGAACTCGAAAAGAATAAGTAGCCGTACCGAAGGCTTGGTTGGTTAGGTCAAGCGGGGTGTTAAATGAAGCTGAAAGGTAAAACGGCTATAGTCACCGGAGCCAGACGGGGTATCGGGCGGGCTATCGCCCTGGCGCTGGCTAAAGAGGGGGCTAACGTGACGGTGAGTGACGTTAGCCAGGAAGACTGCCAGGCGGTTGTCGCCGAGATAGAAAAGATGGGCGGGAAGGGGTTGGCGGTCAAGTGCGATGTAACCGCCACTCCCCAGGTGGAGGCGCTGGTCAAAAAGACGGTGGATGCCTTCGGCGGGCTGGAGATACTGGTCAACAACGCTGGCATCATTTCCTACAAGCCTTTCCTCGAGCTTACCGACGATGACTGGGACAAACTGCTCAGCGTTAACCTCAAAGGGCAGTTCCTCTGTTCCCGGACGGCGGCCCGCGAGATGCTCAAAAAGCAGTGGGGCCGCATCGTCAATATCGCCTCGATATCATCCGGCGGCTGCGGTATCGCCTTCCCCCTTATCGCTCATTACACGGCCTCCAAGGGCGGCGTCATGGCGCTGACCGAGGCGCTGGCGCTGGAGCTGACCGCCAAGGGGATAAACGTCAACGCCATCTGCCCGGGGGCGATAGATACCGACATGACCAAGGGAGCTAGGGAAAGCGGCCAGCTGAACACGGTGTTGCTCAGGATACCCAAGGGCAGGCTGGGCAAACCGGAGGAAATCGCCAATACGGTTGTCTTTTTAGCTTCCGAAGAAGCCAGTTATATTTCAGGCGCCGCTGTTGTCGTCGACGGCGGCTGGTTGACCAGCTAACGTCGGGCGCCGCTTAATATAATCGGAATCGGGAAAGGAGCGAACATGTACGAGAGGATTCTGGTTCCCCTGGACGGTTCTAAGCGGGCGGAATGCGTGTTGCCCCACGTGGAGGCGCTGGCCAAGACCTGCGCTACGGCGGAGGTTATCCTGGTCTGGGTGGCCGAGCGCGTCATCGGCTACCGGGTCAGCGAAAGCGGCAGTCAGCCGATGTGGGAAAGGACGGCGTCGGTTGCGGGGGCGCGCATGTCTCCCGAGGCAGTGGCCAAGGAAGAGAAGCAGGGGCAGGAGTACCTGGCTAAGATGGCCAAGATACTGGAGGACAAGGGCGTTAAGGTGCGCACCGAGGTGCTCATGGGCAAGCCCGCCGAGGAAATCGTTATCTACGCCAATAACAAGAAATGCGACCTGATTGTCATTGCCAGCCACGGCCGTTCCGGTTTCGCCCGCTGGACGCACGGCAGCGTCGCCGACAGGGTGTTTAAGGCCACGGCGGTGCCGATACTGATGATTAAAGCCCCGGACTATAAAGGCATCTAGGGTTTTTTGAGAACCGAATAACGCTATAATAAAGGAGCCGGCCATGCTCAGACTTTCGACCAGGACCAGGTTGAACCCGGAGGAGGTGTCGAAGCAGGCGGTGGGTTTCTTCGGTCCCGGCGGCTACGGGCTTGAGGTCGTCGATGAGACCACCGGTTACGTTTGCCTGGAAGGGGCCGGCGGCGTGGTCGAGGTTATCGCCTCGCCCGAAGGCAAGGGGGCTTCCGTCGAGCTAATCTCGAAGGAGTGGGACCATCAGGCCCAGGAGTTTTTGCGTAAAATCAGCTGAAAAGCGAATAAAAACTAAGGAGGTAATGTTTATGGGCTACGAAGCCAGGGACTACAGCGCGCTTATCGGGATGAAGGGGTTCAGCGAAACCCTGCTCAAGAACCATTTTACCCTTTACCAGGGCTACGTGACCAACACCAACAAGCTCTGGGACATAATGACGGCCATGCTCGAGGAAGGCAAGGCGGGCACGCCGGAATACGCCGAGCTCAAGCGGCGTTTCGGCTTTGAGTTTAACGGCATGAGACTTCACGAGTACTACTTCGGCAACCTGGGGGGCAAGCAGCCGCTGGATAAAGGGGGCGCTTTCGCTCAAAAAGTGGCTGAGGCCTACGGCAGCTACGACGCCTGGGAAAAAGACTTCAAGGCCACCGGGGCCATGCGCGGTATCGGCTGGGTGGTGCTCTACCAGGACGACACTAACGGCTGGCTTTTTGACCAGTGGATTAACGAGCACGAGGTCGGCCATCCCGCGGGCTGTGCTCCTATACTGGTGATGGACGTTTTCGAGCACGCCTTCATGCTCGACTACGGGCTCAAGCGCGCTGATTACATCAACGCCTTTTTCGAGAATATCGACTGGGGGGTGGTGGGGAAGAGGCTTAAATAACATTAGGTCTAGAGGAGGGGCGACCATGGCGACAGGTCTGACGGTGCAGAGGCTACTGGAGAAAGCGATAGAAAAAGAGATTGAATCCCAGCACCTTTACCGGGAACTGAGCCGGAAGATGACCGACGATACGGTTAAAGACGCCTTCATCCGGCTCTCGCGTGAAGAGGAAGGGCACGAGCAGCTGCTGCGCAAATACCTGCGCGGCGATATCGGCGACGGCAGCCTGAGTAAAGACCGCGTCCTGGACTATAAGATTGCCGAATACCTCGACCAGCCCGAAATAAGGCCCGGTATGGCGCTCAAGGATGTTTTCCTGCTGGCGGCGAACAAGGAAAAGGCCGCCCACCAGTTCTACCTCAGCCTGGCGGCGGCGCATCCGTCGGGAGGGGTAAAGAGGCTGCTGGAGCAGCTCGCCCTGCAGGAGCTGGAGCACAAGCAAAAAGTGGAGTTCCTCTATACCGAGGTCGCTTTCCCCCAGACCGACGGAGGGTAAAGCCATGAAAATAGGCGATGCCATCAAAGCCAAAGGCTCCAGTCTCTCCTTCGAGTTCTTTCCGTCCAAGGATATGGCCAGCGAGGAACGGCTGTTCAAGGTTGTCCACGAACTCGAAGACTACGAGCCTACTTTCGTCTCGGTGACCTACGGCGCCGGCGGCGGCACGCTGCGTAACACGCGCAAGGTGGTGTTGCGCATCAAAGGCGAAACCGGGTTGACGCCGATGCCCCATCTTACCTGCGTCAATCAAAGCTGCCGGGACCTGGAAAACATACTTAAAGATTATAAGAATAACGGCGTGGAAAATATCCTCGCCCTCCGGGGCGACCCGCCCAAGGGTAATACTATGTTCGAGGCTCACCCCGAGGGCTATTGTTATGCCGTAGACCTGGTGAAGTTGATTGTGTCCATCGGCGGCTATTCCATCGGCGTGGCCGTCTATCCCGAAGGCCATTCCGAGGCGCCCGACCTGGAAACCGACCTGCGCTACACCAAGGAAAAGATTGACGCCGGCGCCGACTTCGCCATCACCCAGATGTTCTTCGAAAACAGGTTCTACTACGATTTCCTGGAGCGGGCGACAAAAGCGGGCATCAAAATCCCCATTATCCCCGGTATCATGCCCATCACCGATATCGAGAAGATACAACGCTTCAGCCAGATGACGGGCGCCACGCTGCCGTCGTCTATCGTCAAATTAATGGAACTGGCCACTTCACCCGAGGAAGCCTACAAGGTCGGCGTGGAGTTCGCCACCAAGCAGTGCGAAGACCTGCGTCAGAACGGCGTCAAATACTTCCACTTCTACGCTCTCAACCAGAGCCAGCCGGTGGGCCAGATAGTGGATAACCTCGGCTATACCAAGAAAGCGGCTTAAAACCGCTAGTCCAGCAAGACCTGCTGGCGGTAGCGGGGGATGAGCGTTTCCCAGCCCGTGTTCTTTTGCACCAGCGCCGCCAGGTTTTCCGAGGCATCGAGCTCGCCGTGGGTGATGAAAACGCGCTTGGGCGCTTTCTTGAGGCCGGAGAGCCACTTGATAAGCTCGTTCTGGTCGGCGTGCGCCGAGAAGCCGTGCACCTGGGCGATGCGCGCTCGTACCGGGTAGTATTGCCCCAGAATTCTCACCGTTTTGGCCCCGTTAACGATATGCCGCCCCAGCGTGCCCGAAGCCTGGTAGCCGACGAAGAGAATGGTGTTGGCTTTGTCGGTAATGTTGTTCACCAGGTGGTGCTTGATTCTGCCGCCGGTGCACATGCCGGAGCCGGCGATGATGATGTTGCTGCCGGTGAGGCGGTTCAACTCCTTCGATTGCTCGGTGGTGCGGGTCAGCTTGAGGTCGGGGAAATCGAAGGGGGAGTGGTTCTGGTGAAGCAGCTGCTTCATCTCTTCGTCGAAGAGGTGGGGGTGGTTGTCGAAGACCTCGGTGATGCCGATGGCCATGGGGCTGTCGACGAAGACGGGCAGTTTGGGGATGCGCCCTTCGAGACGAAACTTGTTCAGGTAGTACATGATTTCCTGGGAGCGCTCTAAAGCGAAGCTGGGAATGATGATATTGCCGCCTCTGGCGGCGGTGTCGCTGATAATCCGGGCGAAGTCGCTGGCCGTGTCGTCGATAGGCTCCAGTACCCGGTCGCCGTAGGTGGACTCCATGACGACGTAGTCCGCTTCCTCGAAGACGGTGGGGTCGTTGAGCATGGGCTTGTCCCAGCGCCCGATATCGCCGGAAAAGACTATCGTCCGCGTCAGGCCGCCCTGCTT
This sequence comes from Dehalococcoidia bacterium, assembly GCA_050123275.1. Classification (GTDB taxonomy): domain Bacteria; phylum Chloroflexota; class Dehalococcoidia; order Dehalococcoidales; family BS750m-G39; genus E44-bin88. Next base: position 29,070 of record JASFHK010000010.1, read on the forward strand.
TATCTTCAGCTTTATCATCGACGAGCCCAGAACGTGGCCGGCTTCGTGGAAAGAGGCCTCGACGCCTTCGCCCGGCGCCACCGAACCACCGTATTTAACGGGTGAAAAGAGGGGGAAGACGGCCTCGGCGTCTTCCTGGGTGTAGAGGGGTATTTCGGGGTAGCGGCCCTTCCTTTTCTCCTTCCGGTGGCGGCGTTTTTTGTACTCGGCGTCCTCTTCCTGCAGCTTGCCGGCGTCGAGGAGCATGATACGGGTGATTTCGGCGGTGGCGGCGGTGCAGTAAACGGACTGGTCGAACTCCTGCTGGACGAGACGGGGCAAAAGCCCGCAGTGGTCTAAGTGGGCGTGGGTCAGAAGCACCGCGCCCAGCGACGGCGGGGGCATGAAAAAGCGGCTCCAGTTGCGCTCTTTGAGCTCTCTTTCCTGGTAAAGCCCACAGTCCACCAGCAGCCGGGTTTTATCCGTCTCGATGAGATACTGCGAGCCGGTGACGTTTTGCGCGGCGCCTAAGAAACTTAATCTAATCGGCATAGCTCGATACCGGGTTATCTTTTGGGGAACTGTCTGGGGCGATTATACAGGCTCAGGCGGTTCGGGGTCAACGCACCTATTGACAACGGAAACTCCGGCGTGATATACCTCGGTTTAAGCCGCCTTTTTTTACCGTCGAAAGGGGCCGCATTAAAAATTGAATAAGGGGGTAAAGACATGAGGGAACGCAAGATGTGGATTGGCGGTAGTTGGGTCGAGGCCGCGTCGGGGCAGAGTTTCACCGAAGTCAACCCGGCCACCGGGGAAGAAATAGCCCGGGTACCGCTCGGCGGCGCCGAGGACGTCGATAAAGCCGTGGCCGCCGCCCGAAAGGCTTTCCCGCTCTGGTCGCAAAAGACCCAGGCCGAGCGCTGCCGTGTCCTGGCCCGTATCGCCGCCGCCCTTGATGCCGACCGCGCCGAACTGGTCAAGCTCGATGTACTCGAGCACGGCACGCCGGTAGGGCTGTCCGAGCTTTTTATGAGCGTGTCGCCCGGCCATTTCGAGTACGCCGCCCAGGCCAGCCGGGCGTTGACGGACGATGTCATTACCTCCCACCCCGGTACCTTCTTTTTCACCCGCCGCGAGCCGGTGGGCGTCTGCGCTCTGATTACTCCTTGGAACGTCCCCCTGATGATGGCCACCGTCAAGCTGGCTTTCTCACTGGCGATGGGCAACACCTGTATCCTCAAGCCGCCCAGCGTCAACTCGCTGACCTCGCTCCGCTTCGCCGAGATACTGGAAAAAACGGACCTACCACCGGGCACGGTTAACGTTATCACCGGCCCCGGCTCCAGCGTCGGCGGCGCCCTTTCCGTCCACCCCGGCGTGGACATGATATCCTTTACCGGCAGCGTCGAGACGGGCAAGACTATCACTGCCGCCGCCAGCGGCACGGTAAAGCGCCTGGCTCTGGAGCTGGGGGGCAAAAACCCCTTTATCGTCCTCGACGACGCCGATATCGAAAAAACCGTCGCCATGGGCGTATCCTGCCTCTACCGCAACAGCGGCCAGATATGCGCCTCCCCGGGCCGCTTTTATGTTCACAAGAAACTTTACGCCGGTTTCGTAGATAAGTTCGTCAAGGCCGCCCAAAAGGTCGCCGTCGGCGACCCCAACGATGCCAGGACGGAGATGGGCCCCGTCGTCAGCGCCGAGCACCGCGACCGCGTCGAGGGCTATATCAAGAGCGGTGTCAAAGAGGGCGCTAGACTGCTCCTCGGCGGCGCTCCCCCCGAATCCCTGAAAAAAGGCTTCTACGTCATGCCCACCGTTTTCAGCGATATCAAACCCGGGATGACCATCGCCCGCGAGGAAATCTTCGGCCCGGTGGCCTGTATTATGGAGCCCTTCGGCTCCGACGCAGAGGTCGTCGAGCTGGCCAACGATAACCGCTACGGGCTTTCGGCCTCGGTCTGGACACAGAACGCACCCCGCGGCATCAGGATGGCCGAGCAGATAAGGGCGGGCGCCGTCTGGTTGAACGACCACATGCTCATCGGGGCGGAGTTGCCCTGGGGCGGCTACAAAGAAAGCGGCTACGGGCGCGAAAACGGAATAGTGGGGTTGGAAGAGTTCAGCCAGGTCAAATTAATATCCATTAATATGGAAGCCAAGGGCTAAATTGCCGCTGGCGTTAGTCTTAAAAATAGGGGGATTGCCATGCCGACTCTAAAGGATTACAACCGCTGTGGAGAAGAACTGGAACGCCTCTTGCTCTTGAGGACATCACCCATCGCCGTCAAGATGCTCAAAAGCGAGGCCGACATCCCCAAGGGCGCCGTCAGGCCCTATCGAGACCGGGGTATTCACGTCGCCCAGTGCCAGGCTTTCGCCCTTTCCCGCCGCCAGAAAGAGACGGTGGCCATGCTCAAAGAGGACAACTGGTGCTTCGCCGCCCTCATCGCTTACGGGCTGGTGGACAAACCCGAAGACCCCGAGCTGCAAACCTTCGTTAATTTTCCCACCTTCGAGCGCGACAAATACATCGGCATCGTTTCCGCCCCCCTGCGGGAGGCCGACTTCGAGCCCGACGTGGTTATCATCTATTCCAACACGGCGCAATTGCGCAATATGCTGATGCCGATACATTTCCGCAGCGAAGAGGACTCCGTTGACGCCCACCTTTTCCCGCCGGCCTGTGCTTACCAGGTCGTACCGGTGATGGCCAACGGCAACTATATGGTCACCTTGCCCGACCCCGGCGATTTCCACCGGGCGCTGGCCGGCGAGGACGAGATTGTCCTCTCCGTGGCCAGAGACAGGCTGGAAAAGCTGGTGGAGGGGGTCAGGGAAATCGAGAAGGGTGACTTCAGCTACGCCCGCGCCGGTATGTACATGCAGGCCGATTTCCCCCAGCCCGAGTTTTACCAGATGCTTTTCAAGCGCTGGGGACTTCACGGCGGGGGAAAAAGTTAGGAGCCATCCTCCTTGGGAAGGATGACTCCTAAGTATGGAAGGAGAAATCAGGAGAGTAGGGAGCCATCCTCCTTGGGCGGGATGACTCCCTATGCCTGAAGAAACTGCGTTTTTATTTCTTGCCGGCCAGTATGGAATCGGCGAACATTCTCAACCTGTCCTCGATTTCGGCGGCGGGCATGATGGTCGGGTCGTAGAGCCGGCCGGGCATGACCAGCGTCGGCAGTCCCAGCTGCTCCTTAACCGTGTCGGCGACCATCCGGAAGGGCGCGCCGATATGTATGCAGCCGACGAGCTGATAGTAAACGACGGCGTCGCACTTCAGCTCTTTACACATCCAGACGACCTCGTCGGCCCACTCTTTGGTGCCGTAGATGTCGGCGAACATGAAACGGGCTTCTTCCTCCAGCGGGGTCAGCTTGCGCCCGAACTCCTTTTCGTCGCCCCACTTGGCTCTCCAGCCGTTGAGCACCGCCAGCGGCGGTATCCAGGTAATCATGGAGATGCCCAGGTCGTCGAGCAGGGAGAAGAGGTCCATGTATAGTGGAATGGGGTTCAGCCAGAGGATGCGCAGCTTTTCGTTCTTGTTGCCGCCCTGGGCGATGCGAGCCTCGGTATCCTTGACGCGCTGTTTCCAGAACTCGAGCACCTTTTCCCGCTTGCCGAAGAGAGAGGGGTCGAAGTGGAGGGGCAGCACGGCGTTTTCCATGTTGCTCAAGCCCATGGGTACGTTTTTTTTGAGCTCGAAGTCCTTGAGTGTGTAATTAATCCAGGTTTTGTTGGCCTCGATTATTTTGAGGTGCTCTTCCTCGTCGTATTTGGTGCCGGGAACGTTCTTTTCCACGAACTTGATGTAATCCGCCAGCTGGTCGGCCATGTAGCTGATGCTGTCCAGGCTGTAATCGTGTGGCGTGTCGAACTCGAAGGTGGGTATGTCGTTGTTCACGGCGAAATACTGGGCGAAAGCCTTCATGTGGTACATCCAGACGCGGCAGGCGCCGCCGGTGCCCGAAGTCGCCACCTTGGGGGGAGCGTACATGCCGGCCTTGACCGCGGCGGCGGGCAGGGTGAAGACGTCGCACATATAGTCGGGCATGCCCATGTCGCGGGCAACCTGGTAAAGCTGGATGCCTATCTCCGGGTCGGGGTCGCAGAGCAGCGGGTCCTGATAGAGAATGGGCAGGGCGCCCATGGCTCGGGCCAGGCCGTTGGAGGGGAAATGCCCCAGGATGGGCTTACCCTCGCGCGCGTATTCCAGCAAATCCCCGTAGCCTTCAATCTCAATCTCCAGCGCCATCCGCATCGAGGGCATCATTTTCGGGTCGGGGTGGGCGTCCAGCTCGGCGAGCATTTTCTTCTTTTTATCGATCAGTTTTTGCAACAGATTCTGCATTAATAACCTCCTATTAGCGCTTTCATCTCGTCTTTATCTGGGGAAAAGCGCCGGTTCACACGGCCTTGGCCTGAAGTATTTCGATAAAGGCGCCTATTCTCGTTTTCAGCTGGCTTACGTTCGCCAGGCTGTAGTCGCGTTCGAAACTCATCGAGGGGATACCCGCTTCCTTGAGCCAGAGTTCCAGGTAGGGGCGGCGGAAAGCGCGCGGGTAGTCGAACGTATCGACCAGCTCCAGCACCCCGTCGATTTTGTATTCCTTGACCAGCCTGGCAATCTGCTCTACCTGCTCGCGCCAGTCGAACATGCGGGGCGAGCCGTTTTTAAGATAGCGCTTGGCCAGGGCAGAAGCGGGGTCGCCGCTGCCGGTCGTGTTCCAGAAGTAGCGGCTGCCGTTATCCAGGTCGTCCAGGGCTACCAGGCAGCCCGCTGACTCCACCAGCTCTATATAGGCCGGGTTGTCCAGCAGGTCGCTGGAAAAGAGCACGCGCGGCCTTGAGTTTTTGACATCGGCCTTACGCTGCGCCAGGTAGGGCAACAGCGCCTCCAGCTCCTTATTGAACTGGTCGCGGGGCATGACCGTAGCCGCTATGGCTATGGCCATCGCCTCGGCGCCGGTTACGGGCGGAGCGTCTTGCTTCCTCAACTCGGTCAGCTTCTTGAGCAGGCTATACCCCTTGTTGTAGGTGTCTATAGCCTTACGCAGGGCGCCGTCGTCCACCTTCGTCTTGCCCAGCTTTTCCAGAGAGCCGGCAAAATCGCCTATCTTGCCGGTGAAACGCTGGCGGGTCTTTTCGGTGTCGACGGTGGGGACTTCAATAATGTAGGCCGGGCGTTTCGGGTCCAGCCACTCCCAGTAGTCGCGGAAACGGATGAAGTCCTCGTCGCGGTTGCTGCAGGCCATACCGTCCAGGAAGTCCAGTTCGCCCGCCAGGAACGATTCCAGAACGTGATTCAGGTAGGTGTTACCCTGGGGGTAGCGGTAGGTCATGGCGCGGGATACGTCCTCTTTCCAGGTACCCTGAATACGCCAGGGCAGCATCCCCGCCGCGTAGATGACCTCTTCGGGCACCAGGCTGTCCAGGACGCCGATTACCTTCTTGCCCTGTTTTTGCCAGTCCTGCGCCCACTTGATTCTGTTTTTGGGATTGCCGGCGTTAGCCAGTTGCTTAAACTTATCTTCCATGCACCCAGGTTTTCCTTTCCACTGTAATTCTGTGTTTCCGCTCTGCTAAGGACGTTAAGTCCCACAGAGCGCTAAAATAATCTTACAGCATGTTTTGGCGAAAAAAAACGAACTTTAGGACGGGGTCAATAGGCCGTTGTAACTTGAGGGTGGGGTCTTTATGATGTTAGCAATACGGTACAAGCCGTAATCAACGGTCGCAGAGGGTAGGCATCAACTAACTAAAAATAAGGAGGGAGAAAAGTGAAAAAACTATCTATCTGCTTGAGCCTGTTACTGGTCTTGTCGTTCACCCTGGCGGGCGCCGTATCCTGTGGCGGGGATGACGGGCCGAGCGAACCCGTGGTCTTAAGGCTGGCCTGTGATAGGCCCGAGGGTTCCTTCGACACCGTGCTCCTCCAGCAGTGGGCGGCGAATTTCAACGAGCGTGCCGCGGGCACCAACTATTCCATGGAGGTTTACGCCGGTGAGGCGCTCTGTTCCATGGATGAAAGCCTCGATATGGTGAGGACGGGGGCGGTTGACATGGCTTTCTTCGACTTGCAGTACGCTTCCAGCCGTGACGTGAGGCTGGGTGCGATGGGGTTGCCCTTCGTGCTTGACGGCCCCGCCGCGCTGAGCAAATTCTCGGATATCATCAAAGATACGCTTTACAATGATATAATGGAAGAAGAGTTCAACCAGCGTTTGCTGTCTTTCCAGGGGCAGGACTTCCACACCTATTGCGGTAATGAGCCGATACATACTCTCGAGGACTGGGCGGGTTTGATCATCCAGACGGCCAGTACTACCGAGACCGAAACCGTTGAGGCCCTGGGTGGCGCCCCCACCGCCATGCCCTTTATGGACGTGGTGCCTTCGCTGGAAAAGAGCGTGATTGACGGAGCCGTGGGCTGGAACGCCGCCGCCATATACCTGTTGAACGCTTACGACGTGGTGGAATACATTACTACCGCGCCGATATCGGGCATCTTTGCTACCGTAACCATAAACCTGGACGTTTTCAACGACATGCCGAGCGATGTCAAGGACATCATGCTTGACGAAGGCGAGATATGGGAAGCCGCTATTTTCGACCAGTTCCAGGACCTTATGGTGACTTCGTACGCCTCTTGTGAGGACGCTAACATCGACATCTACGATTTGCCTGCCGACGAGCTGGCGAGATGGCGCCAGGCGACAGAGTCGGTTGTCGATGACTTCTACGCCCAGCTCGACGCGGGAGACGTCCAGATACTTAAGGACGCTTTCGAAGAGGCTAACCAGTAGAAGTTCCTTAACTTCTCTTCCTTAAAGAAGAGCTCATAAATTGTCTCTACCGGACTTGAGTCCAAAGACGGTTGGCGGAGAGGAGGAGCCACAATGACTCCTCCTCTCGCCTAGGACAAGCTGATGACCGAAAAGCGATTGAATAAAGCCGAAAGAGCGCTTCAATTTTTAGGCTCACTGCTTGACCGCACTACCCGCATGTCCTGGATATTTTCCGGGGCGCTGATAGTATTGCTGGCCTTCGTCACCGGTTACGGCGTGGTGATGAGGTACATCTTCAAGAATCCGGACCCCTACGCCTACGAAATTTCCTATATTATCATGCTGGCCTGTGTCATGTTCACCATAGCTCAGACGCAAAGGCTGCGCCGGCACCTCCGCATCGATATCTTCGACCGTTATATGCCGGAGAAGATGCGCGACGCTATCATCAACGTAATCAGCCCGCTGGTGGGCTTGATTATCTGCGTTCCGCTCGTCTGGAAAAGCTGGGAACAGGCCATGTTTGCCGTGAAAAGCAGTCAGACCACGGCTACCACCGGCATCCCCGTGGCCCCGATGATGTTTACCATTCCGGTTGGCGTCGGCTTGCTTTGTCTGGTGCTTATCGCTCAAGTCGTGCGTTATTTTGCTTCTTTAAAATACGGAAAAAGCAGCGATGAGGAACAAAATGAGGCATAGTGTGCCCCTGAAGCATATCGGCGTTGGCCGCCCGGTGGGGGGGCCATAGATGGATATCCTAACCATAACCATTATATGCGCCGCGGCGTCGATTCTCCTGATGCTGGCGGGGGTGACCATTGCCTACTCTCTGGGCTTTTGCACCGTGCTCGGTCTGCTCCTGGGCGTGGGGGCCCCGGCTCTGGCCAAACTGGGGCTGACCCCGTTTTCCGTTTTTTACAGCCTTAACTGGACGCCGTTGCCCCTCTTCATACTGATGGCCTATATCATCGCCGAAACCGAAATCGGCTCCGATATTTTCGACACGGCCAATAACTGGCTGTCGCGCGTCCCCGGCGGGCTGGCGGTGGCTTCTATCTGGGCGGAGGCGGGCATGGCGGCCACGATGGGCGCCAGCGGCACCACCATACTTACCGTGGGCAAGGTGGCTTTGCCCCAGATGGAACGGCTCGGCTATAACCGCAAGTTCAGCATGGGGGCGATGCTTTCCGGCGGCGTCCTCGGCCCGCTGATTCCACCCAGCATCCCCTTCATCGTCTACGCCATTATGGCCCAGCAGTCTATCAGCGAGCTTTTCATGGCGGGTGTCATCCCCGGCATTCTGCTGGCGGTCATGCTTTCGTCTTACGCCATTATCGCCTGCTGGAGATTCCCCGGACTGGCGCCCAAACCGGTAAGCACCAGCTGGAGGAAGCGATTCGTTTCCCTGAAGAAAGTCTGGCCGGTGGTCGTCCTCATGGTCGGCATACTGGGCGGGATTTATATGGGGGTGATAACGGCCACCGAGGCGGGGGGAATAGGCGCCCTCATTATATTGCTTATCGCCGTCGTTTTCTACCGCTTCCGCTTTAAGAACCTGGTGCGGGCGATGACGGAAACGGCGACGCTGACGGGCATGGTCGGCCTGATGATTATCGCGGCCACGCTCTTTTCCTACCTGGTGGGTAGCTCCAAGATGGCGCAGGCGCTGGTCGATTTCATCTCGTCTTCGGGGTTATCCCCCTGGATGGTGATCATCGTCATTAACCTTATCCTGCTGGTGCTGGGCTTCGTTATGGACGGGCTGGCTATCATGCTGGTGACCGTGCCTCTCTTCATACCGTTGATTGAAGCCCTGGGCTTTGACCCGATATGGTTCGGGGTAATGATGGTGGTCAATATCGAGATAGCGCTGCTCACGCCGCCGGTGGCATTGAACCTTTACCTGATGAGCGGTACTTTCCGCGTGCCCGTTTCCGAGGTTATCCGCGGCGTGGCGCCCTTCCTGATAGTGCTGGTGATTTTCCTGGCTATCCTGATTGCTGTGCCCGACCTGAGCCTCTGGCTGCCGAGCATGATGAAACCGATGGGGTAGGGGTTAAGATTCTCTAAAACACTGGTTTTGGGTTACGGCTAGCACTTGGCCTTAATCGAGACCAGTGTGCCTTCACCGAGACGGGAACGGATTTTTAGCGTCCCGTCGAAAAGGTCGATTCTTTGCCGCATACCGATTAGCCCCAGTTTGCCGCTGGCGGCCAGCCTTTCCAGTTTCTTGGGGGGGCGAAATCCCTGGCCGTTGTCCTTTATCTTTACCTTGAAGAATTCCTTGTCGAACTCCAGAATGACTTCGGCTTCGGAGGCTTTGGAATGGCGCTTGATGTTATTCAGCGCCTCCTGCGTTATGCGGAATATGGCCACTTCGGCCGGGGGCGATAGCTTGCGCTTGGCCCCGTGTATCTTGATACGTGTCTTAATGCCGGACTCTTGGCTCATGTTGTCGGTCAGCCAGCGTAACGCCGGCACCATCCCTAAATCGTCCAGCACGCTCGGCCTCAGGTCGAGGCTCGTCCGGCGCAGGTCTTCGATGGCCTGTAGCGTAGCGTCCCTTATCCATTCTGCTTTCTTTTTCACCTCTCCCAGGCCGTCCTTGCCGGGGGGAATCAAGTCCTGGGCGCGGTTGGCGATGACCAGCAGTGTCTGTATGGTGTCGTCGTGAATTTCTTGGGCGATGCGGAACCTTTCGTTCTCCTGTGATTCCAGTATCTTGGCCAGGTAGAGCTTGCGTTCTGCTTCCCGCTCGGCGTAGGTCTTTCGCTCTTTGCGGCGCCAGTTAATCTCGAAAGTAACGATGGATACCACCAGCAGTGGTAGCAGCAGCAAGAGTACGTTGGTTATCAGGGAGCTGACCGACCAGATGTCTATTATTATGGGCAGTACGCCTACCAGCGCCAGCAGGAAAGTAACCAGAGCCCCTTGCCAGGAGAAAACAATTGCCGCGTAGATAATCGGTATCAGGAAGAGGACGCCGACGATATGGTTCATCAGCTCCACCAGGGCCAGTCCGTAAAAAGCGGTGAGCCAGGGGAACCATGATCCTACGTTCCAGGGGCGCCAGGGCCAGGCATTGTAGATGTAGAGGAGAGCCACCATGATAACGAGAATCACCCAAAAGTGGGGATTCGTGACAAAATTGCCCCTAGTTTTTGTCCCGAGAACTTTCGGCATTAGCTTCTCGATAACCGGTTTTACTCGAGGTCATCCAGGGTGAGGAGACCTCTCCTCAGGCCAACAATTACCGCCTCGGTGCGCGAGGCTACATTCAGTTTTAAAAAGAGGTCGGCTAAATAGCCTTTGACGGTGCGCAGGCTTAAACCCAGCTTGGTGGCGATATCCTTATTGGGGATGCCCTTGGCGGCCAGGTTAAGCACCTCCAGCTCTCTTGAGGAGAGCGTATTGCCAGTGCTCAATTTTCTGGGTTTGGTGCTGTGTTGAAAAGCGTACTTGAGAATCTGTTGCGAAATCGTCGGGGATAATACCGTTTCTCCGGATACGAGCGCCCTCACGGCGTTGGTAACTTCGTCGCCGTAGACGCTCTTGGTCAAATAGCCGCCGGCGCCGGCGCGGAGTATGCTCATGATGTGCTCGCTGTCGGTGTGGACGGTCAGTACCAGCACGGCTATCTCGGGGTTGCTCGCCTTAATCTGTTTGGTCGCCTCCAGCCCGTTGAGGTTGGGCATGCTTATATCCATAATCACGACGTCGGGGACCAGCTCGGTAGCCAGCTTGACCGCTTCTTCGCCGTCGCTGGCTTCGGCGATAACCTCGAAGTCGCTATTTTTTTCCAGCACGTTCCTCAATGCCTGGCGCAATAGGGGATGGTCGTCGGCCAGCATTATTCTAATCTTTTGGGCCTGGCGGCGTCCGGGGTTTTTAGTTAGTGTTTCTTCAGCCAAATCTCACCTCATTGAAATTCTAACATAAGCGGGGGTGGCCTGCAAAAACATCGTGCCTTTGAAATGCCCTACCGAACTTTAGGACACGGCCAATGGTTCGTTGTAACCTGGGGTGGGAGGGGTTATATTGTATCTACGTGGAGCAAAGCGAAAAAACTCAAAATTGAGAAAGGAGATAAGAAATTGTCCGGAGGAAAGTACGCTAAGTACGTTAACAAACTAAAGCCCAAGGGGATTATAAACCCCGACTACGAGAAGAAGATAAGGCCGCCTATGTTCTTCGACAAGACGGTCTATCCCGATTCACCCATCGACCTGCGCTTCCTGCTGATATACAAGTCGGGTTGCGGTTTCGGCTGCGGTCTTCAGCTGTCGGGTAGCGCCGGCGACCTGCAAATGCCCAAGGACACGCCTCACTCGCACGACTGCGACGAAATTTTCCTGTTTATCGGCGCCGACCCCGAGAACGCCAAGGACCTGGGCGGGGATGTCGAGTTCTGGATTGGCGAAGGCGAAGAGGCTGAGAAATACACCTTTAACGAGCCGACGGGCATCTTCATGCCCCGGAACGTGGTGCACCTGCCGGTCTATTTCGACAACGTCCGCAAGCCCTTCTTCATGATACCCATGCTTCTGGGTCTCAACGAATGGAAGGCGGAGCTTATCGATAACTACCCGCCGGCCTTCGAGCACAGGATGGACGGCAAATAGGGCGATAACGTTAACTAGACCATCGTGTCGCCGGCTAAATATGCCAAAATAAAAAGACACGACCCGTTGACGGGCGCTGGGAGCTGGCTGCTCCAGCGCCCGGGGGTCTTTGAGATAAACGACAAAAAATCTTTAAGCCCTGAGAAAGGAGCCAACCAGATGGCTAAAGAGATTATCCTTTACAACCTGGCAGAGAACGTGACCGACGCGGAGTATCTGGAATACGTGAAAAAGGAAAAGGGCCCTCTCTTTGACAGTTTGGCCTCGGTGGAGAAGTTCGAACTGGTCAAGATAGTAGGTGCCGCCGCGGGCGAGATTCCCTATAAATACGTCGGCATCGTGCATCTTAAAAGCCTGGAGGAGTTCCGCCAGAAGGATGCCCCGTCGGAGAAGTTCCAGAATTTCCTGAAGAAATGGCAGCCGATGACCTCGGGCACCCAAATCCTCATCGGGGAGGAAATCTACTAGGTCATCCGGGAACTGTCTTAGAAAACCCGTCCCTGACTTCTAGCGGCCCGGCTCTATACAGTTAGCGGTCGCTATATGCCTCAAGCCGCCGGCTCGAAGGCAAAGTAAACCCTTTCCGCTATCCATTTCTCCCGGCGCCACTCGATAGGGTGGCCGGGTATGTCGAAAACGACGAAGCGAACCTCATCGCCCTCTTTGATGCCCCCCGACGGGCAGTTTATCACCCGGCTGAAGACGTGTCTTAGCGGGCTGTTTTCTCCCAGGTCTATCCAGGCGTCAATCAAAGGTTCGCCGAAGCCGAGCGGGATGGCGATTAGCTTCTCCACGAAAGTGACGACCTTGCCCCTGGTGGGCAGCTCTATCCATTCCAGCTCTTCGCTATAGCACTCGGGGCAAATCACCCGCGGCGGATAGCTGATATGCCCGCAGCTTTTACATTTGGTCGTGGTGTACTTGCCTTCTTTCAGGTTATCGTAGAAGGTGTGGATTCGGTTAAACTCCTTAGCCTCGATGGGCCATAAATCCAGCGTGGGCGAGTAACGTCCTTCGAGGAAGGGTAAGCCTACATTCTCTGTCATGACTCTCCTCTACTTTCCGGGTTCCTTACTATAGACTACGATGGTATGTTCCACATTAGCCCCGCTCAGGTTGTGGGTCAGGGCGTTCACGGGGTCTTTGACCTGGAGCGCCGCCCGGCCCTGGAGCTGTTTCATAATCTCGATTCCCTGGCGAATACCCGTCGCCCCGAAGGGATGCCCGGCGGAAAGAAGACCGCCGTCGGTGTTGGTCGGTATCTGGCCGGTGAGCCTGGTCTCCCCAGCGGCGACGAAAGGACCGCCTTCGCCTTTTTTACAGAAGCCCAGCTCTTCGAGCTCGACTATCTGGGAAATGCTGAAGCAATCGTGTACCTGCATCACGTCTATGTCGCCCGGTTTCAGTCCCGTGTTGGCGAAGGCCTTTTTCGCGGCCAGGTTCATGTGCGCCCAGTCGCCCAGGTTTTTACCGGGCCAGTTGGCGGATACGCTGTGCAGCGCCACCTGGGCGCCGCCCCGGAGGTAAACCGGGGGCCGGTCACTGAGCTCTCTGGCCTTATCTTCACTGGCGATAACCGCGGCGGCGGCGCCGTCGGACAGGGGGCAGCAGTCGTAGAGTCCCAGTGGCGCGGCCACCACTTTGGCTTCCAGTACCTCCTGCATGGTCAATTCCTTCTGGAAATGGCCCTTGGGGTTGGTCGTGCCGTGGCTGTAGTTGGCTACCGGTACGGATGCCATCTGCTCCCGGGTGGTCCCGTAGTTTTTCATGTGCTCTTTGGCGATGGCTGCGAACCAGACGGGCGGCGGGCCGATAGCGGAGGCGGCGTCCCAGTCGTGGTCTATGGCGGAAATCTCGTCGTATTGAATTTGCCACAGCTCCGGCGTGTAGACCTTTTCACAGCCTACTACCAGAATCGCCCGGGCCATGCCGCTCTCAATCAGCCCCTTGGCGAGCAGTATACCGGTGCTGCCGCCGGCACAGAGAACGTCGAGCCTGGCGCAGATAGACGTTGGCTTTATGCCGAGTCTTTCGGCGACGACGGGGGCGCTGTTGACCTGGCAGGAACGCCTGCCGACGAAGGTAGAGGCGAAGAGAAGGCCGTCGATGTGTTTCGGCGTAAGCCCCGGCAGGTCGTCCAGGCAGGCTTTGGCGGCTTCCTGTACCATATCCAGATAGCTCGCCTGCCTGACACCGAACTTGCACATACCGCCGGCAATAATTACGGCGTTGTTCTTGTTCATTTTCATACCCCTCAAACTTATTCGCACATCTCGGACGTGTCTTCTTTTAAGCCGAATACCTCCTTTCCCGATGATACGCCTCTGGCTGATTGGACGTTGGCATCAACATGTTAGCATCAAAGGTAGGCGCAATCAATACGGTGGGAAGGAACGATATAGGGTCAGCAACGTTTAAGGAGGGGAAAGGTTTAGAGGTCGGTTTTGCTATTTATGGTCGGGGTGGCCGGATTTGAACCGGCGACCACCTGAACCCCATTCAGGTGCGCTACCAGGCTGCGCTACACCCCGACTTAAGCAACATATATTAGCATAATTCGTCGTCTTCAGCAACGCGGCCAGATTGAAAAGATTGGGCTTTTAGGTTATAACTATAGGTAATTCTGCGTTTGGAGGTTTGGACTTGGCCAAGAAGAAACATGAGAAAACGCATCACGTGCCTACCCGGCGCCAGCGTTCCCACTTTAAGCAGCAAAAGCGGCGGCAGCGCATCATCCTTTTCGTCTCTCTGGCTATCGTCGTGGCTGTATTGAGCGTTATCGGTGTCGGGGTTTATAAAAACTGGTACCTCGACGACTACAAGCCGCTTCACGAAACCGTGCTTGAGGTCAACGGTACCGAGTTCGACATGGAGTATTACGCCGATATGCTCCTTTATTACACCGTCGCTACCGGTATGTCGGCTGAATACGCTTCTCTTTTCACTGACATGACGGCGAGCGCTATCGAGCGCGACGAGTTGGTAAAGCAGGCGGCGGCGGAGATGGGCGTGACCGTCAGCGATGATGAAGTCAGGGAGCTGATGGAAAGCACCGATCCGCCGGTGGCGGAAAGATACCGGCACATAGCCGTTACCCAGCTCATCGCGCAAAAGCTGTATGAAGGCTTTATCGACGAGCAGGTGCCGCAGCGGGCCGACCAGAGGCACGTTATGGCGATGTTCCTGGAGGGCGAGGAGCTGGCCAACGAGGTCATTTTCAGGATAGCGAGCGGCGTGAGCTTTGCTGAAATCGCCGCCGAGCTTTCCCTGGACGAGACCACCAAAGAGGCGGAGGGCGATTTGGGCTGGTGCCCGGCGGGCCTTTTGCCACTGAAGGTGGACAGCCAGGTTCTCGAAGAGAACGCCTTTAGTCTTGAGGCCGGGGCTATCAGCGAGCCCATCTATGAGGCGGATAAGTCCAGGAATCTGGGCTACTGGCTCATCGAGGTCGTGGGCGTCGATAGAGAAGCCGAGCCGGTAGAGGCACAAACCAGGGTGATGCTGCTCGAAAGCGAGGCGCTGGCCACCGAGGTTCTCGTCCGGCTGGATGCGGGCGAAAGCTTCGCCGATTTGGCCTTGGAGTATTCCAAGCACACTGAATCCGCCGAGAACGGCGGTGAGTATACGGCATCCCCCGGCACCACGACCACGGCCTTTGACGATTACGTTTTCGCCGAGGACGTGGAGCTAGAGGTGGTAAGCCAGCCGATAAAGGATGACGAAAGCAAGGTGGACGGCGGCTACTGGGTCATCGAGATTAGCGAGGTTTCCATTAACCGCCAGATTGAGGAAGAAAGCCGTGATTTACTTAAGGAAGAGGTTATGAACCAGTGGATAGATAGCCTGGTGGCGGACGAGAATAACGTTATCGTTAACTATCTGGATGACGAGAAGAAGCAATGGGCAGTTTCACATGTAATGGGAGGATAAGGCAGTGAAAAAAGATAACATCGGCGTCGGGTTAATGGGACTGGGGGTGGTGGCAGGCGGTGTGGCCAGGGTGCTGACCGACAAGGCGGAGGTCCTCTCCGAGCAGGTCGGTTGCCCCCTCGTGCTCAGAAAGATAAAGGTGCTGGAGTCTGATTTGAAACGGCCTCTGGCTAAAGAGCTGGGCTTGAAGCTCTTCACCACCGACGACGATGAGTTTTTCAACCAGGATATAGATATCGTGGTCGAGGCTATCGGCGGCGAGAAGCCGGCACTTGACTACCAGAAGCGGGCGCTCAAGGCGGGCAAGCACGTGGTCAGCTCCAACAAGGAGGTCATTGCCAAGCACGGCGTGGAGCTTTTCATGCTGGCCCAGGAAAACGGCGTCGGGTTGCACTACGAGGCTAGCGTTGGCGGCGGCATCCCCATCATCGCCCCCTTCCAGCAGGATTTAGTGGCCAACCGCATCAGCGGCATCTACGCCATCATCAACGGCACCACCAACTACATACTTACCCGCATGGCCCGGGAGGGCATCGACTTTCCCACCGTGCTGAAACAGGCCCAGGAGCTTGGCTACGCTGAAGCCGACCCTAAAAACGATGTCGAGGGCATCGATTCCACCTACAAGCTGGCCATACTGGCTTCGCTGGCTTTCCACCACCGGGTGCGCCCCCAGGACGTTCACTGCGAGGGTATTACCCGTCTGGACAGCCGCGACTTTAAATACGCGCGTGAGCTGGGCTTCGCCATCCGGCTGCTGGCTGTCGCCAAGCAGGCCGATAACCTCATCGAGGTCAGGGTTCATCCCGCCTTTGTCCCCGAGGACTCCCAGCTGGCCAAGGTGGACGGCGTCTATAACGCCGTACTGGTCGAGGGCGACCTGGTAGGCAAGGTGATTTTCTACGGCGAGGGCGCCGGGACTTGGCCCACCAGCAGCGCCGTGGTCGCCGACGTCGTTTCCGCCGCCCGCGACATCGTCACCGGCACCGGCACGCGGGCGCGCTGGCGGCTGGTGCCCCACAAGAAGATAAAGCCGATGGCGGAGCTGGAAACCTGCTATTACCTGCGCCTTAACGTTGACGACCAGCCCGGCGTGTTGGCCAAGGTTTCCCGCATCCTGGGCGACCAGAACATCAGCATCTCCTCGGTCATCCAGAAAACGGTAGACGACAAGGCGCAAACCGCCGAGATTGTCATCATGACCCACCCGGCCAAGGAAGCCGCCATGCAGCAGGCACTTAAAGAACTGGAGGCCATGCCCTCGGTCAAAAAAATCGAGAACTTTATCAGGGTGGAGGCTTAAAGGAGCTATCCGATGGGCATCGAAGAGAATAAGCGCCTGATTCGCCGCTATTTCGAGGAAGCCTTTAACACGGGCGAAGATGTCCGCTTCGATGAGTTCTTTTCGGCAGACTTCATTGACCACGACTCCTTTCCCGGTCAAGTTGCGGGCCCCGATGGAGTGCGGGAAGCCTATCGCTCCTGGCGCCAGTCGTTCCCCGATACCAGAGGTACGATTAACGACATCATTGCCGAAAAAGACCGGGTGGCTGTGCGCACCACGCTGGAGGCCACTCACCTGGGCGCTTTTTCAGGAATAGCGCCGACTCATAAGCAGATTAAGCTGGGTGCGGTCAGCATTTTTCGTATCGTCGGCGGTAAAATAGTCGAGAGGTGGGGGCTGACGGAGGGGTTCAAGCTTAAGGAGCAGCTGGCATGACGGAAAAGCCAATCCCCGAACTGCTTTCGGCGCTAAAGTCCAAAGACGACGAGGAGCGCTACGGCAGCTTCGAAATACTGCTGGGCTTGAGCGAGGAAAACCCCGCCGCCCTCTATCCCCACTGGGACTTTCTGGCTGAAATGCTCGACGCCAAAAACGCCTACTGGAAGATGATTGCCGTCCGGCTGCTGGCCAATCTAGTCGCTGCCGACAGCGAAAACAGGTTCGAGAAGATTTTCGATAAATACTACGACCTGCTGGGCGACAGCGTCATTATCGCCGGGCACGTCACGGCAAACTCGGGCAAGATTGCCCGCGCCAAGCCCGAACTGCAAGCGGCTATAACCGATAGATTGCTCAACATCGATAAGACTACCCAGAAACACAAAGACCTGATAAAGTCGGGCGCCATAGAATCTTTCGGCGAGTATTTTGCCGGGTCAAAAGACAAAGAGAAAATACTGGCTTTCGTCAGGCAGCAGCTTAAAGGCGAAAGCCCCAAGACGAGAAAGATAGCCAGGGAATTTCTGGAAAAGTGGGAGAATTGATATGAAACCAGGCGTTTTGTTCCGTTACAAAGACCGTTTGCCCGTCACCGCCAGTACACCGCTCTTCTCTCTGGGAGAAGGGGACACGCCGCTGGTGCGCTGCCCTAACCTGGAAAAAGAGCTGAAGGTCGGCGAGCTTTACTTCAAGCTGGAGGGCTGCAACCCCACTGGCTCTTTTAAAGACCGCGGGATGGTGGTGGCGGTGGCTAAAGCTATCGAAGAAGGCAGTAAAGCGCTGATGTGCGCCTCGACGGGTAACACCAGCGCCTCGGCGGCGGCCTACGCCGCCGGCTGCGGCGTCTCCTCCATCATCATTATTCCCAAGGGCAAAATCGCACTGGGCAAGATGGCGCAGGCTATCGTCTACAGGGCAAAAATCGTGGCTATCGACGGCAACTTCGACCAGGCGTTGCAGATAGTGCTGGCGCTTACCGAGAAGCACCCGGTGACGCTGGTGAACTCGCTCAACCCCAACCGTATCGAGGGACAGAAGACAGCCGCCTTCGAGGTGGTCGATACGCTGGGCGAAGCCCCCGACTACCTCTTTATCCCCGTGGGCAACGCCGGCAACATCACCGCCTACTGGAAGGGTTTCAGGGAGTACCACGAGGCGGGCAAGTCCAAAGTCCTGCCCCGGATGATGGGCTTCCAGGCGGAGGGGGCCGCCCCCATCGTTAGAGGGCACGTCGTCGAAAAGCCGGAGACGGTGGCTTCGGCGATACGCATCGGTAACCCGGCCAGCTGGAAGCGGGCGGAGGCCGCCCGCGACGAGTCGGGGGGCATTATCGACATGGTCAGCGACGAAGAGATTTTAGCCGCCCAGAAAATGCTGGCTACCAGAGGCGGTATTTTCGGCGAGCCGGCCTCGGCGGCGCCGTTAGCCGGGCTGGTCAAGATGCGCCAGCAGGGCAGTGACTTTTCCCGGAGCCGCATCGTTTGTATCGTCACCGGCACGGGGCTAAAGGATACCGAGACGGCGGTCAAGGGCGCCGAAGCTTTTCTGGAGCTACCCGCCGAACTAGATATCGTGGAGAGGGAGCTGGGGCTAACTTAACATAACATAAACCCCCGAGCGCTAAAGGAGGGCTGGCATGATTAACCAAGAAGAGATAAAGACCGCCGTGACGGCTATGCTGAAGGCTATCGGCGAGAACCCGCAACGGGAGGGGTTAAAAGACACGCCCCGGCGGGTGGCCGATATGTATGCCGAGCTTTTTACGGGGCTGGACAAAGACCCACGGGAAGACCTGGCGGTGGGCTTCGAGGAAGGGCATCGCGAGATGGTAATCCTGAGGGACATCCCTTTCTATTCGATGTGCGAGCACCACATGCTGCCTTTCTACGGCACGGTGCACGTGGGCTACCTGCCCAACAAGTCGGGCCGGGTGGTGGGGGGAAGCAAGCTGGCGCGGGTGGTGGAAATCTTCGCCAAACGTCCCCAGATTCAGGAAAGAATGACCTCACAAATTGCCGATGCCATCGTCAACGCGCTGAAACCGGACGGGGTGGGCGTAATCGTTCAGGCGGAGCACCTTTGCATGATAATGCGGGGCATTAAGAAACCGGGTAGCGCCATCGTGACCTCGGCGTTGCGGGGGAGCTTTCGCAGCCGCGCCGAAGCCCGGGCGGAATTCTTCTCGCTGTTGCACGGCAAGTAGCTAGTCGGAGGAGGGGACGGGGCGGGGTTCCTGGAGCTCCATCTCCTGGTCGCAGCAGCTGGGCGTGCCTTCGCCGGCCTTGGTGCAGAGAATCTCGGTGCCGCACTTGGTGCAGCGGTAGCGTTTACCTAACTGGCTGGCCATCTATTTCTTTAGCTCCATGGGTTTGCCGCAGCAGTGGATGGTGCCTTCACCGGCGCGGGTGACGATAAACTCGGCGCCGCACTTGGTGCACTGGTACTTCTTGCCAATCTGATTCGCCATTTACTAACTGCCTTTCCCTAGAGGCCTATTATAAGCCTGGTTTTGGGCGCTGTCAAAGCCCCTATTCCCCGGTGACCTGTACCACGATTTGCCTCGAACGCGCCCGGTTGTCGAAGTCCACCACCACGATTTGCTGCCAGGTGCCCAGCATCAGGCTGTTGCCGGTGAAAGGGACGACCAGCGAGGCTCCCAGTAATGAAGCCCGGCAGTGCGAGTGGCCGTTGCCGTCGCCCCAGGCCTTGTCGTGCTGGTAGGGGATGTCTTTGGGGGCGAGGCGCTCCCACATCGCCTTGAAGTCGGCCAGTAGCCCTGGCTCATGCTCGATAGTGGTGATGCCCGCCGTGGAGCCGGTAATAAAGAGGGTGACGGTGCCCTCTTTGAGTTTCGTCGCCGACAGTTGCTTTTGCACTTCGGCGGTGATGTCGATGATGTCGCCGTTCCCCCGGCTCTGCAGGCTGATTTTTTGAGTGACTACCATGACGCGCCTCCTCTAATCGGGCAGCGTATCCCAGACTATGTCGTTAAGCTCGAACACCGGCCCGTCCTTGCATACCTGCTTCAGGCCGTTGGCCGTCTTTACCGTGCAGCCGTAGCAGACGCCCACCCCGCACCCCATTCTTACCTCCAGCGAAATCTGTACGGGCTTGTTTTTCAGTTCAGGCATTCGCGCCATCGCTTTGTACATTGGTAATGGCCCGCAGGCAAAGAGTTGGTCTGCCCATTCGAAATAGTTCGGGGCGAATGTGGTTACCATGCCGTGTAACCCCATGGTAGCGTTTTCAGTAGCGTAGATAATGTCCAGTCCTTCAGGCAGCAGGTCTTGTGGATAAAGCAGTGCTGCCTCTCTTCCACCTATAAGTAGCTTTGTTTCGCAGTTTCTTTTAGAGGCTTCTGTTACCAGAAAGACCAGCGGCGCGATGCCGATGCCCCCCGCTATCATTAGTAGTTTCTTTGAGTTTGGATTAATGCTAAAGCCATTACCCAAAGGCCCCAGCAGGCTAATCATGTCGCCGGGTTGGCGTTGAGCCAGCCATTGCGTGCCGCCGCCGACGATGTTGAATAACAGTGCGATTTTATCGCCTTCCCGTTGATGAATGCTCAGAGGGCGGCGCAGCTGGTATTCACCCTTTTCCCCGCAGCGCACCATGACGAATTGGCCGGGCTTGGCTTCGGCGGCGATGCCGGGTGCTTTTAGTGTGAGCAAATGCGCGTCCTTCATCGGCTTGGTGCTACCGGTGACTCTGGCTGTTTCCTCAATCATTTGGGCGCCTTCTGGCGGTAGTCGGCCACGGGCAGGGCGCTGTAAATCTGGCTGCCCCGCAATAGCACTTTCAACGCCGCCTGTGCGGTGTCGAGCGAGGTGAAGCAGGGGATGCGTAACTCGGTGGCGGTGCGGCGGATGCGGAAGCCGTCCCGCAGGGGGATGCGCCCGCCGGTGATGGTGTTGAGTATGCCGTTCACCGTCCGGTCGTTGATGATGTCGAGGACGTTGGGGTGCCCTTCGTTGAGCTTCTTGCGGATGGGCGTCACCGGCAATCCCGCCTGCTTAATCATGGCGGCGGTGCCCTCGGTGGCGTAGAGCTTGTAGCCCATCCGGGCGAAGCCCTTGATGATGGGCAGCGCCTCCGGCTTGTCGCGGTCGGCGATGCTGAAGAGCATGGCGCCCTTCTCCTGCAGGCTGATGCCCGCCGCCTGCAGCGCCTTGGCCAGTGCGGCGTCGTAGTTATAGTCAATGCCCATTATCTCGCCGGTGGACTTCATCTCGGGGCCGAGATAGGTGTCGACGCCGATGAGCTTGGACATGGAGAAGACGGGAGCTTTAATCGCCACCAGCTTTTGCCGCGGCCAGAGGCCGGTCTTATAGCCCTGCTCCTTTAGGCTCTGACCCAGCATGACCTTGGTGGCCACCTTGACCATGGGCACGCCGGTTACCTTGGAGATGAAGGGTATGGTGCGGCTGGCGCGGGGGTTTACCTCCAGCACGTAGACCGAGGAGCCGCCGTCTTCCTTGGGCATGATGACGAACTGGATGTTCATCAGCCCCTTTATCTTGAGACCTAATCCTATCCGAATTGCGTAGTCGACCAGCGTGTTGACCTCTTCTTCGGTCAGGTTGATGCCGGGGTAGAGCGCCATGGAATCGCCGCTGTGGACGCCGGCGCGCTCGATGTGCTCCATGATGCCCGGAATAAGTATGTCCTCGCCGTCGCCGACGGCGTCGACCTCGGCTTCTTTGCCTTCGAGGTACTTATCGATGAGTACGGGGTGCTTGGTGTCCAGCTCGATGGCCTGCTTGATATAGCGGCTCAACTCCCTGGCGTCGTGGACGATTTCCATGGCTCGCCCGCCGAGAACGTAGCTGGGGCGCACCAGCACCGGGTAGCCGATGAGCTTGGCCACCTTGAGCGCTTCCTCTCTTGAAGTCACGCCGGCGCCGGGAGGCTGGGGTATGCCTAATTCGTTCAGGAAATTCTCGAAGCGGCGCCGGTCTTCGGCCAGGTCGATAGCGTCGACGCTGGAGCCGATGATGGGCAGGCCGCTGCGTGATATCGGCTCGGCCAGGTTGATCGCCGTCTGCCCGCCGAACTGGACTATCGAGGGCGGCGCCTCGCCGTTGCTCCCTTCGTTTTCCAGTATGTCGCGCAGGCTCTCCTCGTCCAGCGCTTCGAAGTAGAGGCGGTCGCTGGTGTCGAAATCGGTGGAGACCGTCTCCGGGTTGGAGTTGACCATGATGGACTGGTAGCCCGCTTCCTGCAACGCCCAGGCCGAGTGGACGCTGCAGTAATCGAACTCGATGCCCTGGCCGATGCGTATCGGCCCGCTGCCGATGACCACCGCCTTGTTGCCCTCGGGGGCGACGGCCTCGTTCTCCTGCTCGTAGCTGCTGTAGAAATAGGGGGTGGCGGCATCGAACTCGGCGGCGCAGGTATCCACCATCTTGTAGACGGGGCGTATTTTCCAGTCTTGGCGCAGCTTTCTCACCTGCTCCGGCAGCCTGTCGGCCAGCGTGCCGATTTGCCCGTCGGCGAAGCCCAGCCGTTTTGCCTGGAGCATTAACTCCGGCGTCAGCGGCTCGGCCAGCAGCTTCTTTTCCATTTCCACGATGTTATTCAGCTTGGTGGTGAACCAGAGGTCGATATGCGTGTGTTCCGAGAGCGCCTCGGGGGTTATGCCCCGCCGCAGCGCCGCCATCAGCGCCCAGAGCCGCAGGTCGTTGGGCTCCAGCGGGTAGTTCTTGATGTCGTCGCCCAGCTTTAAGCGCGGGTCTTCCCAGAGCAATGACCGCTTGCCGAACTCCAGCGAGCGTATCGCTTTCTGCAGTGCGGCCTCGAAGCACCTGTCGATAGCCATCACCTCGCCGGTGGCTTTCATCTGGGTGCCGATAATCCTGTCGCCGAACTCGAACTTGTCGAAGGGCCAGCGCGGTATCTTGACTACAAGGTAGTCCAGCGCCGGCTCGAAGGAGGCCATCGTCTTGCCCGTTACCTGGTTGGGTATCTCGTCCAATCTTTTGCCCACGGCGATTTTGGCGGCGACGCGGGCGATGGGGTAGCCGGTGGCTTTGGAGGCCAGCGCCGAGCTGCGGCTGACCCTGGGGTTGACCTCGATGACGTAGTAGTTTTCGCTGTTGGGGTCGAGGGCGAACTGGACGTTGCAACCGCCTTCCACGCCCAGGGCGCGGATGATGTTGAGGCTGGCGGTGCGCAGCATCTGGTATTCCTTGTTGGTCAGCGTCTGGCTGGGGGCGACGACGATGCTGTCGCCGGTGTGTACGCCCATCGGGTCGAGGTTTTCCATGTTACAGACGGTGATGCAGTTGTTGGCGGCGTCGCGCATCACCTCGTACTCTATCTCTTTCCACCCCGCCACCGATTTCTCTACCAGCACCTGGTTGATGGGGCTGGCGGCGAGACCGGCGCTGACCACCCTCTCGAACTCTTTGGGGGTGCGGGCCACGCCGCCTCCCGTTCCGCCCAGCGTATAGGCGGGGCGAATAATGAGGGGCAGCCCGATTTCCTTGGCGACCTTGCGCGCCTGCTGCAGGCTGTTGGCGATGGCGCTCTGCGGCGTGGGTTCGCCGATTTTAGTCATCAGCGCCTTGAAAAGCTCGCGGTCTTCGGCGTTGCGGATGGTCTGAATGGGCGTGCCCAGTGATTTGACGTTGTATTTCTCTAAGATTCCGGCGTCGGCTAAATCTACGGCTAAATTAAGTCCCGTCTGCCCGCCCAGTGTGGGCAACAGCCCGTCGGGGCGCTCTTTTTCGATGATGCGCCCCACCATCTCCACGGTGAGCGGCTCGATATAAACGATGTCGGCGATGCCTTCGTCGGTCATGATGGTGGCGGGATTTGAGTTGACCAGCACGGAGGTGACGCCTTCTTCGCGCATGGCTTTACAGGCCTGGGTTCCGGCGTAGTCGAACTCCGCCGCCTGCCCGATGATGATGGGGCCGCTACCGACAATCAGAACTTTTTTAGGTTTAGACATCAATACTCCTACAAAACGCAGTCAAGAAAACAATTTCTAATTAAAGGACAACTGTATATTAGGATTTCGCTGAGTATGAAAATTCCCCAAGCGATAATCGCCAAGAAGGCCATACGCTTTGTTAATTTATAACCTTGTGGACCCCGTCCTGGTTCATTTTGGTATTTCCCCCAAAGTTTTTTACCAGCTTCTTCAACAAGTGGGAACCATTTCCCGTCTTCCCAATCCTTAACGTCTTCTTTTTTAGCTGAGTCAACGAAGGTTACATACGAACTTTTGCGTAAGTTCAACTCTTTTTCTATTTCCACCATTCGGTGAAACATAACACGGCGAATAAGATGTTGGCGAGTTAAATATCGTATCCAAACTATTAAAAGGGTAATAGAAAAGCCTCCTAAAACCAAAACAATAATTAATCTATATACGTTGGCATTTGTATTTAAGAGGCTATAGATTACCGTTCCTGCTAATGTTAAAGTAGTCACGAAAAGTACTAAGCCACTTTGCCAACTAGCATGTACACAATCACCCGCTTCACGCTGGCATACTGCATATTCTGCTAATAAAGCTTGCTCTGAGGGCTTATCACTTGTCATCTCTACCCCACCCCCCTTATCTTTTATTCCCCCAGTGGTGGGGTTGGGAGGTAATCTATGTTGTTAAGCGACGACGCTCGTTCCCCCTTTCGTAAAGGGGGATTAAAGGGGATTTTCGTCAAAGCGTCGCCTCCATTATTTTCTCGACTACTCCATCGGTGTTATTCAATACTTCCTCGTTAGCGACCCTCAACACTCTCAAACCAAGGCTACGTAAGTAATCGTCCCTTATTCGGTCGTATTCAATCGTCTCACCGACGAGGTGGTGACTGCCATCTATCTCTATAACCAACTTAGCTCTGTGGCAGAAGAAGTCGACGATATAATCTCCGACTGGTTTCTGCCTGTAGAAGTGGTATCCTTTTAGTTGTCGCATTCTTATTCTTTCCCACAGTCGCCTTTCGGCCTCGGTCATATCGTCTCTTAATTGCCTAGAGAGCTGCTTCAGCTTTTTATCGTAGACCAGCATAAACCCCTTCCGCTCTCCCCTCTTTAACGCTCGTTCCCCCTTTACAAAAGAGGCTTGCCCGCCGTAGCTTTAGCGAAGGCGGGGGATTAAGGGGGATTTTCGTGCCCCTCACCCCAAAAAACTCCTGATATTGGCCGCGCGCAGCACCCGCTGCTCCAGCCAGGTCTTGTCACCGTCCAAAGATTTCAGTATGTTATCGGTCACTTCCTTGTGCTCCCGGTTGACCTCGAATTCCACCGGGAACTCTTTTATCGTATCGGCCAGCTCTTTGGTCAAAAAGGGCGTGTCGGGGTTGAGGTACTGCAAAGCGTCCCGCAGGTCGTCCTGGCAGGATAGATAGACGCTTTTGATGAACTCGATGTCGTCCTTGGTGAGCGCGTTCAGGCCCAGTATTTCGGGGGGCAGGCCGATGGAATAGAGCGTGGCGGTGAAGGTGATGACCCTGGGCAAAGTGATGCCCTTCATGTTGCGCGGGTAGCCGAACAGCCCGATGTGGAGCTTTCTCTTGCGGCGGTTGGGTATGTACTTGGCCAGCTCGTTGATGACGGGCGCCAGCACCTCGACCTGTTTCTGGTACTCGGCGGAGTAGCGCTCGATGATGTCCAGGCTTCTCTCCTCGTCGATTTCCAGCGGCGAGCCCGTTTCCCGCTGCCGCAGCTTTTTTATGGCGGCGACGACCTCGTCGTGAGGGTGGTCGTATTTGAAGGCGGACTGGATGGTGAAGGTATGGGCGCTGGGGTAGTCCTTGACGATGGTGTCCGCCGTTTCCGGCTTGAGGTTGCCGCGGAAGGGCGCCGAGCCGACGCCCATGATGGGGTAGATTTTCACGCCCGTTTCCAGCGACATCCTGTGCAATCTTTGCAGGGCAATCTTGTTCATGAGCACGGCGCTGACCTGCCCGTAGTTCATGCCCGGGTCGGAGCGGGCCAGAAAGACGCGCTGGTGGTCGATATCCTTGTCCTGTAGATAGGCGCGGGTTATCTCGTGGGCGTTGAGCATGTGCTCCTTTTCCTCGAAGAGGGGAATTACATTGATGGTCTCCGGCTGGAACTCGCCTATCCAGTCGCGGATGGAAATGTCGCCCGGCTTGAAGGGCTCGTGCTGCTTGCCGACGACGAAATCAGCGTAGTAGCGGTAGATGCGGTCGATGCATTTGTACGATGTCGCCATGGGCAGGATGACCTCGAAGATGGGGGCGATGTCGTCACCGTAGAAGAGCTTGGCGGCGTCGAAGGAGCGCGGTATGCTCTCCAGCGTCTCCAAAAGAATCTTGGACTCGGCGTGCTCCACGGTGGGGTTGGGCACACGCAGCGTGATGAAAATGTCCTCGCCCAGCCGGTTGTTTCTGAAGAAGCCCTCGTAGCGGGTGAGCAGCTTCTTGACCACGTAGTTATCCACCTCTTTGCCCTCGCAATCCCACATCTGCTCGTCGCAGGTGAGGTGGGAGAAGGTGTAATAGGCCTCCTGTATCTCATCCTCGCCGCTTAGCTGCGGGTCGTCGGCAAAGAAGGGCGGGTTTACGTTATCGGGGTGCTGGGTGCTCATGCACTTTGGTACTTTGCTCGCTTTCATCGTCCGGCTTCCTTTATCGACTCCACGAATCTGTCGAAAAGATAGGTGTTGTCCAGCGGCCCCGGCGACGCCTCGGAGTGGTACTGAATGGCGAAGATGGGCAGCTCTTTGTGCTTTAGCCCCTCCACCGTGCCGTCGTTGAGGTTGATGTGGGTCACCTCTAACTCTTTACCGATGCTGTCCGGGTCGACGGCGTAGCCGTGGTTCTGGGCGGTGATGTGTATTCGGCCCGTGGCCAGCTCGCGCACCGGGTGATTGGCGCCGCGGTGGCCGAACTTTAGCTTGAAATTCCTGCCGCCGAAGGCGCGGGCGATGAGCTGGTTGCCCAGGCAGATGCCCATCATCGGTTGCCGGCCCGCCAGCTTTTTCACCGTGCCCACCACGTAGTCCAATAGTTCAGGGTCGCCCGGTCCCGGCGAGAGCAAAACGCCGTCCGGCTTCAGGTCCAGAATCTCATCGGCGGGCGTGGTGCAGGGGACGACGGTAACGGCGCAGCCCCTTTGCGCCAGCAATCTCAAGATGTTGTATTTCAGCCCGCAGTCGAGGGCGACGACCTTGTATTCCGGCTCGCTCCCGTTCTGCCACTGGTAGGCTTTCCCGGTGGTCACCTGCCTGACGAAGTCGATGGAATCGTAGTTCGGCTGCTTCTTGAGCGCTTTCAACGCCTGCTGCGGCGTCTTGTCGCTGGTGATAATGCCCATCATCACGCCCACCGAGCGTAATTTTCGCGTCACGGCGCGGGTGTCGATGCCGCTGATACCGGGTATGTCGTACTCGGCCAGGTACTGGTGCAGCGTCTTGCCGTTGAGGTAGTGGCTGGGCTGGTAGCACTCCTCGCGTATGGCGAAGCCCCTGACCTGTATCCGGGCCGACTCGATGTCAATCTCGTTGATGCCGTAGTTGCCGATGAGCGGGTAGGTAGGGACGACGATTTGTCCGGCGTAGGACGGGTCGGTGAGCATTTCCTGGTAGCCCACCATGCTGGTGTTAAAAACGACCTCGCCGTAGGCGTCGGATTCGGCGCCGAAGGAACAGCCCTCATAGACCGAGCCGTCGGCCAAAACGAGTCTGGCGGGTTTGTTCATGGGCTGTTAACTCCCTTCGTCTTTATAGACTAGCTTTCCCTGGTATATCGTCGCGATTACTTTGCCTTTCAGCGTTTCACCGGCCAGCGGCGTGTTCTTACCCTTTGAGGCGAAGCGGCT
Source organism: Dehalococcoidia bacterium (assembly GCA_050123275.1). Taxonomy (GTDB): domain Bacteria; phylum Chloroflexota; class Dehalococcoidia; order Dehalococcoidales; family BS750m-G39; genus E44-bin88. The sequence goes on from JASFHK010000010.1 coordinate 56,921, forward strand.
GGTATCCACCGTCCACTCCCGCTCCGGGTCGAAGACGGTGACGTCGGCGGGGGCGCCTACGGCCAGCGTTCCAATCTGGCTGTGTTTACCTCCCAGTATCTTTGACGGCTCTACCGTCAGCTTGGCGATGAGCGTGTTCAGGCTTATTTTCTTACTGTGCACCAGCTTGAGCAGACTGCCCAGCGCCGTTTCCAGCCCGCTGATACCGAAGGGTGCCTTGGCGAACTCGCAGAGCTTGTCGCCCTCGGTATGAGGGGCGTGGTCGGTGGCGATGATGTCCAGTGTGTTATCGTTAAGCCCCTCGATGAGGGCCGCGATGTCTTTTTCCGTCCGCAAGGGCGGGTTGACCTTGGCGTTGGTGTCGTAGCCGATAACCTGCTCCTCGGTGAGGGTGAGGTGGTGGGGGGTGACCTCGGCGGTGACCTTGACGCCTTTGGCCTTGGCGCGGCGGATAAGCTCGACGCCGCCGGCGGTGGTGGTGTGGGCGATATGTATCCAGCCGCCGGTCAGCTGCGCCAGCTCCAGGTCGCGGGCAACGATGATATCCTCGGCGGCGTTGGGTATGCCGCGCAGCCCCAGCCGGGCCGAAACCACGCCCTCGTTCATCTGCCCACCCTCGGTTAATACCGTGTCCTCGCAATGGTCGGTCACGGGCAGGTTAAAGGCGCGGCTGTAGTCCAGCGCCTGCCGCATGATGTATGAGTTCAAGGCCGGGTCACCGTCGTCGCTGAAGGCGATAACGCCGGCTTCGGCCAGCTCGCCCATCTCGGCCAGCTCTTTGCCTTTTCTCCCCTTGGTTATGCAGCCGATGGGCAACACCCTTATTACCGCTTCCGTGGCCGCTTTAGACTTTACGTACTCGACCGCCGTCTGGTCGTCCAGCGGCGGGTCGGTGTTGGGCATGCAGCAGATGGTGGTGAAACCGCCCCGGGCGGCGGCGCGGCTGCCGCTGGCGATGGTCTCTTTTTCCTCATATCCCGGCTCTCTCAGGTGCGTGTGCAGGTCAATCAGACCGGGGCAGACCACCATTCCTTTGGCGTCGATTACCTCGCCGTCTTTTTCCGGCGGTTCCCCTTTTCCCATCCAGGCTATCTTGCCGTCGGCGATGAGCAGGCTGGCGATCTCGTCCGTCTTCTGTCCGGGGTCTATGATTCTCCCGTTCTTTATTAAAATCGGTTTGTTCATTTTTTCTGGCTCCCGGCGAGAATGTAGAGCAAGGCCATGCGCACGGCCACCCCGTTAGCCACCTGTTGCTCGATGACGGATTGGGGGCCGTGGACGATGGCGGAGGCAATCTCAATCTCTTCATTTACCGGGCCCGGGTGCATCACTAATGCCTCGGGCCTGGCTAGCTTCAGCCTGGCCTCGGTAAGCTGGTATAGTTGAACATACTCACGTATACTGGGCAAAAGCCCGCTCTTCTGTCTTTCCAGTTGCAATCTTAAGGTCATCACGATGTCGGCGCCTTCTAAAGCACGCTCGATATTGTGCTCTATTTTCGTCCTGGGCAGCTGGCTGTCGGCCTCTCCCATCTCGTCGGGGAGCAGGGTGGGGGGGCCGCAGAGCGTGACGTCGATGCCCATCGTGGTCATGCCCCAGATGTTGGAGCGCGCCACGCGGCTGTGCAGTATGTCGCCGATGATGACCGCCTTCAACCCTTTCAGGTTTTCCCTGTGCTCTTGAATGGTGTAGAGGTCGAGCAGGGCCTGGGTGGGGTGGGCGTGCCAGCCGTCGCCAGCGTTGACGATGCAGGCGTCTACATACTCTGCGGCGATAGCGGGCGCGCCCGAGTGGGGGTGGCGCATGACGATGATGTCCGCACCCAGCGCCTTCAGCGTGGTTACCGTGTCCACCAGCGATTCGCCCTTGGTGACGCTGCTGGCGGTGGCGCTCAAAGAGGCGGCGTCGGCGCCCAGGTTCTTGGCGGCCAGCTCGAAGGAGAGGCGGGTGCGCGTGCTCGGCTCGTAGAAGAGCGTGAGCAGCGTCTTGCCGCGCAGCGCCGGTACTCTCTTTATGGGTCGCGACAGCACCTCTTTCATGGCCGTGGCCGTGCTGAAGACGAGCTCGATTTCCTCGCGGCTGAAGTCGTCGATGTCGAGTACGTGGCGGTGCCGCCAGAGCGAGGCCGGCTGAGGCGCCACCGTTTTTATCTGTTCCGTGGTCATGGCCGTTCCTCCTTAGCTTCGGGCACGGCGGTGATGGCTACTTCGTCGATGCCGTCGCTTTCCTGTAGCTTGACCTGTATGTCTTCGTGCCTTGAGCTGGGCATGTTCTTGCCGACATAGTCGGCGCGGATGGGTATCTCGCGGTGACCCCGGTCGATGAGCACGGCCAGCTGAATCGAGTGGGGCCGTCCCAAATCGGTGAGTGCGTCCATGGCGGCGCGGATGCTGCGCCCGGTGTAGAGGACGTCATCGACCAGGATGATGGACTTATCGTCAACGCTGACGGGGATATCGGTGTTCTTGACGGTGGGCTGTAACTCCAGTGAGGAAAGGTCGTCGCGGTAGAGGCTGATGTCCAGCGTGCCCACCGGTATTTCGACTTTGGCGAATTCGGCGATGTTAGCCGCCAATCTGTTGGCCAGTGGAACGCCGCGGGTGTGAATGCCGACCAGAATCAGGTTTTCGACGACCTTGTTGCGCTCGATGATTTCGTGGGCGACCCGCGCCAGGGTGCGCTTGATGTCGTCCTCGGTCATTATTGTTTTTCTGGGCATAAAAAACACCTCTTACCTAGACTGGCAAGAGGCCTCGCTCTGCGTTCCCGTTTCCCTTGCCAGTCTCGCCGGACCGGCTTAAAGGTTGCTTATTCAGTTTCTGTAATTATATATTATAGCACTTTCGGGGTGGGGTTGCAAGGATTTGTAGGTAATGGGGTGGCGAGAGTTGATTTTTGCTAAGTAGTACTTATTTATTTAATTTTCCTAAGTAGAAAAAAGCAAACGCTACGACCACTGCACCTAATGTAGTCAGCATCCAACCGATATATAGCTGAACTCCAGTTTGCAATAGAACTATTGAACCTGCAAGAGCTAATGAGATACCACAAAAGGCCATGGAAAATGCTAGCGTATTTTTATTGCCTTTCTTAATCTCATCTTGAATCTTGTGCAGTTTTTCCATAATCGCTCGGAGT
>JASFHK010000011.1:0-53000 GCA_050123275.1 Dehalococcoidia bacterium
CGGAGCTTCTCGGCGCCGTAGAACCAGCCGACGACGATACAGGCCAGAGCGCCGGTGATGAGCAGGCCGTAGAAGGCGGTGGCTCTATCCACCATATCCAGCCAGTAAAGGCCGGCGCCGGTACAGTAAATGAGGCCGACCACGAAGCCGATGGCGCAGATAACGGCGGTGACTTTGGCCCGGCCCCAGCCGAACTTGTCACGCAGCGGGGCGATAACGCCGCCGTAGGTCAGGAAGAAGGCCGAATCTATGCCCAGGAAGAAGAAACAGATGAAGAAGATGACGCCGGTGACCGCCGCCAGAGCGGGCATCATCGAGATTGCCACCGGATAGGTAACGAAGGCCAGCCCCAGACCCGAGGCGCTGACATCGCCCACCGCAACACCCAATGACTGCATGATGAAGCCGACGACGCTGAAGACGGCAAAGCCGGCGAAGAAGCTGGTGGCGCAGTTGGAGAAAGAGGTAATGAAGGCGTTGTTGTTGACGTCGGCTTTCTTGGCCATGAAGCTGCCGTAGGCGAACATGCCGGCCATGCCCAGCGACAGGGTGAAGGCAATCTGGCTAAAGGCCCCGAACCATAAATCCACGTTGGCTAGCTGGGAGAAATCGGGCGCCAGGTAGTAGTTAAGCCCTTCGACCGCACCGGGCAGGGTGAGCCCCCTTATCAGCAGGACGATGAGCAAAGCCCAGGGGATGATTACCGTCCACATGGCGACCTTGCCGATGATGCGGGCCCCCTTGAACATGATGAAGAACAGAGCCACCCAGACGAAGGCCAGCGCGCCGACGACGGGCCACTGGAGTCCGCCGAGGGCGGTAGGCCCGCTGGACAGGTTCAGCACGGTACCGAAGAAATAATCGCCGGCGTTGGCGGCACCGGCGGAGCCGGTCCCCCAGGCCACGGTGGCCGAGTCGACGGCATAGTTTAATGACCAGGCGACGACCACGGCGTAGTAGCTAACGATGAGGAAGGCAACGAAGACGGGCCACCAGCCCAGCCATTCCCACTTCTTGCTGATGCCCTCGAAGACGCCGGGGGCGCCTTTCTGGAAAAGCCGGCCCATGCCGAACTCCATCATCATCCAGGGGATGCCCAGTACCAGCAGGCCGATAATCCAGGCAATCAAAAAGGCTCCGCCACCATATTCATAGGTCAAATAGGGAAATCGCCAGACGTTACCCAGACCTATCGCGGAGCCCATCGCAGCGAACAGGAAAAAAGCCCTGCCGCTCCATCTTTCACGTCCCAGTGTTACTTCCGCCAAATCCACATCCTCCTTTCGTCAAAATTTGTCGAAGAAGAGGAAAGGAATTCGCTTGCTGTGTCTACCTCCTTTCTTGTTTGTTTATTTAATGTTAATTAATTGCCGTTGGTGCTATTAATGGACGGTTACCTAGAATACCAACATACCGCTACGGAATTTTACTCACCGAAAGTCGAGATGTCAATAGTCTGTTTTAACCCGTTTCCGAGCCGTTCCAATGCCTTTTTGGTGTCGCTGGCGACCCTGGCCTTGTCGCAGTTGTGGAGCCGGTACTTAAAGAGCCAGTAGCTGAACTCTTTGAGCTCGTCCAGGCCGGTGGATTTCAGCTGGGGGTAGCGCTTCTGGCGGCGGAAACGTTTGAGCAGTACGGCGCGGGTGGCGCCGTAGATGCGGCGGTAGGCCTCGTCGGAGAGGTCGGGCTCGTTGGCGTAGCCGAAGATGCGCTTTTCCTTGCGCACCTCCTCCCGCACCGCCTGGATCAGGGCTTCCTCCACGGTGACGCCGTAGAAATAGTTCAAATGCTGGTGGTATTTACCGGCGCCGATGAGCTTTTTGAATTTGGAGGCGGTCAGCTTTAAGGGCGGCTGACCGTGAAAGAGCAGGGCGTCCCTTTCCGCTTCGGGTATTTTACCTTCCAGCTCCCGGCAGAGCCTTTCCGCCAGCAGCAGCCAGTCGAACGCCTCGCCGTCGATGAGGTAGCGGTAGTGGCGTCCCTTATAGTCCTCTTCGGCGGACTTCCAGAGGGCGATGGCCCCCAGCAAAGCGTTAAACCAGGGCTCGACGCCGGCTATTGCCTGCTTGAGGTGGGTGACGGCGGCGCTGTCGGCAGTGGGCGCAGTTTCGGTGGCGGTCAGTTCGTTTTCCACGGGTCTTCTACTTTTGGGGTAAGGTTTGGGAGGACTCGGCCTTGAGCTTTTCGTAGTATTCCAGCTTACCGGTGTCGACCAGCTCGGTGAGCTTCTTGGTAATGGCTTCGCCGGCGCCGGGGATTTCGCCGATGCGATTTTCTTTGACCAGCTGTTCCACGGGCACGGGCAGGCTGGCTATGGAGCGGGCTACCTTCTGGTAGGCCCTGATTTTGAAGATGTTGTCCTTTTTAGCCAGCAGCCTCTGGGCGATATCGTCGAAGATGGCGGCGATTTCCTGGTTGTTCATTGTCTTTTTTGGGGGAGGTATTACCTTCCACAACAGTGCTTGTATTTCTTCCCCGAGCCGCAGGGGCAGGGGTCGTTGCGGCCTACCTTCTTGCCGGCGACCTTGAGGTGTTTGTGGGCGCCGTCGCCCTGGGCCTGTGCCTGGGTCTGGAGAGGGGTGGGGGGAGGCGGTTGCGCTCCCTGGCGCTGTGGAGCTTCGCCCTTCTTGGCGATGCCGGCGCGGAAGATGAGGTGCACCATGTCGTGCTGGATAGCCGCCAGCAGGCTCTGGAAGAGCTGGTGCCCCTCTTTCTTGTAGGCGACGAGTGGGTCGCGCTGGGCCACGGCGTGCAGCCCGATGCCCTGGCGCATATGCTCCATGGCGGTGAGGTGCTCCACCCAGAGGTTATCGATGGTGCGCAGCATGAGCAGCCTTTCTAGGATGCGCATTTTATCGGCGCCGAACTCCTCTTCCTTCCGCTCGTAGAGGGACCGGGAGTATTCGATGAGGCTGTCCTTGAGCTCCTGCTGGCTCATATTGGGGATGGTCTCCGCGTTGAGGTCGGGGGGGAGGGGGAAGACGGTGGCCAGCTCGCCGACCAGCCCGGTCACGTCCCAGCCGTCGTCGTAGCCGCTGGGGGCGTGGCTTTCCACCAGCGATTCCAGCTCTTCCTTGACCATGGAGAGGATATTGGACTTGAGGTCGAAGCCGCTCAGGATTTTCTTGCGCTCTTCGTAGATAAGCTCTCGGTGACGGTTGACCACGTCGTCGTAGTCGACCAGGTGCTTGCGGATGTCGAAATGGTAGCCTTCCACCTTGACCTGGGCCTGTTCGATGGCGCGGTTGATCCACTTGTTCTCGATGGGGGTGTCTTCGTCCATGCCCACCCAGTTCATCACTGTCTTGATGCGGTCGCCGCCGAAACGGCGCACGATGTCGTCCTCCAGTGATATATAAAAGCGGGAGGTGCCCGGGTCGCCCTGCCGGCCGGAACGGCCGCGGAGCTGGTTATCGATGCGGCGCGCCTCGTGGCGCTCGGTGCCGATGATATATAGCCCTCCCATGTCGAGCACCTGCTGGTGCGACTTTTGCCATTCCTTCTCCGCCGTGCCCTCGGGGTTGCCGCCCAAGATTATATCGACGCCGCGCCCGGCCATGTTGGTGGCTACGGTTACCGCTCCCGGTTTGCCCGCCTGGGCCACGATTTCGCCCTCGCGGGTGTGCTCCTTGGCGTTGAGGACGTGGTGGGGGATGCCCCGCTTTTTGAGCAGGTCGCTCAGGTACTCCGAGGTCTCGATGGAGACGGTGCCGATGAGGACGGGGCGGCCTTCCTTATGCAGCTCCCCGATTTGCTGCAGCACCGCCTTGAATTTGGCCTTCTCGTTCTTGTAGATATAATCGGGGAAGTCCTGGCGCACCATGGGGCGGTTGGTGGGGACGACGACTACCTCCAGCTTGTATATCTTGTGGAACTCCTCGGCCTCGGTTAAAGCGGTGCCGGTCATACCCGCCAGCTTTTCGTACATGCGGAAGTAGTTCTGGATGGTGATGGTGGCGTAGGTGCGGCTTTCCTGTTGCACCTTGACGCGCTCCTTGGCCTCGATGGCCTGGTGCAGGCCGTCGGAGTAGCGCCGCCCGTACATGAGCCGGCCCGTGAACTCGTCGACGATGATGACCTGGCCGTCCTTGACCACGTACTGGTGGTCGCGTTTGTAGGCCTCTTTGGCGCTTAGCGCGTTCCGGATGTAGCGGTGCAGGTCGGCGTTGGCCGGGTCGTAGAGGTCGGGCGCTTTGAGCAGCCCTTCGCGCTGGACCATGCGCTCCATGTTGGTCATACCTTCCTCGGTGAGGCTGACGGCGCGCGTCTTTTCGTCCACGGTATAGTCCAGCTCTTTTTTGAGGGCGGGAATGAGGCGGGCGAATATCTGGTATTTCTTGCCGGCTTCCACGTCGGGGGCGCTGATAATCAGGGGCGTCCTGGCTTCGTCGATGAGCAGGTAGTCCACCTCGTCGACGATGGAGTAGTTAAGCGGGCGCTGGACGCAGCGGGAAAGGTCGGTGACCATGTTGTCGCGCAGATAATCGAAGCCGAACTCGCTGCTGGCGCCGTAGGTGATGTCGGTTTTATAGGCCTCCTGGCGGGATACCGGGCGGAAGTGCTGCCAGCGGCTTTCGCCGGAATCGTATTCGGGGTCGTAGAGGCGGGTGGGGGTCGGCTCGTCGGGGCTTTGCATGGGGTAGATGCTGGACACGGTGACCCCCAGCGCGGTATAGACGGGCCCCATCCAGTAGGGGTCGCGCCGCGCCAGGTAATCGTTGACGGTGACCAGGTGAACGCCCTTGCCCGTTAACGAGTTGAGATACAAGGGGAGGGTGGCTACCAGTGTCTTGCCCTCGCCCGTTTTCATCTCGGCGATTTTGCCCTGGTGCAATACTATGCCGCCCATGAGCTGGGAATCGAAATGGCGCTGGCCGATGGTGCGGCGGGCGGCTTCGCGGACGGCGGCAAAGGCTTCGGGCAACAGCTTGTCCAGCGAGGTGCCCTCGGCCACTCTTTCCTTGAACTCGCCGGTCTTGGCGCGCAGCTGTTCGTCGCTGAGCTTCTCGAACTCGGGCTCGAGCTCGTTGATGCTGGCGACGATGGGCTTGAGCTTTTTAAGCTCTTTCTCGTTGGGGTCGCCGAACAGCTTAATCATGTTTTTCTTCCCCGATGAGCTTTTTGGCGGCGTCCGCCTTCGATGCCTCGACCATGACCTTGACCTCGCCCATGCCGTCCACGGTAAAGACGTGCACCGAGGGCGCGGCGTGGGACTTGAGGATGCAGGCGATGCCGTTGCTATCCAGCAGGCTCTTGATGATAAGGGCTTCGGCTTCGCCGTAAGCCCGATAGACTTCGACCAGTTTTATATCTTCAGCCATTTTCCCCCTATTGAAACATCGCGCCCACGGACTGGCCGGTGTGGATACGGTGGATGGCTTCGCCCAGCAGCGGGGCGATGGGCAGCACCGTGACCTTGTCCAGCTTCTTGTCGCCGTCGACGGGAACGGTGTCGGTGACCACGACCTCTTTGATGGGGGAGGTGGCTATGCGGGGTACCGCCGACCCGGAGAATATGGGGTGGGTGCAGCAGGTATAAATCTCTTTAACACCGCGCTTTTGCAGAGTCTCGACCACGCTCATCAGTGAGCCGCCGGTGTCGATTTCGTCGTCAACGGTAAGCGCTATCTTGCCCTCGACCTCGCCGATGACGTTCATCGTTTCCGCTATATCCAAGTTGCCGATGCGCCTTTTTTCCATGATGGCCAGGGAGGCGCCCAGACCGGCGGCGAGGTCGCGCGCCCGCTTGGTGATGCCGATGTCGGTGGCCACCACCACCAGGTCCTTGAGTTTCTTTTTCTTGAAATAGTCGATGAAGAGCTTGAGGCCGGTCAGCTCGTCAACGGGTATGTTGAAAAAGCCCTGAATCTGGGCGGCGTGTAAATCAACCGTTAAAACGCGGTTGGCCCCGGCTACGGTGAGCAGGTCGGCCACCAGTCGGGCCGTGATGGGTACGCGGGGCTGGTCTTTCTTGTCGGTGCGCCCGTAGCCGTAGTAGGGGACGACGGCGGTGATACGCCCCGCCGAGGCGCGCTTGAGGGCGTCGAGCATGATGAGCAGCTCCACCAGGTTGTTGTTCACCGGCGAGCAGAGGGGCTGGATGACGAAGGTGTCCCGCTGGCGCACGTTTTCCAGTATGCGGACAAAGATATTCTCGTTGCTAAAGGTAAAGACCTCGCATTCGCCGGGGGGTATCTTGAGGTAGTCCGCCACCGCTTGGGTCAGGGTGGGGTGGGCGTTGCCGGTAAATACTTTTAGCTCGTCCATCAATTCTTTGCCCCCTTAAAATGCTGTTTTTATTATAACACTATATCAGTCATCGATGCCGGGCACGGGGAAGCGCGCGCAGATGGCGGCGACCTCTTGGGCCGCCTTCTGCTGAACCGCCTCGTCGTCGATGTTGCCGATGACCTCTATTATCAGGGCGGCAATCTTTTCCATCTCGGCCGTGCCCAGGCCTCGCGAGCTAACGGCGGGGGTGCCCAGGCGCATGCCGCTGGTGATGCGGGGCGGGTTGGGGTCGAAGGGTATGGCGTTGCGGTTGATGATGATGCCGACCTTGCCCAGCGTTTCCTCGGCCTGGCGGCCGGTGACGCCGCTGCCAGTGAGGTCGACCAGCACCAAATGGTTATCGGTGCCGCCCGATATCAGGCGCAGCCCGTTGTGCTGCAAGCCGGCGGCCAGCGCTTTGGCGTTTTCCAGCACCTTTTTCTGGTATTCGCTGAATCCGGGCTGCATCGCTTCCAGGAAGCAGACCGCCTTGGCGGCGATGACCTGCATCAAGGGGCCGCCCTGCATCCTGGGGAAGACGGCGTCGTCTATGGCGCGGGCCAGCTCGTCACGGCAGAGAATAAAGCCGCTCCTGGGCCCGCGTAACGTCTTATGCGTCGTCGAGGTGATTATCTCGGCGTAGGGGACGGGGGTGGGATGTAAGCCCGCCGCCACCAGCCCGGCGATGTGGGCCATGTCCACCACCAACCTGGCGCCGACCGAATCGGCAATCTGGCGAAAGCGCTCGAAGTCAATGATTCTGGGGTAGGCGCTGGCGCCGGCCACAATCATTTTGGGCTGGTGCTTTTTGGCCATCTTTTCCACCTCGGTGTAATCGATGCGCTCCGTCTCGCGGTTGATGCCGTAGTGGACGAAGTTATAGAGTTTTCCCGAAAAGCTGACCGGAGCGCCGTGGGTAAGGTGTCCGCCGTGAGCCAACCCCATGGCCAGCACGGTGTCGCCGCTTTCGAGCAGGGCGAAGTAGGCCGCCATATTGGCTTGGGAGCCGCTGTGGGGTTGGACGTTGGCGTGCTCGGCGCGGAACAGCTTTTCCGCCCGCTCTGCGGCCAGCCTTTCTACGGTGTCCATGTTCTCGCAGCCGCCGTAATAGCGCTTGCCGGGGTAGCCTTCGGCGTATTTGTCGCTGAAAAAGGTGCCTTCGGCCTGAATCACGGCGCGGCTGGCGTAGTTTTCCGAAGCGATGAGGTTGATGGTCTCTTTTTGTCTTTTACCCTCTTGGGCTATAGCCTGGCTGATTTCGGGGTCGACGTTGCGCAAAAAGTCCATGTCGTTTTCTCTCTTTCTCTTCTGCTAAAGTCTACAACTGCGGTTGGTTAGTGTCAATAAAACGGGGGGAGTGTTGGAAGGTTTTTTAGAACCCCGCCCCGCCCTGTTGAGCGCACGTCTTTCTTTCCCGCCCAATACCCTCCCTATAAGGGTGGAATCCCTTAAACATCTCCTTTTGGGGGTTGTGCACCTGTTCCCAGGTGAAGAAAGTGGTGCTATTATGTAAATAGAAGTAGCCGGAAACGAGGAAAGGACATGATACCAGAGGGATTTGAGGGACATATAAGGGAAATTGTCAACAAATTCTACTTGGGTGATAAGTTAGGTAGGAAGCGGTTAGTTAGGAAAAGAAAAGATGAACTCGCTGTTCATAAGAAACGGGAGAGGACTTTCTTTTCTCTGTTGAAGACGTCCTTTCCTCGTTGCCCAATCGTCAACAGGACTTCTATTGGGAGTTATACCTCATACGAGTACCGCATTCTGCTTAATAAGACTATTGATTCTGTGATGGATGACGACATAGATTTAATCGCATATTTAGGTGGTAATAGGAAAGATTTACATATATATTTTAGTTATTTAGCCGACTATTGGCATTGGCATGTTGTTGATACGTCCTTTTTATCTGGAGAGTGGAGTTTCAAAACAACCTTCACAATCCCAGAAGAATTTGCATCAAATCTTAATGTTTTAAGAATAAAAGTTGAGGAATTGGGGTTTGTAGAATTGAATGAGGCTGATGTAAAAAAACATATTGAAGGAGCTGACGTTCCATTAGTTGAAAAGTCAAAAACTACTGTTTTTAATGTGTTGTTCTCAGACACCCTAGATATTCTAGAGCAGCAAGACAGCCAATGAGAGTATTCTGATTACCCGGTTCGTATCGCATATGAGTATTACTCCCCACTGTTCCTAGGCGAAGAAAGTGGTGCTATCATAGGGGCATGACCAAGCTAGTAAAAGTGGCGTTGTCAGCATTGCTTGGCATTATTGTCTTAGCTATAGGCTCCAGCTGTTCAACATCACCCGAGTCTCTCCCTTGGGAGGAGTCCTACGGACAGTTTTATACGAGAGACTTGGCCAGAGCGCAAGAAGAAATACCGTTCCCTATCGTTCTACCGAGCTACGTTCCCGACGAAAGAACGGACGCGCCACCGCCAAGTATAACCGGCCCGCTTAGGGAGTATCAGGACGACGATAGGGTAAAGGTAGAGGTTTTGTACTTTGTGGATCTTGGCAACGAAATACTTGGCATTATAGAGATTGAAGAAAATAATTACCCCGTACTACCCGGAGACCCAGAGTTAAACCCTGACCTGGAGCGTATAGAGGTTTGTGGCTGGGAAGTGATTAAGGTGGAGGGCGATTTTCAACAAGGCCCTGGAATTATTTACTTTTTTAGCCAGGATAACATCTATTTTGTCGTAGGGATATACGACTTCCCTCCCGGAGAGGCGCAAAAGGTTATAGAGTCAATGCTCGAATGACTTGTTGCCTCGCTGGTTGGCAAAACAACGAATTCTATTCATACGGGGTCGACTGGAAGTCGACCCCTCCCTATAAATTCTCAATTGACTAGTCATATTGCCCGTGCTATCATAGGAAAAAGGCTGGAGAAGTAATGTCGGCTCTCACTGAGCTAAATAAAGAAATAGCGCTTTGCCAGCAGTGTGAAATAGCGAAATATCGAAATCGGGTGGTGCCTGGAGAAGGGGCGGAGGCAGCCGATATAATGTTCATTGGTGAGGCGCCAGGCTGGCACGAAGACCAGCAAGGGCGACCTTTCGTTGGGCCGGCGGGGAAATTTCTCGATGAGCTACTGGCATCCATCGGACTAACTCGGGCACAGGTCTACATCGCCAACGTCATCAAGTGCCGTCCACAGGGAAACCGCGACCCTCTACCCATGGAAATCCAGAATTGCCGCGTCTGGCTGGAACGCCAGATTGAAATCATTGACCCCAAGATGATTGTCACCCTGGGCCGTTATTCCATGGCCATGTATTTCCCCGGTAAGAGTATCAGCAAGATTCACGGCACGGCTATGAAGCGCGATAACGTGCTCTATTACGCCATGTATCACCCGGCGGCGGCCTTGCACCAGGGCAGCCTGCGCCAGGCGCTGCTGGACGATATGCTCAAGATACCGACACTGCTCAGCCAGCTGGAGACAATCAAGGAGGAAAAACCACCTGAGCAGTTATCCATGTTTTAGGTGATCAACCCAAGTGAGAAAACCAAGAACAAGAAGCAAATCCAAACTTAAGATAATCCCCCTGGGCGGGCTATCCGAAATCGGCAAGAACATGATGGCTCTCGAATACGAGAACGACATCATCGTCATCGACGCCGGTCTGATGTTCCCCGGGGAGGAAATGCTGGGCATCGACCTGGTAATCCCCGACATCAGCTACCTTGTCGAGAACAAGGAGAAGGTGCGGGGCATCGTTATTACCCACGGCCATGAGGACCATATCGGCGCTTTGCCCTACGTCCTGCCCCAGCTCAACGTGCCCGTCTATTCCACCAGGCTGCCCCACGGCATGATTTCGGTCAAGCTCAAGGAGAGAAAGGCGCTGGCCGGAACCAAGCTCAAGGCGATACCCTACGGACAGACGGTGTCGCTGGGGCGTTTCAAGGTAGAGCTTTTCCCGGTATGCCACAGCATCCCCGACGCCGCCGGGCTTATTATCCACACCCCGCTGGGCGTCATCGTCCACAGCGGCGACTTCAAGCTGGACTACACGCCGGTGGACGGCAAGCCCACCGACCTGTCGCGGCTGGCGCAGCTGGGGGCGCAGGGCGTGCTGATGCTGATGGCCGATTCCACCTACGCCGAGCTTCCCGGCTACACGCCCTCGGAGAGAGTGGTCGGGGAAACACTGGACCGGGTGATGGCTAACGCGCCGGGGAGGGTGATTGTGACCACCTTCTCCTCGCTGGTATCGCGTATCCAGCAGGTCATCGACGCCGCCGCCCGCCACAACCGGCGGGTCTTCGTCGTCGGGCGCAGCATGACCGATATCGTCAAGATGACGCTGGAGCTGGGCTACCTCAAGGCGCCCGACGGCATACTGGCGCGTATCGACGAGCTGAGGAACATGCCGCGCAACCGGGTCGTCTTCGTGACCACGGGTAGCCAGGGCGAGCCGACCTCGGCGCTGGTGCGCATCGCCAATAAAGACCACCGCCACGTCCACATCGTCAAGGGTGACACCGTAGTCCTCTCGGCGACGGCGGTGCCCGGTAACGAAGCTTTGATTAACCGCACCGTGGACACCCTCTTCAAGCAGGGGGCGCAGGTGCTCTACGATAAAGTGGCCAAGGTCCACGTTCACGGGCACGGCAGCCAGGAAGAGCTGAAACTGCTGCTCAACCTGGTCCGCCCCAAGTTTTTCCTGCCCGTCCACGGCGAGTACCGCCATTTGAGCCTGCACGCCCAGCTGGCCGAGTCGGTGGGCATTCCCACCGAGAATATCTTCGTCCTCGAGGACGGCGACATACTGGAGCTGGGCCCCAACAAAGGCAAGGTAACGGGCAAGGTCAGCGCGGGCAACGTCTATGTCGACGGGTTGAGCGTGGGCGACATCGGCAGCGTGGTGCTGCGCAACCGCCGCATGCTTTCCCGCGACGGCATCGTGGTCGTCATCAGCGCCATCAGCCAGGAGACGGGCAAGCTGGTAGGCCGCCCCGATATCGTTTCCCGCGGCTTTGTCGATACCAGAGAATCCAAGGATATGATTGAGGAGAGCCGCGACCTGGTGGCCAAGGCCTTCGACCACGGCGGCTCCCGTCCCGCCGACTGGGGCTTTATCAACACCAAGGTCCGGGATATACTTAATAAGTACTACTACGACCAGACCAAGCGCCGGCCCATGATATTGCCGGTAATGGTAAAGGTGTAGCATGGCCAGGAAGCGAGCCGCCGCCAGCCGCCAGCCCCGACGGCAGTCCCAGAGCCAGCCCGGAACCCGGCGCAACGCGGGGGGCAACCGCTTTTGGCGTTTCGTCTCTTCGGCGCCGGTGCGCCGTTTGATATATACCATCATTTTCCTGGGGCTGCTCATCTGGCAGTGGAATAACATCACCACCTGGCTGGACAACGTCTGGGCCGGTACCACCGACCTCTTCGGCTGGGGGCTCATTTTCTTCTTCCTCGCCCTGGGCTTTATCATCGGGGTAATCTGGGCACGGCGGGTGACGTCCGTTATCTACCACTGGAACCAGTGGCTGGGCGGCGTCGCCTTCATCTTCGTCGTCTGGGGGATACTGGCCTTCGCCGGCATGGGCGGCAGCTTCGGCGAGGGCATCATCGGCGACTCCGGTTTCGACGGCGTCTTCACGCTGCTGGGGCTGGTGCTGCTGGGCATCATCCTCATCGCCCCCGGCTTTTGCTGGCGGCAGGTCAAGCGGTTCTTCCACTGGCTGGGGCAAAAGCGCCCCGCACCCCGGGAAAGGGTCTATACCGAGCCCGGCCCGCCGGATAAGCCGCTAACGCCGCCTGTGGTTATGCCCGAGACGCCCGCTACTACACCTGCCGAGCCCGAGACACCGCCCACGGTGGTGACGGCGACGCCGGGGATTCCGGCGCCGGCGATAACGCCCACCCCGGGCCAGGAAGAATTACGCCAGGTGGCCCAGGAGGTTTGGAAGAAGTACGGCGATTCGCCTTCCCTGATTACCGTTGACGGCTGGCGGTTGCCGCCGATTGACATACTGGATAACGTCCCCGACGTCGAGTTCAGCCAGGCGGACAACGTGCAACGCGCCCGCCTTATCGAGGAATCTCTGGCCAGCTACGGCGTCGCCGCCAAGGTGGTGCAGATAAACGCGGGGCCGACGGTGACCCAGTTCGGCGTCGAGCCGGGCTGGGACCGCAAGATGAAAGATGTCAAGGAGCGCGACAAGGACGGCAACATCAAGGTCAGGCAGGAAGAGGTCTCCAAGACCCGCGTCAAGGTGGAACGGATTACCTCGCTGGCCAACGACCTGGCTCTGGCTCTGGCCGCCCCCAGCATCCGCATCGAGGCCCCGGTGCCGGGTAAATCGCTGGTCGGCATCGAGGTGCCCAATACCATCTACGGGATGGTCAGCCTGCGCGGCGTGGTCGAGACCGGCGTCTTCCAGAAGACGCAGTCCAAGGCCAAGCTGGCGCTGGCGCTGGGCAAAGGGGCGGGTGGAGAAGCGGTGGCCGGCGACCTGGCCAAGATGCCGCACCTGCTCATCGCCGGTGCCACCGGCAGCGGCAAGACCGTCTGCCTCAACTCCATCATCTGCTGTTTGCTATTACAGTACTCGCCCACCGACGTGCGCATGATTATGATCGACCCCAAGCGCGTGGAGATGACGCCCTTCAACACCATACCCCATCTGGCCACGCCGGTTATCGTCGATACCAACAAGGCGCTGAGCACGCTGCGCTGGCTTAACCAGGAGATGGACAAGCGCTACCAGAAGCTGGCCGCCGACGGCTCGCGCAACATCGAGGGCTATAACAAGAACCGCCAGGGCGACGAGAGGATGCCCTATCTGGTGCTGGTTATCGACGAGCTGGCCGACCTGATGATGGCCGGTTTCGACGAGGTGGAGCACGTGCTCTGCCGTCTCGCCCAGCTGGCCCGCGCCATCGGCATTCACCTTATCGTGGCCACGCAGCGCCCCTCCGTGGACGTGGTCACCGGTCTAATCAAGGCCAACTTCCCCACCCGCATCAGTTTCGCCGTCACCTCCCAGGTTGACTCGCGCACCATTCTGGACATGGGGGGCGCCGAAAAGCTTTTGGGGCGGGGCGATATGCTCTACATGCCCACCGAGGCGGCCAAGCCCAAGCGGCTGCAGGGCTGCTACGTCTCCGACGCCGAGAGGGAACGGCTGGTATATTTCTGGAACAGCCAGCAGAAGGCCGAGGCGCCGCCGCTGACCATCGAGGAGGTCGCCACCCCCGCCACCGCGCCGGGAGGCGGCAACTACCCGCCCGACCCGCTGCTCGAAGCCGCTCGCAAACTGGCGCAGGAGAGCGAGAACATCTCGACCTCTTTCCTGCAGAGAAGGTTGCACATCGGCTATCCCCGGGCCGCCCGTATCATGGAGCAGCTGGAAGAAGAGGGGTTCAGAAGGGGCGGGGAAGAGTCTTAAAACAAAATAAATCGAGAGGGGCTTTAAGCTATGTCCAACAACGCTAAGGTAGGCGGTATTTTATCCATAGTGTCCGGCGGTCTGGGCGCTATCGGGGCCTTCTTCGTGTTGATTTTCACGCTCTTTCTCTATTTCACGGAAGAGTTTTCCTCGTCTTATTATTTCTACGACTACTATTACTACGACGCCGACAGGGTGGTCGTCGTTTTTGTGGCCCTATATCTGGTTATCGCCATCATCGGCCTGCTTATCAGCGCGCTGGCGCTGGTGGGGGGCATACAGGCCTTGCAGCGTAAGCGCTGGGGGCTGGCTTTAGCCGGGGCCATCGCCAGCTGTTTGACCTTCTTCCCCTGCGGGGTGGTGGCCGTTGTCTTTACGGCGATGGGCAGGCAGGAGTTTATCACCAACCGGCAACCCGCGCCGCCGCAGTAGATTTTATATCTTTTCCCGATTCTTGATGTTTTGTTAACATTGATGTAGTTGAAAAAGAAAAATCGTAGGGAATATACTAGATTTTGATCGAAGTGGCCGAGTATTATAAGCTGCTAAATCTAGCGAATATCTGAAATATTTCACTAAAAGGGTTAGGGTCTGATTTCATGGCTTCAGCTATATAAGCACGCTTAAGCATCCCGACTTGTAAATTTGCTTTGCTGGAAAAAGTGCTCAAGATGCTTTTACCAGGAATTAGTTTTTTCCAGTCATCCGTGTCTTCTTCGATACTATTCTCAATTCGCTCCATTGTGTTGTCAATGAATTTCGCGATTTTGTCGTTATCAATCGTTTGACTAATTCGTGTTTCTTCGGTGGTCGCCTTACTACATATAAGATTTTTAAGCTGTTCATTAGATTTACCATGACAATCTTTAGGCATGATGTCTATGTTACCTACTGCTTCGCGGAAATGAGCTGAAGTATATAAGGCTACTGTGTAGGGGAGCATATTCTTAGCAATGTCCCTCAGGGCTGTTCTTATGGAAGTCGGCGATTTTAGCCAAGAGTCATCAGGCGTAAAGGGAGAAAAAATACGTGTTAAAATGTCTTCTTCTAGGAAATAATTCTCTAAGTGATATCTGTCTAATATACTTAAACGACCGTTACTCGATTGCATTAGGGTAGTTTTGTTAGGTTCCAAGAACATCGTATCGCCGTCACAAAGCATGAAGAATTCCACCCCCCAAATTGATTGAGCCAACACATCTTCCACTAATGTTGAGAATGAACGTATAAGACCTTTCCCCCCACTGGGCACAAGCACTAAGTCAGGGAAGTTCTCTTTTAATATTGCTCCGTATGTCTGTTTATCTAAACTAGCATGTGTTCCCTCTATTAATACTATTTTTTTACCTAGGGCGATGATGCCCACTGATTGTCCGAGTAGCTTCAAAGCTTGATTTGTTTCATCGTCTTCGCTAACTGGAATAGCTTGGTTCTGTCCTTCCGAACGTGAGGGGCCGATAAAAACAACCGAGTGTTCTAAGGAAGCAGTTATGATATCCGGGGAGTGGGTGCAGAAGATGAATTGATTATTTTCTCCTAGTCCTGTCAATGTTTGTATTAGTTTGTAGCTGAGTTCGGGGTGTAAGTGGAGTTCGGGTTCATCGAATATAACTACACAATCACTGGGGCTTCTAAGGATAAAGTCAAAAACGATAGTGGTAACCTCGCTTTCGCCGGAGCTTAATGTTGTTAGAAGGAATTCCTGCCCTTCTAGCGAGTATTTTAATTGCTGGGCTTTTAGGTCTGCGTCAAGCAACTCTTTCGGTGCTAATAATTGTCTAAAAGCGTTTTTAAATGGTTCTAGGGGATCGGGAAAGTCCAGTTGCATTCTTTTCCTACCTTGGCGCATAAGCCTTTCGGCTTTTGAAGAGATCTTATTTCGATGAGCATGGACTTTACGGAATATTGCATGAATAGTATCCTGATATCTGTTTTGTAATCCGTCGAAAGTGAAATTCCAGCTGACCTGCTCTTCGTCAGGGTCTACAACATCAAAGCTGAACCTGTAAGGGTCAATTTTTCTAATTGACCTATCACTTTCGATATTCACTACGCTGCTTTTCCAGTTTCTTCGAAGCCGATTAGCATGTAGAGTGTTTTGGAGTAGTTGGGCATCTTGCATATTATTGGTATCTAGTTGTGTCTTTCCCCAAGTTTCGACTTCGCTCTCACATGTAGAATTAACAACCAATTGGATATTCTGATTATTCGTGGGGTTTTGAAAATAGCTTATTAACTGTTGTACGAGGCGTGTTTTACCGACTCCATTACGACCGGCTATGACTACGACATCCGATAATCCTTCAACGTTGAAGCATGCTACGGGAGGAATGTCGTGAGCTCTGATTCTACTTATATGCATTATTACGCTTGTTATATTTAAGTATTATACCTTTTAGGAATACTAACACTTTTTTGACAGGAGTCAAGTATAGAGCGTGATTTTTTACTATTTTCCCCTTCTCAACCTCTTCATAAGCGCATCCATGTAAACGCGCGCCAGGTTCTTGCCGTGCTTGGACATGCGCTCCCGCTTCTTTCTTAGCTTCTGCTCGCGGCGCTCCTGCCTAGTTTCTTCGTCAGTCACCTTTCGACTCCGTAATCTCCACCGGCTCGAACTCATGCCTCAGGGCGATAATGCGGTCCCGGATAAGCGCCGCCTTCTCGAACTCAAGGTTGCGGGCGGCGGTCTTCATCTGCCCCTCCAGCTCCTTGATAAGGCGGGCGATGTCCTGGCGGCTGCGGGGTTCGGAGGCGTCATAGACGGCGCGCACCTCGGCGGCGACCTTGACGCGCTGGGTGATGTCCTTGATGGCCTTGCGGATGCCCTGGGGAGTGATGCCGTGCTCCTTGTTGAAGTCCTCCTGGATGCGGCGGCGGCGCTTGGTCTCGTCGATGGCCGCCTGCATTGACTTGGTAATAGTATCGGCGTACATGATGACGTGGCCGCCGATGTGGCGGGCGGCGCGGCCCATCGTCTGAATCAGGGCGCCCTCGGAGCGGAGGTAGCCCTCCTTGTCGGCATCGAGAATCGCCACCAGGCTCACCTCGGGCAGGTCGAGCCCTTCGCGCAAAAGATTGATGCCCACCACCACGTCGTAGACGCCCAGGCGCAGGTTGCGCAGTATTTCAACGCGCTCCAGCGTGTCCACCTCCGAGTGCAAATAATGCGTCTTGACGCCCGTCTCGATGAGATAGTCGGCCAGCTCCTCGGCCATGCGTTTGGTCAAGGTCGTCACCAGGCAGCGCTCGCCTTTACGCACCCGCTCCCTTATCTGCTCCAAAAGGTCGTCGATTTGCCCCTTGGTCGGCTTGATTTCCACCGTCGGCTCCAGAAGCCCGGTGGGGCGCACCAATTGTTCGACGACCTGCCGGCTGTGCTGGTACTCGTAGTCGCCGGGGGTGGCCGAGGTGTAGATGACCTGGTTCAGGCGCTGGTTGAACTCGGTGAAGTTGAGCGGGCGGTTGTCCAGCGCCGAGGGCAGGCGGAAGCCGTACTCCACCAGCGTCTCCTTGCGCGCCTGGTCGCCGCGGAACATGCCCCGGATCTGGGGGATGGTCATGTGTGACTCGTCGATGAAGAGAAGAAAGTCGTCGGGGAAGTAGTCCAATAATGTCGAAGGGGGGCTGCCGGCGGGTCTTTGCGCCAGGTGGCGGGAGTAGTTTTCCACGGCGTGGCAGTAGCCCGCCTCGCGCAGCATCTCCATGTCGTAGTTGGTGCGGGCTTCTAAGCGCGCCGCTTCCAGAAGCTTGCCCTGAGCTTTAAGCTCGGCCAGGCGTCCCGCCAGCTCCTGCTTGATGCTGTCGATGGCCGCCAGCAGCTTGGCCCGGGAGGTTACGAAGTGCTTGGCGGGGTAGATGGAGATTTCGTCAATCTCTTTGAGCATCTCGCCGGTGAGGGGGTCTATTTCGATGATGCGCTCGATTTCGTCGCCGAAGAACTCGATGCGCAGGGCCAGCTCTTCGTAGGAGGGCTGGATTTCCAGCGTGTCGCCGCGCACGCGGAACCGGCCGCGGGTGAAGTCGATGTCGTTGCGCTGGTACTGCATGTCCACCAGCTGGCGCAACAGCTTCTGGCGGCGGTAGCTTTGGCCGCGCTTGAGCTCGACGACGAAGCTGATGTATTCCTCGGGCTCGCCCAGTCCGTAGATGCAAGAGACCGAAGCCACGATAACCACGTCCCGGCGCTCGAACAAGGCGCGGGTGGCGGCGTGGCGCAGCTTGTCGATTTCCTCGTTGATTTCGATTTCCTTGTCTATGAACGTATCGGTGCGGGGCAGATAGGCCTCGGGCTGGTAGTAATCGTAATAGCTGACGAAGTACTCCACGGCGTTTTCCGGGAAGAACTCCTTGAACTCGCTGGAAAGCTGGGCGGCCAGCGTCTTGTTGTGGCAGATGACCAGCGTCGGCTTCTTCGCCCGCGCGATGACGTTGGCCATGGTGAAGGTCTTGCCGCTGCCGGTAACGCCCAGCAGCGTCTGGTGCTGGTAGTCTTTTTTGAGGCCGGCCAGCAGCTTGTCCACCGCCTGGGGCTGGTCGCCGGTCATCTTGAAATCGGAGACGATTTTGAAGTCGGGCATACTAACAGTATAGCTTTTGGCGCCAGCACTGACAACGCCTATTGACAGTCGGGCGCTTATTTTATAGACTCGCAATATAGGGGTAAAAAAGGAGGGTGTCATGTCGGATAGCGTTTACAAGGTAATCACGCTGGTGGGCACCAGCAGCAAGTCCTGGGAGGACGCCGCCAAAGAGGCGGTGGATACGGCGGCCAAGTCGTTGCGCGACCTGCGCATCGCCGAGGTCGAAGAGCTGGACATGCAGCTGGAGAGCGGTAAAATCGTCAACTACCGGGCCAAGGTGAGGGTCTCGTTTAAGTACGAGGGCAAGTAGCGGGCGTTTAACCGGGGCAATCTGGATACCGCATACGTCAGGGAGGGGCGCTACCCCTCCCTGCTCTTTTTCCTCTTCAGGCGTATTTGCGGCAGCCGTACCAGTAGATGGCGTATAGCGTTAGCCCGTAGCCGGCGATGCGGGCGACGAGCAGTACGGTTTCCAGGTCTTCGGCGATGCCGATGATGCTGAAAAGGTGGGAGATGCCGAAAAAGCCGAAAGCGATGCCGAGTAGCAGGGGCCACGTCCTTTTCATCTTGACGTAGGCGGTAACGCCGAGGGCGAGGATGATGATGCAGAGGATGAGGTTTACCATGATAACGGGGTCAATATCCATGTTTTAGTTTCACTCTCCTAAATAGGGTCTTTGTTTTTAAGTATAGCGGATTGGGTGGGGTATAGACAAAGATGGGGGTAAATTACCTTAGTCGATATAGGTGAAGGCGTCTGTCAGGGCGGGGGCCTGGCCGGTTGACGGCGGACTGTCTTTAGGGATGCCGAGACCCAACCGGATGCTCTGGAAAGCCAGCACGGCGGCCTCGAATTTGAGCTCGTTCAACTCGATGAAGGCTTCCGGGGTAGGGGGCCGGTCGCCGTGAGCCACGGCGGCGTGGCGCGCTTTCCAGAGTCTTTCGAACAGCCCGGGGGAGGCCCCCAGTTTGGAGACCACCAGTTCGCGCATCAGGGAGGTGAGGTCGGGTACCGGCGGCTCCGTGCCAGCTCCGCGAGACGGGTAACTTTGTCGGCCGGGTTGTTTTTGGTCCAGACGGCGGGCCATAATTTGCAGGCTTATCATCAGAGCGGAAAAGTTTTTGATAACATCGCGCTCGGCCAGCCCCCGGCGCAGCCAGAATAAAGCCGAAAATACGTTATCATTCGGTTTGATGGCTTTATTAATTTCGGACGGGAGCCGCAATGAGAGTTTGGGCATCGAATCGCGCGAGTCAACCGGCATTAGCTTCGAATACCTTTTTTTCCGGTTGTCGTTGGTAGTGTATCTTATATTTACCGCGGTTAGTTTTGTGCCTACGTAGAAGGAGAGTAAGCCGAGAAAACAGGTCACTAAGCGGCGGGATAAAGACCGGACCAGTTTTTTGTTTTTATTATCGTTGAAGCTCTGTTTCACGTAGAAAGCGAAGGTAAAGAAGGTGCCGGATGCTTCGGTGCCGCCGTTACTAAAGGGGGTTAGGGTAAAGTCGTGGATTTCGGCGCCGCATTTAGGCACCAGCTTAGCCAGGTTTTTCTTTTCGGTCTTCTCCAGCTCGATTTCGGGGATGACGAACTGGAGCGCGGCCGAAATTTTGCCCCGGGCGGGCGGCGGTAATACGCAGGGATGCGCGGAGTTCGGGACAGGTTGAACAAGATGCCGTTTCTCTTGCGTTACAACCATAAGGTGCGCCTACGTTAGCTGCCCTTGCGTAAGTGGAGCTTGCCTTTAAGTAATTATTATAGCACACCTTATCAAGTCTTATAACCCCTTATGACGGTTTTTGGGCTTAATTTGTGCTAGGGGTGTGGAAGAGGGGGGGTAGTATCTACCTCACCCCCTGTATCCCCCTCTCCTTACGAGGAATCAAAGGAGAGGGGGAAGATTTTTTTATGGAAGAGGGGCGAAGCCCCTCTTAAACTTCCTGTTTTTGGGGGGAGGGGTGAAGGATGATGACGTAGCTCTCGCGAAGACCCCTATGTGATAAAAAAGTGCTTAATATGGGCCAAAAGTCCTTGACAAGAGAACGAAGGGGTAGTATAATTATGCAAATCAAAGAGTCAAATGTATTGTAAGCAGGTTAATCAAAGAGGCTGCATCGGGTCTTATTTAGACTATCAGACAAGAAATAAGTCTGAAATATTGATTTGTTTCAGTTGTCTAGTTTTGAATTAAGGTTGTAAATAGTAAAATCAAATATAAATTATAGCAATCATTATGGATAAGGAGTAATGCCAAGGACAATCGCATAAAAAGGAGGGTTCTCTATGAGTGATAGCCTGGAAAGCCTGTTGGTTAATGGTCAGGAAATGGATCAAAAGTTGGTAGTCGAGATCCTATCACCGTACCTGAGAATCGACAAAGCAACTTGCGATATTAGACCTTTGAGCACGTGGGGTAGTATAAAAGCGTCTGTTCGAATACTATTATATTTGATAGCCCGTAAGGCTATGGTAGCTTTGGGTTTAGATTTATCTGAAGAAGGGGCTTCAGCTACTGAAATAATGCAGAAAACGGGGTTGAAAAAGGGTACGGTAAACCCTGCTTTGAGGGTTCTATATAACGAGAGGGTTTTAGAACAGACAAAGGAACGGCGGTACTACGTACCAAATCATGCGTTGGAAAGAGTGAAGGCGACAATCACTGAGGAGCCATAGAAAATGGAAGGGGGAAGAGATGTCTGGAGAAGATATTAGTGAAATAATGCGAGTTTTAAAGGATCTCGAGCGTAGAATATCCGTGTTGGAGGGTATGCCTGAAAAAAGTAAGAGCGAAGGTAAGAAATTATCAGTCAAGGAATTTCTGCTGACAAAGAACCCGGCAGATGATGTGCAAAGAACACTTGTAATTGGATACTACCTAGAGAATTTTGAAGGTGTTGAAGCGTTTAATGTAAAAGACTTGACTGAGGGCTTTAGGTTAGCAAGAGAACGGGTTCCTCTTAATATGAATGACAAAGTGAATTTAAATATAGCAAAAGGTTATCTGATGCCAGCTAAGGAGAAGAAAGACAAGTTTAAGGCGTGGGTATTAACGAACTCGGGCGAGAGGTTTGTTGAAGGTGGGTTGAAAACGGAAGGCTAATAAAGGTAATGGGAGAGACAGAAGAATTCATACAGAGGTTCAGGGAGACTGATAAGAGTGGGATTCCAGATTTCTCAAAATGTTCTAGGCCTCTGGACATGGCTTTATGGGTTCTCTGGGTGGCGAAAGACAAGGTTGGAAGTGGTAAGTTGACAGTAGAGAAAATAGCATCAGTTATTGTGGAGACGCAGGATATTAGCGCCAGTGCAAAATCAATCGCAGGTTCGCTTAATAGAGCAGGAGATAAGGTACATCGTTATTATGAAAATGGTGAAACATATTTTAAGATAATGAAACCTGGTAAAGACTATTTATTATCTTTAGAGAAAAGAGAGTTAGTAAACGCATTTTATTTTGAGCCAGATAGTAGGTTCCCAGCTAAAAGGCTTTTAGCAAATCAAATTTTCAATGGTTTAGAAGGGGACTTAGAAATAGTTGACCCGTATTGTGGCGAGAGAACGTTAGATGTGTTGGAAAGCATTAAGGGTAGGCATGTAAAGTTCTTGACTAGGTTAGATAATATTCAGGGAAGAGCAAGACAGAAATTCGTGCGAGACCTCAAGGATTTCAAAGCTGATAATCCGAATATTGAGTTTAGGGATTATCCCAACACGGACATTCACGATAGATATATCATTTCACAGAGTTCGCTAGTTATTCTAGGGCATAGTATAAAAGATCTGGGAAGTAAAGAGTCCTTCGCTGTAGTATTAGACAGGACTGCGAGTAGAAACATCGTTCAGGCTCTAAGTGAAAATTTCGATAGAAGATGGAGGCAATCGCCCCCAATCCAGTAACCTCGTCCACCCCTAATCTTTCTCCCCCCTCTCCACCTCCTCGGCAACGGCAATCCGCTTTACCGATAATGGCACATAATTGACCATCTTGCACTCAATCAGGTCTCTAAGCTCCTTCTCGTCGGGGGAAAGGGCGGCCTTGCCCGTCTTGACCTCGATGAAATCGACACCCACGCCGTACTTGATGCCGACGAAGTCAACCGGGTTGCCGCCGAGATAGAACAAACGGTCGTAGTGCGTTAGCTCTAAAGTAGCCAGCAGCTCGTTGAGCTTGCCGGCCCTGACCGCCTCGCTGGAGGTTATCGATTTGAGGACATCGCGGGGGAGGCTTTCCAGTATGCGCTGGATTTCGCGCACCGAGTCCGCCGAGGCCAAAGCGAAGCGGAGTTTTTCCGCCAGCTCGTCAACGTTAGCGGCGGGGGCTTTTCTCATGCGGAAGAGGAGAACGATGATGACTACGATGAGCAGGAAGATGACAGCCAGCAGCGCGTATTCCATTTTAGCTCCTTGTTAAAGGTCTTCTTGAGCGACCTTGAGGGTTATCTCTTTGGGGGTGGCCTTTTCGATTTGGTCGGGGGGGATGAAATAGCCGGCTTCGGTGGGGTCTTCGGTGACCTGGAACTTGCTGATTTCGCCCGTCCAGGAATCGCGAATCACGTTGTTGACCTTGCCCAGCGCCTTCCCGTTCTTGTCCTTTACCTTCGCTCCGTACTCAATCTCCATTTCGAATACCTCCCATCAAAAACTATTCGTATTTATCAAAGCCGAACGGTATTATTTAGCGGCGAAAAAGCCCAGTGCCAGCTTTATCTTCTCTTCGAGGGTGAGGGCGGGGTCGTGG
This sequence comes from Dehalococcoidia bacterium, assembly GCA_050123275.1. Lineage (GTDB taxonomy): Bacteria > Chloroflexota > Dehalococcoidia > Dehalococcoidales > BS750m-G39 > E44-bin88. The sequence goes on from JASFHK010000011.1 coordinate 23,015, forward strand.
GGCAGGGCGGCGATAGCCGGGGCGGCCTCGCGCACGGAGTAGCCCAGAGCGGTGAGCGCCGCCAGTACGTCGGCGTTTTCCTGCGCCATCTCGGGGGGCGGCGCCGCCCAGCCGGAGCCAATCTTTTCCTTAAGCTCTAAAACAACGCGCTCGGCGGTCTTCTTGCCCACGCCGGGGATTTCGGCCAACAGCGCGGCGCTGCCGGTGGCGATAGCCATGGCCAGCTTTTCGGCGCTCATCGCCGAGAGCATAGCCAGCGCTAATCGTGGCCCCAGCCGCGAGACGCCGATTAGCGTTTCGAACAGGCCCAGCTCCTCCGGAGTGGCGAAGCCGTAGAGGGTGGCGTTGTCCTCCCTCAGGTGCAGGTGGGTGTGTAGCTCGACGGGACTGCCTTTTTGCCCCAGCTCGGATAGGGTTGAGGTGGGCATGTAGACCTTGAAGCCGATGCCGTTGACGTCGATAACGGCCCAGTCGCCGCCCAGCGCCTGTAAAGAGCCTTTCAGGGAGGCTATCATCGCGCCCCCTCGCTCTTGGCCAGCAGGCTTTCGGCGTGCATCCGCCGCAGGTGGCAGAGCGCCACCGCCAGCGCGTCGGCGGCGTCGGCGGAGCGTGGGGCTTCGGCCAGGTTCAGTTGCAGCTTGACCATCATCTGCACCTGCTCCTTGCCGCTGGCGCCGTAGTCGGTGACCCGCTGCTTGACCTCGGCGGGGGTGTATTCGCTGATGGGTATTTTCTCGCCGGCGGCGGCCAGGATGGCGATGGCCTGCGCCTGGCCGATGGCGATGGCCGACCTGACGTTCTTGGCCACGAAGGGGCGCTCGATGGCGACCACGTCGGGTTTGACGCGGGCGATGACGCCCACCAGCTGCCGGTAGATATTGCTCAAACGCTCCCCGATGGGGGAGCGCTCGGTGGCTTTCAGGGCGCCGCAGTCGATAAAGGTTGCCTCTTCGTCTTCAGCCTCGATGACCCCGTAGCCCGTGGTTACCGTGCCCGGGTCAATGCCCATGATTATCATCGGCGCCGGCTCACGAATTATATTCCTCCAGTATGGCGTCGGAGAAGTCGGCGTTGCTGGAGACGTTTTGCACCTCGTCCAGCTCTTCCAGCTTGTCCAGCATTCTCAATGTTTGCAGGGCGGCTTTCTCTTCCATATCCACGGTGCTCTTGGGCACCATGAGCAGCTCCGCCGAGGCGATAGCTATCTTCTCTTTCTCCAGCGCTTCGCGCACCTTTTCCAGCTCGTCGGGCTTGGTGTAGATGTCGATGAACGTTTTTTCTATCTTAACGTCGTCGGCGCCGAGATCGATGGCCTGCAGCGCCATCTCCTCGGGGTCGCGGTCGTTGGTTTCCACGGTGATGACGCCGCGCGAATCGAAGAGCCAGGCGACGCAGCCGCTTTCACCCATGTTGCCGCCGTTGCGTGTGAAAATATTCCTTACTTCCTGGATGGTGCGGTTGCGGTTGTCACTCAGGGCCTGCACCAGTATGGCCACGCCGCTGGGGCCGTAGCCTTCGAGCACCATCTCGGCCAGCTCGACGCCTTCGGCGCGACCGCTGCCGCGTTTGATAGCCCGGTCGATGTTGTCCAGGGGCATGTTGTTGTCGCGGGCTTTTTGTATCGCCAGGCGGAGGCGGAAGTTACCCTCGGGGTTATCGCCGCCTTCGCGCACCGCCACGATGATTTCGCGCGCCAGCTTGGTGAAAAGCTGCCCGCGGCGGTCATCGGCAACGCCTTTTTTGCGCTTGATGGTTGACCATTTGGAATGACCCGACATATGCCACCTCTCTAGTAGATTCTAACACCTCGTCCTTTGGTGGTCAAAGGGTATAACCCCACAAAAACTTCGTTTTTGCGGGGGCCCCCTGCGTGCGTCTTTCCTGGATTCCCGGGTTAGCGGCTTCATTCCGGACGCTCTCCGCTGGCCACGGCCACGGCGTATTCCCTGGAATGGGAGAGGCTGACGGCTATTTCGGCCAGCCCCAGCGCTTGGGCCCGTTTTCGGGCTTTTCCGTGGAGTTTGACCAGCGGCTTGCCCCTGTCGTCGGCTAATATCTCGATGTCCTTCAAGCTGGCGCCGCTGGTTTCGCCCAGTGCCTTGATGACGGCTTCCTTGGCAGCGAAGCGCCCGGCCAGAGAGGGGAGCTTGTCGCGGTAGAGCTTTAGCTCGTCGGCGGTGTAAAGGCGTTCGAGGAAGTCTTCGCCATGGCGGGCGATGGCTTTTTCCAGGCGGGCGATTTCAATAATGTCGATGCCGATAGCGTTCATATCGTGCTGGGATTATAGTCTATTTATGGGGGGTGTTCAAGGCGGGGGCGCCCAGCCCCGCTCTGTTATCCAACGTTTTTCATTCCCACCCAAAACCCTCCCTATAAGGGTGGAATTCCTTAAATATCTCCTTTTGGTTCCACCCACCTATCGCATTGGGGGGGGAGGCATATCTCCACGGGTTAAGGGGTTTACCCATTAGGGTGGGCTGGGTTGGGTTCGAAACGACGTACGCTCACAAAGTGGTGGGTGGGAATAGATAAAAACAGGGGTGAGTGGTATTTGGAATTAGGTGGCCGTGGGTGCTAAAATTAGGTGTTCGTTTTAGAAAGGGAAGCCGATGAATTATAAGCTGCTGGTGGTTGATATCGACGGGACGCTGGTGGGCAAGGCTGGCGTTATCTCCAGAGAGGACAAGATGGCGCTGGCGGCGGCGCAGCGGGCGGGGGTGAGGGTGAGCCTTTCCACGGGGCGGGCCTCGCAGGGTTGCCGCTGGGTCATCGAGGAGCTGTCGCTGGACGGTTACCATGTCTTCTTCGACGGGGCGCTGGTGGCCGGCCCCGAAAAAGACGTCTATGTCGAGCCGCTGGCGGGGGACGTGGTCGAGGAAGTGGTCGATTTCGTGCGTGAGAACGATATCTACCTGGAGCTTTATTCGGCCACGGACTACTTCGTCGAGCGGGAGAACTGGGCCACCGAGATACACCGTAAATACTTCAAGCTGGAGCCGCGGGTGGTGGATTTCAAGGGGCTGGGGAGCGAAGAACGGTTCGTCAAGGGGGGGCTGATAACGCGCGACGAGGCCGAGGTCATCCAGGCGAAGAGCTTTCGCAACCGCTTCGACCACAGCCTGCGCTTTTCGGTGGCGCAGTCGCCGGCCTATCCCGGCGTCGAGTTCATCAATGTTCTAGCCCCCGAGGTCTCCAAGGGCAAGGCGCTGACGGCACTGGCTTCTCACCTGGGGGTATCGTTGCGTGAGGTGGTGGCGGTGGGCGACGGCAGCAACGATATCAGTCTGCTTTCCGTGGCCGGGCTGGCGGTGGCGATGGGCAATGCTTCCGACGAGGTTAAGGCGGTGGCGCACCACGTCACCGATGACGTGACCAACAACGGCGTGGCGGCGGTGATCGAGAGGTTCTTGCTCTAGGCAGTTAGGCCGTTTTTTTAGAGCCGGGAGCCTAGCTGCTCTTTCTGCGGACCATTATCCAAAGAACTATCAGACCGATTAAAATGGCAACGAGAATCCAGCTCCACCACTCCATATCTGGCCTCCTGTAATTCGCGTCCTGGAACAGTTTATTGGAGCTATATTACCCCAGACTTCACCTAAATTCAAGACGAAAAGGGCGCTTTGAGGATTACTTTTAATCTTTATAATTTCGTCATTTTTTGAGGCCAAAAGGGCTGAATTTTGGTTTTTCGAGGCGAAAATCGTGTTATAATAAGTAAGTTTTAGTTATTTACAGTTACATATAGGGGATTCATGGACGATTTTTGGACTGTGAACCCCCTCTTTTTATAGTGAAAAAGAGAACCAGGAGGCGAGATGAGACGAGCGTTTAAGGCATTAGTTTTTCTGGCAGTCATGGTTTTAATACTGGTGCCGCTGGCGGCCTGTGATTCGGCACAGGGGCCAAAAGGCGATACCGGGGCGACGGGCGCCACGGGAGCCACGGGAGCTACCGGTACGCAGGGGCCGAGGGGGCCGGAAGGGCCGCAGGGCGAAACGGGCCCGCAGGGCGAACAAGGGTTGCAGGGCGAGCCGGGGCCGGCGGGGCCGCAAGGGCCGCAGGGAAGTCGGGGGCCGATTGGGCTGCAGGGCCCACAGGGCCCACAGGGACCGCAAGGAGTTCAGGGGCCGCAAGGGCCGCAGGGGCCACAAGGCGAGCCGGGGGATTCGCTGGAGCTGACGCGCATCGGCATGCTGAAGTGGTGGGAGGTGAATGGGGCGGGCAACACTTTCGCGTTTGGTTCCAGCCCCGAGGATGTCTGCTTCGACGGCACCAATGTCTGGGTCGCCCACGGCAGCGATGTATCCAAGGTAAGACCCGGCGACGGCGCCATACTGGCTACCTACGCGGTCAGCACTTCGGCTGATTTCATCTGTTGCGACGGCAAGTACGTCTGGATTACCTCTACGATGCCTTCCGATAAAGCGACCAGAGTGAGGGCTGCCGACGGTGGCGGCGTCACCAACTACGACACTGGCGACGGGCCCAGGGGCATCTGTTTCGACGGGGAGTATATCTGGGTGGCCAACTCCGACGATAACAACGTGGTTAAGCTCAGTACCGGCGACGGCAGCGTGCTCGATACCGTTACCGTGGGCACCAATCCCCAGGGTATTTGCTTCGACGGGGAAAACATCTGGGTCGCTAACCGCGACAGTAACAACGTGACCAAGATAAGAGCCAGCGACGGCAGCGTGCTCGACACCTACGATGTCGGCACCTCTCCTTACGGCATCGGCTACGACGGGGAGAACATCTGGGTGGCTAATAACGGCAGTAACAACGTGACCGAGCTGCTGGCTAGCGACGGCAGCCTGGTGGGCACCTACGCCGTCGGCGCCAGTCCCCGCGATCTCTGCTACGACGGGGAGAGCATCTGGGTGGTTAATAACGGCAGCAACAACGTGACCGAGCTCCTGGCCAGCGACGGCAGCCTGGTGGGCACCTACGCCGTCGGCGACGACCCCAGGGGCGTCTGCTTCGACGGCGTCAATATCTGGGTGGCCAATTACGGCGATAATACGGTGAGCAAGCTCTAGAGAGGATAGGGGGTAAGGACAACCGGCCGGAAGCCAGGGCGACAAGCCCCGGCTTCCGGTTTTGATTTACAGGTTAGACGGGTTGTTTATTGCCTGTTGCGGGTGGCGAGCACCAGGCCGGTGATAGCCAGGGCTGCGCCCACGACTATGGCCATCCAGAAGCCATAGAACGATAGCCAGAGTATCAGGCTGCGGTTGCTGTCGGCGTAGTCGGACAGCTCGTCGATGGTTTCTTCGGTGAAGGCTATGCTGGAAATATAGTAGGGAACCTGCGAGTCCGACGAGATGACCAGGCTGTAGGTCGAGTTGCTCTCGGTATACACTGTGGCGCCGCTTACCGGCTCGACCTTCAGGTTGATAGCTACGTCCATGACCTGGGGAATACCGGTGCCTTCCTGGGTACCGATGTCCAGGCCCTGCTCGCTGATGGCGAAGGTGAAGACATTGAGGCCGTGAAATTCTTCTTCACCGGTAAAGGCGGCGGTGAGGGGGCGCCCGGCGCTTGAAATCCACATGTCGTAGCTTGTCTTTTCCACATCCGAGGGGAAGCAGAACTGCCCCGACCGTTCCATGTCACCGTAGCCCGATACGAAGGCCCGGGTGGAGCGGTCGACCCCCAGCTCCCCGCAGGCGCCGAACTGCTCCAGCTCAATGCCCGCCAGGGCGTGAGTGCAACATACCGTCTCGTTGATGGTGAGCACGTCGTCCTGGACGCCGGCCGCCAGCTGCTCCCGCTCCACCAGCACCGGCATTTCATCCATCTCTTGGGTGTCAGCGTTCAACACCAGGTAGGTGCCTTCGAACTTGACCAGTTTGTTGTAGTCTGACGGCAGTTTAACCATGCCGGGGAAGATGGCCAGCAGCCAGACCAGTGCGAAAACAACCAGGGCCAGACCGATAACGGTAAAGCCCAGGCTCCAGCCTTTCAATCTCATGATAATATGCCTCCTTTTTTACCTAGCGTGACTATTTGCCTAGCCCGACTAGGTATATCGTGGGGCATTATACAGTGCCGAGGAAACTTTTGCAATAGTGAGGTTTAAAGAGGTGGAGTTAGATAAGGTCAGCCTTTGCTTGCCGCACTCCTGCTCTAGAGGTGAAGCTCGATAATATCGCCGTCCTCCAAAACGTGGTCGCGGCGGGCCATGACCCCGTCGTGCTTGGCTGAGCCCCAGACGCGGGCGTATTTCATCTTGGCTCGGAAGTCTTTGTGCACCGCCTCGGCGGCGTCGGCCAGGGTGCTGCCCCGCTTTAAGATGATGGGGTCGGTGGGGTCGGGCTTTTTGCCCGGGGCCTTGGTGTAAACGCGGATGATATCCAGCACGCGGTAGATTTCGCCCTTTAGTTCTTCCAATCCCGCGCCTTCGGTGGCGGAGATGGTGATGGTGGGGAAACGCTCGCCGTATGCCGACTGCAAGGCCTTAAAATTGCGCCCGTCCGTATCGAAATCGCGCTTGTTGCCGATGACGAGCGCTTTCTGGTGCCAGAGGGTGTAGTCGGGGTCGGCCTCCCCGTTGCTCTCGCTTTCGCCGAGGATTATCCTCATCTTCTTGAGCTGCTCGATAACGGACTCCATCTGCGCCAGCGGGTCGTAGCTCAAGTCGACCACGACGAGCAGGGCGTCGGCTTTTCTTAAAAGCGGCGGCATCCAGAACTCGGTCGACTGGGGGGCGAGGGGTGGGGTGTCGATGAGCTGAATCTTGATGTTCTCGAACTCCATCATGCCGGGCAGCGCCTGGTGGGTGGTGAAGGGGTAGTCGGCCACGGTGGGGGAGGCGCTGGTGACGGCGTCTATAATCCGGGACTTGCCGCAGTTGGGCGGGCCGACCACGGCCAGCTGGGCGGCGCCTTCCTTTTCAATCATCAATGACGCCCGTCTGGCGCCGCTCTTGCGGGCGGCCATCTGGGTGAGCTTGGCGATGCGGCCCCTTAGCTCGGCGCGCAGGTGGTCGGTGCCCTTGTGCTTGGGCATGATAGCCAGCATCTCTTCCAGGGCGGCGATTTTTTCCAGCGGGTCTTTCGCCTCGCGGAAGGCTTTTTCGGCTTCGAAGTATTGCGGGGGTAGGTTGGCCGGCATTTTTTAAAGGCTCTCCTTTATTTTCTGTGCCAGGTCTTTGGTTATGCCGCTGACCCCGGCTAATTCCTCGACGTTAGCCTCCCGAATGCCCCTGAGCGAGCCGAAGCGGCGCAAGAGGGCCTTCTTGCGCCTGGGTCCGATACCGAGGACGTTATCCAGCGCCGAGGCGAAAGTCTGCTTGCGGTGGACTCTATGATGATAACCGATGGCGAAGCGGTGCGATTCGTCCCTCACCCGTTGCAAGAGCTGCAGGCCGGGGGAGGTGGGGGGCAAGACGACAGGTTTCGACCGGCCGGGGAGGAAAAGCTCCTCGTTTTCCTTGGCTAGGCCGGCGGCGGGAATGTCATCGGCGCCCGTCTCTCTCATCGCCTTGAGCGCGGCACCGAGCTGCCCCTTGCCGCCGTCGATGAGCACCAGGTCGGGCTTTACCGCCCAGGTCCCCGAGGCGTTTTCCGCCCGCTTGAAGCGTCTCCTTAATACCTCGGCGAGCATGGCGTAGTCATCGGCGCCGGGGACGGTCTTTATCTTGAAGCGGCGGTAGTGCGCCGGTTTGGGCTTGCCTTTCTCGAAGACGACCAGGCTGCCCACGGCGTCCTTGCCCTGAATGTTGGAAATATCATAGCCCTCGATGCGGCGGGGCGGGGAGGGGAGGTCGAGCTCTTGCTTAATCTCGGCCAGCGCTCTGGAAAGCGCCTGCGGCGCCGCCAGCTGTTTGATTTTAAGCTGCTCCAGTCCCTGCCGGGCGTTTTTAGCCACGATTGCGATGAGCTGCTTCTTGCTGCCGCGCTGTGGAACCTGTATTTTAACGGCGCCGCCGCGTTTGACCGACAGCCATTCCTCCAGCGTGTCTTTGTCCTCCACCGGGTGCTGTAACAACAGTCGGGGTGGGATGTGGGGGGCGAAGGCGTAGAACTGCTGGATAAAACTTGACATAATTTTAGAGGGCTCTTCGTAGCGGGTACCCTGTAAAACGAAGCTTTCCCGGCCTATCAATTTGCTGTTGCGGATAAAGAACACCTGAACAAAGGCCTGGTCGCGCTCCGGGGCGAAGGCGATAACGTCCTGCTCGCCCTGTATGCGGGCGGCGATTCGCTGTCCCTCGACCACCTCCCTTGCCGCCTGAATCTGGTCGCGCAGGCGGGCGGCGCGCTCGTAGTCCATGGCCTCCGCCGCCTTATTCATGCGGGATTCCAGCTGCCTGACCACTTTTTCCTGCTTGCCCTCCATGAAGAGAATAAGCTGGCGGATGACCTCGTCGTACTCGCGGCGGCTGGCCTTGCCCACGCAGGGCGCCAGGCAACGGCCGAGGTCGTATTCCAGGCAGGGGCGGGTGTCTTTGCCGGTGATTTCGCGGGTGCAGGAGCGGAAGGGGAAGATGCCTTTTAAAAGCTTCAGGGTGCGCTTTATCGACCGGGCGCTGGCGAAGGGGCCGAAATAGCGCCCGCCGTTGGCCTGGAGGGTGCGGGTGATGTGGACGCGGGGCCAGTCCTCGCCCAGGTCTATCTTGAGGTAGGGGAAGGTCTTGTCGTCCTTGAGGTTGACGTTATAGCGCGGGCGGTGCTGCTTGATGAGGTTCAGCTCCAGTATCAGCGCCTCCTGCGCCGAGGCGGTGACGAAATAGTCCAGGTCGGCGATGCGGCTCACCAGGCGCCGTGTTTTGGGCGTCAGTTTCTGGCCGTCGCCGAAGTAAGAGCCGACGCGCTGGCGCAGGCTGGATGCCTTGCCCACGTAGATAATATTGCCCTCGGCGTCCTTGAAAAGATAGACGCCGGGGGAATTGGGCAGGCCCCTTAATTGCTCGGTGATATAGCTGGTCGTCATCTGGCTTTATTTTAGCATAGCCGAAAGGGAGGGCAAAACAGGGGCGGGGGCTGAATTTTTGGGGTAGTTATGTTAAAATACATAACACCACTAGGGAGGGAGAAAGGTGAAAGAAGCTGTCGACAGTTTCCTGGATTACTTGGCGGTAGAGAAAGGCTTTTCGGCCAACACTATCGCCGCCTATCGCAACGACCTGCACCAGCTGGCCAGCTTCGTTGAAGCGGAGGCGGCCAAGCGGGGCACCATCCCGCCCTGGGCGGCTTTCGACCGCCAGGCGATGATGAGCTATCTGGTCGACCTCAAGGGGCGGGGCTACGCCGCCACCACCGTCGCCCGCAAGGTAGCCGCCGTCAAGTCTTTCTTCGGCTTCATGGTGGCCGAGGGGACGATTAAAGAGAACCCGACGGAGGGGGTGGCTTCTTCCAAGGTAGGCAAGTCGCTGCCCAAGCCTATTTCCATAAGCCAGGTGCACAAGCTGCTGGAGCAGCCGACCAAATCGACTACCCCCGAAGCCAAGCGCGATAAGGCGATGCTGGAGATGCTCTATGCCACCGGCATGAGGGTCAGCGAGCTGGTCGCCCTCGACCTGGAGGACCTGGACACCGAAGGCGGCTACGTGCGCTGCTTCGGCAAGGGCCATAAAGAGAGGCTCATCCCCGTCCACGCGCGGGCGGTGGGTGCGGTCAGGGAATACATCAACGACGTGCGCCCCCGGTTGGTGCGCGGCAGCGAGGAGAAGGCGGTCTTCTTAAACCGCCGCGGCGAGCGATTGACCCGCCAGGGCTTGTGGCAAATACTCAAAGGCTACGCCAAGGCCGCCGAGCTGGGCACGGAGATTACCCCCCACACCCTGCGCCACAGCTTCGCCACCCACATGCTGGGCGGTGGCGCCGATTTGAGGTCGGTGCAGGAGCTTTTGGGTCACGCCAATATCTCCACCACCCAGGTCTATACCCACCTCACCACCGAGCACATACGGCGCGCTTATCAGAAATCTCATCCCAGAGCCAAGTAGGAGTTTGATATGTCAGGCAAATCGAGAAGGCGGGGCCGCAAGCTGTCCCGCAGCCAGAGAAAACAGACCGTCCGGGAGGTTCGCCCTCCCGTAGCTTCGACACCGGCGGCGGCGAAAGCCGCGCCGCAAACACCGGCGACACCGCCGCCCGTCAGCGCCGTCAGGACGCCCGCCGCCAAGGCGGCCCCGGCGCCGGCTCCCAGCGTCTCCGGCGAGCTGAAACGCATCGGTATTCTGGCGGGGGCGATGCTGGCGCTGCTGGTGGTGCTCTATTTCGTCTTACCCCTGATTATAGATTAACGCTCCGATATCGGGTGCCTATATGAGCTTGGATTTTGAGGTCGCGAGGAGCGAGTTAATCGACACCCTCAGCACCGAGATTAAGGATAAGCGGGTGCTGGCGGCGATGCGCTCCATACCCCGCGAGCATTTCGTACCCCCGGAAAGCCGCCACCTTGCCTACGAAGACAGGCCCCTCCCCATCGGTTATGACCAGACCATTTCCCAGCCCTACATTATCGCCCTGATGACCGAGGCGCTGGAGCTGCGGGGTGGGGAGAAAGTGCTGGAGGTGGGCACCGGCAGCGGCTATCAGGCGGCTATTCTGGCCCGCCTCGCCCGGCTGGTCATCACCACCGAGCGGGTGCCGCACCTGGTGGAGCGGGCCAAAAAACACCTGGACGAGATAAACATTACCAATGTCGAGGTGCGCCCGGCGGAGAGTTCGCTGGGCTGGCGGCGGCTGGCGCCCTACGACGCCATCATCGTTACCGCCGCCGCGCCGCGCGTTCCCCCCGAGCTTTTGTCCCAGCTGGCTATCGGGGGGAGGATGGTGGTCCCCGTCGGCTCGCGCCACATCCAGGAGCTTTGCAAGGTAACCAAGGGCAGCAAAAAGACGACCATTACCAACCTGGGCGGCTGCCGTTTCGTGGCTCTCATCGGGCGCGGCGCCTGGGAAGAAGAGAAGGGTTAGAGGGAGTTAGCTATGGACTTATTAGAGACGATAAAGGCACGGCGCAGCATCCGCAAGTTCAAGGACGCGCCCGTCGAAGAGGATAAGCTGAACGCCGTCCTCGAAGCAGGCCGCCAGGCGCCTTCCTGGGCCAACACCCAGTGCTGGCGCTTTATAGTGGTGCGCGACGCGGATATCATACACAAGCTGGCCGACACCGGCTTCGGCGTGGGCGGGGCCCATCCCAACCGCGCCACCGAGGCGATGAGAATGGCCCCGGCGACCATCGTCGTTTGCGCCGAGCTGGGCAAGGCGGGTTGTAGCTACAAAGAGCCCCGCGAGCCGGTGACCGACAAGGGCGACTGGTTCATGTTCGACGCGGCGCTGGCCATGGAGAACATGGTGCTGGCGGCCACGGCGCTGGGGCTGGGCACGGTCTATATCGGCGCTTTCGATTCGGTGGCGGCGGAAAAGGTGCTGGGAGTTCCCCAGGGCTACAAGGTCGTCTCGATGACGCCGCTGGGCTATCCCGACGAAGAGCCCAAACCCCGCCCCCGGAAAGAACTCGACGAAATAGTCTTCAAGGACAAGTTCGGGGAGAAATAGTTTTCGACTCGCCCGTAGCGGGGGTGAGAGTGACCTATCGAGAGGTCAATACGAGGCCGCTGGTAAAGCTGGGAGGCTGGCTGCTGGGTGCCTTTTTCCCTTTCCATCCGCTTATCTTTCTTTTCGGCTGGTTTTTCCCGGCGCACTTCCTAGTTAGCATGGTTATCGTGCTGGCCTTCGGGGCAGCCCAGGTTGTTTTCGGCTTCTATCTGGTCTTCCGGGAGCGATTGAGGAGGGTGAGGTGGTACTGGTTTGTTCTTAGCGGGGTTGTCATCGTGCTGGCGCTGCTGGTTTACCCCGTAGCTTATGAGATTAGGGCTGGCTCGTAAAGGAAGGTGACCATGAAAAAACTGGCTTTCATCTTGCCGCTGCTGGTTATCTTGCCGATGGCCTTGAGTGGCTGCCACGGCTCCGCCGCTATGCCTGAAGGCTATTCTTTTATACCCGAAGACGACTCTTTCCCGGAGATAGATGCGCCGGAGGTATACGACGACGTCGTGAACACGCCGGGGGGCGCCGCCTACCGGGCCAATGTCCACGAGGTCGGTAAAGAGAGCCCCTGGCCGTCCGTCGATTCCGTCGAGATTAGGCTGGATGATATCTATCTTCGCTACCGTGACCACATCGAGACGGGGGTGGGTGGGAGCCGGAACAACATCTTTTTCGCCCGGCAAGTGGACGGGTTTTTTGAAGGCGAGCCCGGGGAAATAATAGAGCTATACGCCGATTTTGATGGTGTGCCTCCCGGAATAGAGCTGAGCCAGTACCTGAGCGCGGGCATGCTCGGCGTTCTGGCGACGGTGCTGGTTATTGAGATAGCGCCGGATACGGCTCCGGGGCAATACGAGCTGGGAATCGGTATCAAGGTCGGGGGGAGGGATTACGGCACCGTGCCCTGTGTCATCGAGGTGGCGGCGGCTGATTAGTCCCCCCACCTTGTTGTGCGAACGTCTTTCTTTCCCACCCAAAACCCACCCTATAAGGGTTATACCCTTATAGATCTCTTATCTGGGTTACGCCCGACCTCCCTGTTTTGGGGTGTTTAAGAGGGGCGTAGCCCCTCTTCACCTTAAAAGGGTGGTGGGTGGGAAAAGATTAAAACGGGGGGTAGGGAACTGATAACGGGGAGATTGCTTCGCTGCGCTCGCAATGACGGTAGGGGATGGTCGATAACTTGCTCTATGGGGCGGCTCTTATTATAATAGGGGGGTTAAATTAAAGGACAGGTGGAGATATGCAACAATACGCTTTAGAGAAGATCAGGAACGTGGTATTGCTGTCTCACAGCGGCGCGGGTAAGACGTCGGCGGCGGAGGCAATGCTTTTCAAGACCGGCGCCATCAAGCGGCTGGGCAAGGTTGACGACGGCACGACCACCTCGGATTACGACCCCGACGAGGTAAAGCGCAAGATTAGCATCAGCCTGTCTTTGCTGCCTGTCGAGTGGCAGGGAGCCAAGCTTAATGTCATCGACACCCCCGGCTATTCCGATTTCGTGGGCGAGGTCAAGGCGGCGATGCGGGTGAGCGAGGGGGCGGTGATTATGCTTTGCGCGGCTTCCGGCGTGGAGGTGGGCACCGAGCAGGTCTGGGCCTACTGCGAGCAGAGCCAGCTGCCGCGGCTCATCTTCGTCAACAAGATGGACCGGGAGAACGCCGACTTCAACAAGACGGTGAGCCAGATCCAGGAGCGCTTCGGCGCCAAGTGCCTGCCCCTGTTTTTGCCCATCGGCTCCCAGGCCAGCTTCAGCGGTGTGGTCAGCCTGCTGTCCATGAAGGCATACAGCGGCGCCGAGGCCAAAGAGGGGGACATCCCCGAGGCGTTGCAGTCGCCGGCCAGCTCCTACCGCGAGAAGCTCATCGAGGCCATCGCCGAGGTTGACGACAAGCTCATCGAGAAATACCTGGAGGGTCAGGAGTTGAGCCAGGAGGAAATCGGGACGGGGCTGCGCCAGGCGATTCTGGCGGGCAAAGTCATCCCCATACTGGCCGGCTCGGCCTTAAAAGATATCGGCGTCGCTGCACTGATGGACGCCATCAACGGCTATCTGCCTTCGGCTAAAGAGGGCAAGGTGGTCGCCGTCACCGGTTCCAAGGAAGAGACATCGGCGCCGAGCGCCGAAGCTCCCCTGGCGGCCCTCGTCTTCAAGACCACCGCCGACCCCTACGTGGGCAAGCTCACCTATTTCCGCGTCTATAACGGCGCCATCAGCAGCAACTCACAGGTCTGGAACGCCAACAACAAGGGCGTGGAGCGCATCGGCCAGCTCTTCATGATACGGGGCAAGAACCAGGAGCCGGTGACACAAGTGGGGGCGGGTGATATCGGGGCGGTGGCCAAGCTTAACGAGACCAACACCGGCGACACCCTGTGCACGCAGGCGAAGCCGCTACAGATTACTCCCATCGAGTTCCCCGAGCCGGGCTTCAGCCTGGCGGTGCACCCTAAGACCAAGGCCGACCTGGACAAGCTGGGCTCGGCGCTGACACGCGTCGCCGAAGAAGACCCCACCATCACCGTGCACCGCGAGACGGGCACCAACGAGACGATTCTGTCCGGTATCGGCGAGACGCAGCTGGAAGTAGCTGCCGAGAGGATGCAGCGCAAGTTCGGCGTCGGCGTCAAGCTCGAAGTGCCCAAGGTTCCCTATAAAGAGACGATTACCGTCGGCTCCAAAGCCGAGTACAAGCATAAGAAACAGACGGGCGGACACGGCCAGTACGGCCACGTCCTGCTCGAGCTGGAGCCCCTGCCGCGCGGCACAGGTTTCGAGTTCGCCGATAAGATTGTCGGCGGCGCCATCCCCCGCAACTATATCCCCGCCGTGGAGAAGGGCATCAACGAGGCTATCCACGAGGGGGTGCTGGCGCGCTACCCGGTAATCGATATCAAGACTACGGTCTACGACGGCAGTTTTCACCCGGTGGACTCCTCCGAAATCTGCTTTAAGATTGCCGGCGCGGGGGCGCTGAAGAGGGGCTTGAGTGAGGGGCAACCCATCCTGCTCGAGCCGATAGTCAACATCGAAATCACCGTCCCCGACGATTACACAGGGGATATTATCGGCGACCTGAACACCAAGCGGGCGCGGGTGCAGGGCATGAACCCGGTGGGGGGGATGAACGTTATCGAGGCCCAGGTGCCCCAGGCCGAGGTGCTGCGCTATTCCATCGACCTCAAGTCTATCACCCAGGGGCGGGGCGGCTACAAAGCCAAGTTCAGCCATTACGAAGAGGTGCCCGCCCACATCGCCGAGAAGATTATCGCCGCCCGCCAGGCGGAAAAAGATTCGTCGTAAGATAGACTTAATTCTGCAAAATGCAAAAGAAGAGACCGGGGTTTTTGGCCCCGGCCTCTTTTTTTAACGTTTGGCTATCTGTTTTCAGGCTTCTGAAACCGGCTCCTCTTCGGGGTAGGCTTCCATGCCGTGCTCGGGTATGTCCAGCCCCTTGAGCTCCTCTTCGCGGCTGACTCTTAGCCCGATGGTCTTCTTTATCAGCCAGAAGGCGATGAAGACGGTGGGCACTACCCAGGCGATGAGGGCGCCGATGTCAATCAACTGGAGGACGAACTGGCCCCAGTTACCGTTGAGGAAGCCGCTGACGCCGTAGGTGCCGTCGGCGAAGATACCGACCGCCAGTATGCCCCAGAAGCCGGCGCCGAAGTGAACGGGCACCGCGCCGACCACGTCGTCCACCTTGAGTACGCGCTCGACGAAGTGAGCCGTTCCGAACATGAAGGGCACGGCCACGATGCCGATGACCACCGCCGCCCAGGGGGGAACGAAGGCGCAGGGGGCGGTAATCGCCACCAGACCGGCCAGACAGCCGTTGCAGGCAGCCACGATATCGGCCTTGCCGGTGCGGGCGAACTGCCAGTAGAGGGCGACCACGGCCGCCGTCGCCGCCGAGAGGAAGGTGTTGACGGTGATGACCGAGATGCGTAGCTCGGTGGCGGCTACCGTGCTACCGGCGTTAAAGCCGAACCAGCCGAAGAACAGTATAAAAGTACCGATGACGACGTAGGGAACGCTATGCCCCTTGATTATGTTGGGCTTGCCGTCCTTGGTGAACTTGCCGATGCGGGGGCCGACCATAGCCGCCCCGATGAGGGCCGCCAGGCCGCCGACCATGTGCACCACGCCGGAGCCGGCGAAGTCGATGACGCCGGTGGCACCGCCGATGCTGATGGTGCTCAGCCAGCCGCCGCCCCAGACCCAGTGCCCGTAGATGGGGTAGATGAGGGCGCCGATGAGGAAGCTGTAGGCCAGGTAGGCGGTAATCTTCATTCTCTCCGCCACGGCACCGGCCACGATGGTGCAGGCGGTGGCGGCGAATACCATCTGGAAGAACCAGAACATCATGGTGGAAACGTCATAGCTTTCACCGGAGAGGAAGAACCCGGAATAGCCCAGAAAGCTGTTGCCCATGTCGAGGCCGGGGAAAAGCTGGGAGCCGCCGAACATAAGGGCGAAACCGAAGGCCCAGAAACCGAGTGAAGCGATACAGAAGTCCATGAAGCTCTTGGTCCAGTAGTTGACGGTGTTCTTCTTTCTTATCAACCCGGAGCCGAGGAAGGCGAAACCGGGTTGCATGAACCAGACCAGGAAGCCGGCGATGAGCGTCCAGGCCATGTTGACCGCCGCCGTCGGGTCGGCGGCCAGAGTGTCGCCGCCGGAAGGGTCGGCCGCCCTGACGATGGCGGGAACGGCGAAGAAGGCTACGGCCAGTATGGCCAGGATGATAGGGATATAAAAGCTTCTTCGCTTGAGCAGGGATGCCGCCCCGTTGGGGTTAGGGGTTAGAAGCTCTTTAAAAGGCATTTTCTTTCTCCATCTAGCGTTTTTTCGGTGACGAACCGGGTTGCCGTTAAGCTATTCGGCGCTTTCTTCTTTGGCGTGGCGCTTCTTGAGCACGGTGGGGATAACCACCCAGGCGGCGAAGAGTACCACGAAGGCTACGATTCCTAAAATCATTTCCATTTCTCTGTCCTCCTTGTCTTATCTTACGCCTCCATAATACTGCGGCCATATTTCGCGGGTATTACGCGGATGTTAAATTTGGATTACAGGGAGGTTAAGGGCGTGTTACGGGAAAGAAGAATGCAGGCAGGCGTGCGCTGCCAATAACGGAAAAAGAAAAGGGAGCCGGCGTTAAGCCGGGCTCCCTCGGTTTGACTTATCGGGCCGCCGGTTGGCGGTGTCTTTTTAGCCGGCGAGCAGCTCTTTCAGCTTCTCGGTGAAAGCGGGCAAAGCCTTCTTCCAGTCGCCGACCAGTCCGAAGCGGGCCTCACGGAAGATATTGGCTTCGGGGTCTTTGTTGATGGCGACGATAGTCTTGGAGCCGGAGCAGCCCGACATGTGCTGGCTGGAGCCGGAAAGGGCGATGGCCAGGTAAAGCTCGGGGGCCACGATTTTGCCGGTGAGCCCTATCTGGGCGCCCGCGGCCACCCACTCGTTGTCGCAGGGCGGGCGGGTAGCGCCCACGGCGCCCTTGAGCAGTTTGGCCAGCTCTTCGAGCTGGGTGAAGCCATCGGCGCTGCCGATGCCGCGACCGCCGCAAACGACGACCTCGGCGTCTTCGAGCCGGATGCCCTCTACCTTTTCGGCTACCTTCTCCACGACCTTGGTGCGGATTGCCGCCGGGTCGAGGCCGGCGTCAACGTTGACGATTTCACCTTTGCGCCCGGCGTCGGGGGCTAAGGGTGTCATCGCCTTGGCCCTGACCGTGGCTATCTGGGGGAAAGCATCGGTGACGAAGACCGCCTGGGCGTTGCCGCCGTAAACGGGCTTGGTCTGGAGCAGCTTCTTGCTGCCCGAGTCTATGGCCAGCTCGGTGCAGCCCAGCGCCGCCGCCGTCTTGAGGCGGAAAGCCAGGCGGGGAGCCAGGTCGCGCCCGATGGCGGTCTGTCCCATCAGTATTATCTGGGGGGCCGCCTGGGTGGCCACTTTTTCCGCAGCGGCTACGTAGGAATCGGTCTGGTAGTCTTTGAGCTGGGCGTCGTCAACGACGTAAGCCTTGTCGGCGCCGTAGGCGATGGCCTCTTTGGCCACCTCGGCGACGCCGCTGCCGACCAGTACCGCCGCCAGCTCCTGGCCTAAGTCGTCGGCCAGTTTGCGGCCGCAGCCCAGCAGCTCGGTGGCGATTGCCGCCAGCTTGCCTTCTTTAATTTCACAAAAAACGAGAACGCCTTTATTTTCAGCCATGGCTTTACTCCTATAATACCTTTACTTCGCGTAGTTTTTCGGCCAGCTTGGCGCCGGCTTCCTCGGGGCTTTCGCCTTCGACCATTTCGCACTTGCCCTCGCGGACGGGCTGGAAGAGCTTTTGCAGCTTGAGGTGCCTTCCCTGAGCGCCTATCTGGGCGGCTTCGACGCCGATATCGGCGGGCTTCCAGATGACGGGTTCCTTTTTCTTGGCGCCCATGATGCCCTTGATGGTGGGGTAGCGGGGCTCGCCGATTTCGTTACTGACGGTGATGACGCAGGGCAGGGAGACCTCGATGACTTCGTAGCCTTCGTCGGTGACCCTTTCCACTTTGACCTTGTCGCCGGCGGGCTCGACCTTCTTCACCAGGGTGACGCTGGGCAGGCCCAGTATCTCGGCGATGCCGGAGCCGACCTGGCCCGCGTTCCAGTCGGAAGCCTCGCGGCCGCAGAAGATGATGTCGTATTCGCCTATCTTCTTGATGGCCATGGCCAGGGCGTAGGCGGTGGACCAGCTGTCGCCGTCGTCGAAGGCTTCGTCTTCGAGAAGAATAAGCTCGTCGGAGCCCATCGCCAGCGGTTTCTTGACGATATCGCGGAGCTGGTTGGAGCCCATGCTTAAGGCGGTTACCTTGCCGCCCTGGGCGTCTTTAATCTTGAGCGCCGCCTCGACGCCGTACTCGGCGTAGGGGTCGATGACGGGGGCTACCCCCTGAGGGGGGACGACCTTGTTGGCCGCAGCGTCAATCTTGAAACTGGCGGGTGGGGCTTCGGGGTCGATGACTTGCTTGATGCAGACAATCATGTTCATAAGGCTTAAGTTCCTCCTGTTTATTACCCTGAAAAAATGGCTTTCAAAAAAAGCCGGAAAGTCCAATTTACTAATTTAGCATCGTGGCTGGTATGTGTCAAGGCTGGGCGGGGGGCGGGGTGTCGATATCGATGAGGATGCCCTCGCAGTCGACGGGTACTTCGAGTACGTCGTCCTGATTTTCCTTGATGATTTCGCGCCCGCCGACGTCGCCCTTTAGTTTCGACAGCTGCGATTTATAGTTGCGGGCAAAGATGAGGGGGTGTCCCCGCTGGCCCTGATAGGTGGGGATAACGATGCCCTTGTTACCGTCGAAGGCGGCGGCAAGGCGGTCGATGGTGGCGCTGTCGACGTAGGGCTGGTCGGCCATGACCAGCATGACCGCTTCCGCCTGGCTGTCGATGAATTTAAGCCCGGCGGCGATGGAGGTGGCCATGCCCTGGCGGTAGAGGGGGTTGACCACTATTTTAACGGGCCGGCCGGAGAGCCTTTTGGTGATGTCTTCGGCTTTATGCCCCAGCACGACGACGATATCGCTGATTTTGGAGCCGAGCAGGTGGGATAGCGTTTGTTCCAGTATGGTGCTGTCGCCCAGCGGCATGAGCTGCTTGAGCTTGCCCATGCGGCTGGCTTGTCCCGCCGCCAGCAGTATGGCCGAGACCGAGTCCATTATCGGGCCACCTTGACTCTGGCCGGGCTTAAGGAGACCACCCGCTCAATGCCGGCTAAATCGGGGAATACCTCTATAATGCCGTCGGGGAAAAGGCTTTTCAGCAGACTTTGTACCGCGCCGCTTTGCCCGAGGCCTATCTCCAGCAGCATGGCGCCGTCGTCGGCGAGCTTGTCTTTCGCCTGCCGACAGAGTTCGGCTATTACCTCCGTGCCCTGGTCGCCGCCGTCCAGAGCCAGCTTCGGCTCGAAGTTATCGGGGGCGATTTCGGCGCGGCGTACGTAGGGCAGGTTGGCCATGATTAAATCCACGGCTCCGGGCAGAGGCTCCAGCATGTCGCCTTGCAGCAGGCGTATGTTGTCCACAGCGTGCTTCTTGCAGTTGGCTCTGGCTACCTCAAGGGCCCGGGGGGAAATGTCGGTGGCGTAGACCTTCGCCTGCGGCAGTTCCAGGGCAATGGTTACGGCAATGGCGCCGCAGCCGGTGCCGATGTCGGCGATGGCGTGCCGTTGACGTTCTTTGGCTATTTTCAGCGCCGTTTCGACGAGCAGTTCGCTCTCGGGGCGGGGAATCAGGGTGTGGCGGTTAACGGAAAAGTCGCGCCCGTAGAACTCGCGGCGGCCGGTGATATAGGCCGAAGGCTCGCCTTTAAGGCGGCGTGTGATGAGAGTGCGGAATGCCTTTTCGTCTTCGGAGCTTAATTCATTATCGAGGTCTAAATAGAGCCGGGCGCGGTCTATTTTTAAAAGGTGGCGGAGCAGCAGCTCGGCTTCCAGCGGGGCGTCTTCGATGTTTTTCAGGGCGTCCCGGGCCAGCGCGAGGGCGGCTTTGAGAGTCACGCCAGCTGCCTTTCCAGCTGTTTGGCCTGCTCGCTGGCGATAAGGGTATCGATGAGCTCGTCGAGGTTGCCCTCCATGATGCGGGGCAGGTTGCGCAGGTTCTTCTCCAGGCGGTGGTCGGAAAGGCGGTCCTGGGGGAAGTTATAGGTGCGTATCTTCTCGGCGCGGTCGCCCGTGCCCACCTGGGAGCGGCGCTGCTGGGTGATGGCCTGCTCCTGCTTGTTGCGCTCTATTTCGAGGAGACGGGCGCGCAGCACCGACATCGCCTTGTTGCGGTTGCGGAGCTGGGAGCGCTCGTCCTGGCAGGTGGTGACGATGCCGGTGGGGAAGTGGGTGATGCGCACGGCGGTGGCTACCTTGTTCACGTTCTGGCCGCCGGCGCCGCCGCTGTGGAAGATATCGACGCGCAGGTCGTCGGGGTTGATATCCACCTCGACCTCTTCGGCCTGGGGCAGCACGGCTACCGTCGCCGTCGAGGTATGGAGACGGCCCGACGACTCGGTGGCGGGCACGCGCTGGACGCGGTGGACGCCGCGCTCGTACTTGAAGCGGCTGAAGGCGCCCTTGCCCCTGACCTCGAAGACAATCTCCTTGAAGCCGCCGATACCGCTCTCGTTGCTGTTGATAATTTCCACCTCCCAGCCCTTGGCTATGGCGTAGCGGGAGTACATGCGGTAGAGGTCGGCGGCAAAGAGACCGGCCTCGTCGCCGCCGGCGCCCGCCCTGATTTCGATGATGATGTCGCGGTCGTCGTTGGCGTCCTTGGGCAGCAGGGCAAGCTTAAGCTCCTCTAAAAGCTTGGCCTGTTCCGCCTCCAGCTTGGCAATCTCCTGCTGCGCCATCTCGGCCATCTCTTCGTCGAGCTTACCTTCGAGCATGGTGCGGGTGTCGGCCAGCTGTTTTTCCGTCTTCCGGTATTTCCTATAGGCGTTGACGGTGTCCTCAATGCCGGCGCGCTCCTGGGCCAGCGCCTGCGCCTTTTTCAGGTCGGTGGCGTTTTCGGGCCGGGCGATTTCCCGTTCCAGCTCTTGGTAGCGTTTTTCGATAGTTTTCAGTCTGTCCCACATAACGGGTCTCCGCTAGGCAAAATTATAACACAGGCATGGAGAAAGGAAAAATGAGGGGCATCTTGACAGGCGGAAGTGGCGCTTGTATTATCAATTTCCCCACAGGTAACAGCCGTTTAAAAAACACCTTAAAAAAGGAGGCGAAAAATGGCAGAGGCGAAAGAGAAACCGAAACAGAAGATGTCTCGGACGCAGAAGGTACTCGGTTTTATCGGGATGGCCGCCTTCAGTATCGGTCTGGTGCTGGCCATAATCTACGGGGTGATTTCCCGGAACGACGCCAGCGTAACCCTGGGGCTGGTCATTCTCGGCATCGTGGTCGGCTTCCTCAACATCACCCGCCGGGAGATGGTGCTCCTGCTCCTTACCGCGGTCGCCCTCATCGTGGTGGGCAAGCCCAGCTTTTCCCCGTTGAACGACCTGGTGGACGGATTAGGCACCAGCCTTAACGGCATCGTGAGCTATCTGGCTGTCTTCATGGCCCCGGCGGCGGTCATCACCGCGGTGCGCGCCATCTGGGCCGTGGCTCGCCCCGGAGATTAGCCGGCGGAATTAAGGAAATCGGTCGGGTGTTGGGGGGTTACGCCGCACCGTCTCTCTGTTGTGCGTACGTATTGTTTTCCCACCCGGCGCCCACCCTATAGAGGTTAGACCTCTATATACTTCTTATTTGGGGGTTACGCCGCCCCGCCGGGCGGGCGCTATCTTGTAGCGGCGTTGCAGCGCGGGCAGGTCCAGGCGGTGGCTTACCGTGTTCAGCTTATTGGAGCTAAGCGGGGCCTTCGGCCTGGCTTTAGAGCCGTCGCTGTTCAGCCCGTAGCGGCGGCAGAGCGTGGGCAGGTCGACGACGTGGTGGGCGACATCGGCCCTGGTGTTAGCCATCGGCCAGCCGGAAAAAGTGTCGGCTTCCAGGCTGTGGCGGTAGAGCCTTACCTCACCAGGGAGACCGGGGCCGCCGGCGGCGTGGTCGCCGGAGCGTTTGAACCAGGCATTCGGGGTTTCCAGAAGCAGGTTATCGGGGCCGGCATCGAACTGGCGGGAGAGGTAGCCCGCGGCCACCAAAAGCGCCACGCCCAAGGCCGTGGTGACCGGCTCCGGCAGGGCGACCAGGCCAATTCCCAGGCATCTGATGAAGTTGAGGTTGGTTTTGGGTGAGGGCATATATACCTGAAAAAACGTATCCTGGCCGTATCAAGTGCCAGTGATGTTCAACGAAAATTTGGGCGCGTAAAGATAAAATCTAAGGCTTTTGGGCGGTCGTTGTCAAGGGGGTTTGGGGCGGAAAAGGGGGGAGTGGGAAGAAAGACGTTGGGTGTGGAAAAGGGGTAATGGCTCCCCCTAGTTGACTTATTCCGCAACTATAAGCTTGAAATACAGTTCAAGCTATCAGAGTTGAAGCGATTGTTCGAAGTGTTCAAGTTATCCCCCGTATAGGGACTTCCGGTCACAGATAGGCTTTTTTTGCCTTTTTTGACACTATAAAAAAGGGGGCGCAAAACTATTCTATCATAGCAACAAATGTGCTAAAATAAAATTAGGTGGATAAGTGTCCACGGTAAATTAAAAACTGAATAGCAAATGCAGAGCTGTTCCGAAGCCTAAAGTCTCCTCGCCGACTCCTCGGAAGGGAATCATATGAGGACTCCTTTAGGTTACGGCAGATGACTAGCCTCCGAGCCCAACAGGATACCGACAAGGCGAAGAAGGAATAGGCGTAAGCTCTCCCATCTGAACCGAGCACGGCTCCTGGAAATCAAGGTGAGCCTCATTTGAATTAGAAGCTCTGTCATCTGACAAAGACCGTTAGGCTTTGTTATGTTCTGCATTTTTATCAGTCTTAGCTGACTGATAAACGGTAAACCAAAAGGAGTAGCTGAAGCCTAAGGCTTCATACTCCTTTTTTTGTTTTATATACGGTTTACAGGAAGAACAGTGATAAGGTCGGGAAACAAAGCACCGCCAGTAAAAGAGGATAACGTAGAGGCTGACAACGGGAGCGAAGAGCTACATGTTGGTGATAGGCTGTCTAAATTTTTTGAAATTCTGATAAGAATTGACCAGAGGCAAAAACGGGATGACAAGAATAACTGAAGTTCAAGTAGCCCCGATAAAGCCGAAGGACGGGCTTGTCGCTTTCGCAAGCTTTGTACTGGATAACAGTCTCTATCTAGGCTCTGTTGGTATTGCGACAAGGCTTCAAGGTGGTTACCGGCTTATTTATCCTACCAGACGAGTTGGTAGTAAAGATATAAACGTCTTTCATCCAATTAATAAGGCGTTCGCTCAGGTGGTTGAAGACGAAGTAATAAAGCATTTTGAAGATGTAGTGAACAAAAACAATGATAGACACGATTGTATTAACTCTCGATGATAATAGCTTCAGGATTGTTGCACATGACAGGTTCAGTCCTTCTACAGAGGTATTATATAGCTTAAAAAACTTAACAAAACTTAACATTTTGGGCGGGCGGTCAAACATTAAGTGTGTGCAAAACCCAACTACTACCGAGTTAAGAGCCGGTAAGTATAAACCCAGGCTGACGGTTACTAAGAGGATAGGCAGGAACCGCCAGTATCAGATTGCCCTCAGAGTTGAGTTCTCAATACCTAAGCTCTTATACGGCAACAATTTTGATGAGTTAGAGGACGAAGACTTTAGCCTGGTCATCTCTAAATTGAAGCAGAGCCTTAGAGATATGGGTGTAATCGTCTCAGAGCCAGTTTTGGTAAATGCCCCAGTCTCTGCTATTCATTTCTCAAAGAATATCCCTCTTGTTGATTACACAACGCCCTACACCTATTTAGAGCGACTATCCAGGATTAACCTTAACCAACGGCTAGACCTGAATCAAACAGACTTCCGGAATGAGGGGCATAGCCTGAAGTTTAGAGCTAACTCTTTTGAGGTGGCTTTTTACGATAAGATGAAGGACTTGGACAAGGTGAAGATTAGCGAAAAACGTGCTGAAGAGAATGAGAACGCTAGCCAAATCAAGCTCTTTGAGAAGCTGGAAATCAGCAAACCTTTCGAAGTCCTCAGAATGGAAGTAAGGCTGAATAGACGGCAAAAGCTAAGGCAGGTATTGACGAAAGTGGGCATTGAGATAGAGCCTACCGTTCATGCGCTCTTTAGACGGGAAATCGCTCAAAAGGTGCTTCTTTACTATATGAGCGAAATAGAAAGAAGCTATCCCCCCATTCTTTTATATGACTACAAGGACGCTAAGACTTTTCTGTCGAATCTATTGATAAGCAATGGAAAAACAGGGAAAACGGGGCTTAGGAAGGCTTTGCAGATGCTAGGTGCCAGGGTAATTATTGAAGAAGTAGGGATAAGGGAGTTTAGAGAGATTACAAAAAAGCATGGCAGAGCTAATTGGTACAGGTTTAACAAAGAGATGGTAACGATGGGTGGTGTTCCGGAACAACAGCCGTTCGCAACTATCCGGCAATGCCTGAAAGAATTCAAGCCTCTAAAGCTTATTGACTTTCAGAATAAACAGTGTACAATAGAGTAAAACATTGTAAAGAGTAATTGTTCATGGAAGATAAATACTACACGATTCAAGAGATTGCCGACATTCTAAAGGTAGATTATATGACGGTCTATCGTTGGATAAGAGCCGGTAAGCTGGAAGCATACCAGGTACAGAAGCATTACCGGATAAAAGAATCTGATTTCCAGAAGTTCATGGAAGCTAACAAAAAGGTAGCAAGTAAAGGAAGCCAAAATGAATAATAGCGATTCTGTTTTCATGGAGAACATAAAGAGGGGAATCGAGGGAGGAATAATCAGTCTTTCCGATAATGAGTCAAGGATAACCTATAACTGTAGTCGTGAATACTCCGCAAGCTTCAAGAATCCAGAAGAGAGGGTAAGAGCTTCCTATTTCGTTGAATTGGTTGAAGATTACCACTATCCAAGAGAAAGAATCGGGCTTGAAGTTCCTGTTCCAAGAAGGACACCGGAAGACAGGGCGGATATTGTTATATTTGAAGATGACACAAAGAAGAAGCCGTATCTTGTAGTGGAATGCAAGAAAGATGGGATTTCAGATGCGGAATTCAGGCAGGCAATAGAGCAGGTATTCGGCAATGCTAACAGCCTAAGAGCAAAATTTGCCTCTGTAATTGCCGGAACAACCAGGACTGTCTTTGATGTGGCTGGTTTCACTCCAGGCGAAAGGGAAAAGAACGTAATCTCGGATATTCCTGTCAAATATGGGAAACCACCTGAATACAGATTCATAAAAGGCGAGAAGGACAAAGCGTTACGGGTTGTCTTGAAGGAAGACCTTATCAGAACGCTTCAGAAAGCTCACGATACTGTGTGGCAAGGGGGTAAATTAGCGCCTACAACTGCTTTTGATGAAGTATCAAAATTACTGTTTTGCAAGTTACAAGATGAAACGGAAAGCACCATTACCTCAAATGGGGAACACTACAAGTTCCAGGTAGGAACACATGAGACGGCTAGCGAGGTATTTGACCGGATAAATGAGATTTACCAGAAAGCGAAGCAGAAAGATGCTGAAGTTTTCAAAGAAGATATTAAGCTAGAACCGAAGATTGTTTATGCCGTTGTTGAACACTTGCAGAGTATCAACTTCCACGAGACTGACCCAGATACAAAGGGGGTTGCCTTTGAGAAGTTCATGGAAGAATTTTTCAGAGGGAGGATGGGGCAATTCTTTACACCAAGAGAATTGATTAGATTCTGTGTAAAAATGATGAATCCCCAAACTAATCAATTGATATTAGACCCTGCTTGTGGCTCTGGTGGATTCTTGCTTAACGCAATGGATTCCATACGGGAGCAGGCTAAGAAAGAATATGGCGATGGTACTATTTCGGCCTACAGAATGTGGCATGATTTTGCTAAGGAGAACCTCTATGGAATAGATATTAATGACCAAATCGCTAGGGTATGCAAAATGAACATGATTCTTCACGATGATGGTCATTCCAACGTGATAAGCGTTGATAGCCTAATAGGCATAGCTGAAATCAATAGGATTCACCCAAGATTTAGAGAGAACGGATTCGACTTGATTCTAACTAATCCGCCATTTGGTGCAACGGTGAAGGATTCGGAAAAGCCTTACCTTGAGAATTACGTTCTAGGGAAGAACAGGAGAACACAGAAAACGGAGATATTATTCATTGAGCAATGCTTGAAGTTCTTGAAGCCAGGAACTGGAAGGTTAGCTATAGTTCTACCGGATGGTATCTTCACCAATAGCTCATTACAATATGTCAGGGACTTTATCATAGAACGAACCCAAATACTGGCTATCATTTCTTTACCTGGCTTTGCTTTTGCACATTTTGGAGCAGGGGTCAAAAGCTCACTTTTGTTCTTGAGAAAGAAAACCGAAGGCGAAGAACCAACTAATTATACAATCTATATGGCTATTGCCGAACATATTGGCTATGATGCGACTGGTAGAAAAGACCCAGTTAATGACCTAGATACAATCCATGCTGAATATCAGAAGTTCCTAGAGAATCCCAATGACTATAAGGGCTGTTAGAATGAAGTGCTTTGCAGTCTGTGACGATAGGATTGAAGGTAGATTAGACTCTGAGTTCTATTTGCCAGAGTTCCTTGAGCTTGAAGATAAGCTAAAGAGACTTGATTACCTGAGACTGGGGGACATAGCTAATTTTTCAAATGAAACGTGGAATCAACAAAGCATTTACGATAAGGAATTCCCTTATATCGAGATTGGGGAAATTGATACTTCGACAGGTGAAATTAAGAACATCATATACTACGGTCTGGAAGACGCTCCTAGTCGAGCCAAAATGGTGGTGAAGGAAAACGATATTATCATATCAACAACTAGACCGGATAGAGGGGCAATATCAATTATAGATAAAGCCAAAGATAATTTTATTGCTTCCACGGGCTTTGCCATTCTGAGAGAGATTAAAAGCAAGAATGTAAACCGAGAATATCTTTTCTATATTCTACGGACTAGGTTATGCTTGAGTCAAATGCGTCAACGAAGCGGCGGAGGAAATTATCCGGCAATTGTCACAGAAGAGCTTAAGAAGATTGTAATTCCCATTCCTCATAATACAACACAGACCTATGTTGTCAAGACTATGAAGTCTGCTTATGAACATAAGAAGCAAAAAGACGAAGAAGCTAGGAAGCTACTAGAGTCCATAAACGGCTTTGTTCTTGAACATTTGGGGATAAGTTTGCCCGAAATTAATGACAAGAGCTGTTTTGTTGTATGGAGTGATGATATAAAAGGGAGGAAGATTAATCCGCAGGCTTATACAGCAAAGCCCGAAGCAATCAGAAGTGCAATTGAAGGCTCTACATACCCAATTAGAAGACTCTCTGATATTGTAACTCAAAACATATCCGGAGATTGGGGCGAAGACCCAGTTTTGGTGAAAAAAACAGATGACCATGTCTTATGCAGGGTTTTAAGGAATACCGATTTTGTTAATCAGTATAACCTGAATTTTGAGAACGTGGCGGAACGGCTTATTAATAAAGACAAATATCAGAAGATTAGGCTAAAGCAAGGGGATATTTTAATTGAGAAATCAGGCGGTAGTCCAACACAGCCTGTTGGTAGAGTAGCATTGGTCGAGAATGAGGGCGAGGGATATGCTTTTAGCAATTTTGTTCAATTACTACGGATTAATGATGAGTGCATACCACAATATTTATTCATCTTTTTAAAAGCGGTTTACGCCCTTAATTATACGGAGTTTTTACAGAATCAAACAACAGGAATAAAGAACCTGATAATGAGTGAATACCTGTCAATTCCCATACCGATTCCCCCGTTGCACGTTCAACAACAGATGGCGGATACAATTAAGTCAAAAATGTTGAAAGCAGAACAGCTACAGAAGGATGCTCAAGAAGAGGTAAAGAAAGCCAAGAATGAGGTCGAAAACTTGCTTCTAGGTACGTAAGAGGCATCGGATGTCAACTGTCTCATATCAAATCATTTTTAATACCAAGCAAGATTTCAAGTCAGAAATTTTAAATGTTCTCAAACAGTCCTATGAAGATTCTTATATTGATGATTATAGTGCTGCAACTTTAGAAGATGCTATACAAATTAAATATGAGAAGTTATTAAACAACACCAGAGTAATTGTCGGAGTTGAAATTATCCTCTTTGAAGATTTACCTGAACTAGAAATATTGATTGCAAGCATAAATGATAATTTACTCAGTAGTAGTGAAATTGATGCAGTTTTTAAATTTGAGGATTTAGGCCTTTTCTCCAAATTAGATGCTCTTCACAACGACCTTTTCAAAATAGAAATGAGACTTCGTGAGGCTATGACTTTCATTTTCATAGATACTTATGGCACTGACTATTATAATTTGCTAAAAGAAACGAGTGTGAAACCTCGCTTTGAGAGGAAAAGCAATCTTTTTGCTAATAGAGAACAAAAAGAAAGTTACCTAATAAAGCGATTTGAAAATGAATTCTTCCATATATTGTTTGACCAATACGACAAATTGGGCGAACTAAAAAGCATAAAGCTTGAAGACCTAGTCTCCATCGCAGAGGTCGCTCATGATTTTAATGAATTTAGAAGCGCAATAATTACTAGAGGTATCATAAAAGTAGATTATCTTGATTTCATCAGTAGTATTAAAGCTGATATGGAGTTTCTTGAAAAAGTGCGAAATTGTTTTGCTCATAACAGGTCACCTAGTGAAGATGACTTAATTAATTTTGAGAGGGTTAAAGAAGAATTGCTCAAGAAAATTGACGATTTTCTTGCAAGTTTGAGCCAACGAGAATAGTAATTATGTCTGGATTATTCAGTTTCATATTTTGAAAGCTAGTCTCCTCAAAGGAGGAAGTATTCATGGCAGAAAAAACTATTTGGGGCATACACGCAGGCAGCGAAGGGGAAGCAGATAGCCTTTTTCTCAAAAATAAGGTTATTGCCATCGGCTGGCATCGTGTTGGAGAGCTGAATCATTACAAAGATAGGGAAGAATATAAGAATGTATTGCAGAAAAAATACACAGATATGTCTCTGGGAGCTTTGAGAAATACGGCGGGTATTTTCTATCGTTTTGTTTACGAGATGCAAATAGGAGACTGGGTAATATACCCTTCGAAACTTAGCAAACATATTTATATCGGGGAAATAAAATCAGAATATAAATATCAGCCTGATATTTTAAAAGAATACCCCAACCAAAGAGATATCATTTGGAAAGCAGCTTTCCCACGCACACGCTTTTCTCAACAAGCATTGTATGAGATTGGCTCTGCTCTATCGTTATTCCAGGTCAGGAATAATGCCGATGAATTTCTGGCTGCATTGGAGGGCAAACCCAAAGCAGAAGAGTCTATAGTAGGTGAAGAAGCGGAAGAAGTAGCGACAATTTCAGAAGATGTTGAAACACAAACGAAGGATTTTATATTGAAGCAGCTCTATAAAAACTACAAAGGGGAAGCTCTTGAAATTTTTGTAGTTAATCTATTGGAGAAAATGGGCTATCATGCTAGGCAGACTTTAAAGAACAATCCGAGCGTTGATATAGTTGCCCACAAAGATGAATTTGGCTTTGAGCCTCCTCTTATTAAATGCCAGGTGAAATCTGAAGAGGGAACAATTAAGCTTGAACCAGTAGAAAAGCTTTATTCCCGAGTGAATCAAAATGAATACGGCTTGTTTATTACTCTATCCAGCTACAACGAAAAGGTGCGCAGTTTCGCAGAGGCTAAGCACAACCTCAGGCTAATTGATGGGTACGAACTTGTTGATATTATACTTGAACACTATGATGAGCTTGACACTAAGTATAAGAATAAAATTCCGTTGAATAAGGTGTTTCTGCCCAGCTTTGCGAAGTAATGAAAGCTGAAGTTGAAAGGAT
>JASFHK010000012.1:0-49276 GCA_050123275.1 Dehalococcoidia bacterium
GCCAGCTGTTCCGCCAGGAGCATCGCTGGGTAGCTACGTCTGGTTGGGATAAGCGCTGAAAGCATCTAAGTGCGAAGCTCGCCCCAAGATTAGATCTCCCATCCTCTTCCTTCGGGTTGAGGAGTAAGACCGCAAGTAGACTACTTGTTTGATAGGCGGCAGGTGTAAGTGCAGTAATGTATTTAGCTTAGCCGTACTAATGGTCGAGGGCTTGACCTGTTTCAGATTCGATATTAGCCGTAATATTATAAGGAGAGGCGCCACAAAAGCGCCTCTTTTTATTTTTCAGCCGATATCGATGTGTTATACTTAACTAAACAATCTCTAATAAGGTTAAGTGGAGGCAAAATGGCTGAAGCAGAGAAGAAGAGTAAATGGAAGACCGCCGGCGGGTTTTTCATCCCCGGGGGGCTTTTTATCGGCATGGGTATAGGCTGGATTCTGGACTATATGGTGGCGGGGCTGTTTATCGGCCTGGGCGGCGGCTTTATCCTCTACGGCCTGGCCATGCTTTTAGGGCGCGATTAGAGCGCGGGATTTACCGAATTATTAAAGAGGGGCACCTTTAAAAAGGTGTCTCTTTTTGTTTTGGTCATGCTATTACTATTTACATTTAATGCAACCCGTCTCATCAATTACCATTGTCAGCCATTCATAATTACCCGATTCAATCGTTTTTTCGATACTTCTTTGTAATCGCCTGGATGAGGTATCCATACGCTCCCTATCAAGCAAGACTACATTCTTTATCGTCCCAGTGTCCTTCATTCCATTAAACACAACGTAGTCAATCGGATGGAATATGACTTTTGCATCGTCAGGGTTAAGCCCTCTCGGAGTAAAAATTGCATCTATTTTTCTAGCTACTTCCAGCGCTTGTTTTCGCCCTTTTTCTCGAGCTTTTTCTCTGAGTACCCCCTCCTCCTTCAGTAGCTTTTCTTCCGCTCTTTCAACAATATCATACTTTCTTAACAGTGTGTCTAACCAATCAAGAACCCTTTTCTCCTTTAGATGAATCTTACATTCGCTGAGTCGAAAGAAACTACCACATTTTGGACACACTCCAAATATCTGTCTCTCAATTTGGAAGAACCCCAAAATGTCATTTCTCATCGCCTTTTTCCTCCTTATACGTATCCCATTCTAATTTTTTGTCTTCAACCAGGAGTTTAATCTGCCTTTCACGTTGGGAAAGCCTAGCACTTCCAGTTTTAATCTCAACCCATAACATCTTTTTGACTACTCCGGCATCTGCAAGACCCTCAAAGACCACGTAATCTACAGGCTCGAACAAGGAACGACAGTCGTTACAACAGAAGGGAAAGTCTTCGAGAGATGGTGCTATTCTTTCTAGAATGAAACCAATATTAACCGCTTTCGCACCGATTAGAGACTTGGCAGTAATGTTCGCTTTACGCCGCTTGAGTTCAGCCCGCATTTCTTTTAGCTCTAACTGGTATTGTTCATATGTTTCACTGGCTTTCTCGTTGAAATCGTCTAAGTAGAAAAGATGCGCGTCTCGAAGCATAACGCTATCTCCACAATCAGGACACTCCGCATAAAAATCCCCAGCCTTAAGCATATCAATTATCTGACCAGCTTGTTTATTTTCTTGCATTAGCTTAACCTCCTCAACTGTATTTCATTACCTCGAATTCTACTCAATATCTATCCCTTGTCAATAGGGGGGCTTAATTAGTCCCCCAGGGAACAAAAATCCCTCTCAATCTCCCTTTGCTAAAGGGAGAGGCCCGGTCTTCCCCCTTTGAAAAAGGGGGACTAAGGGGGATTTCCCCCCAAATCCCCCCCAAAAAAGTCAAAAAAGTACCGGTGGGTAAAAACAGTTAAATAACATTGGGGATAGTTGGGGGAATCTATGTATATGACAAAAGTACTGCCCCCTTTCGGTTGCAAAATTTCTCAGATATGGTAGAATATAGTTTGCCTTCTGGTGGTTAGAGCGGGGTGGTACCACCCGTTCCCTTCCCGAACACGGAAGTGAAACGCCCCAGCGCAGACGATACTGAGGGGGTGACCCTTTGTGGAAAATATGCCACTGCCAGGAGGCTTTTGACCTTATAGTACTGCTTGCCTTATAATGAAGTTCAGGTACTAAAATAGGAGCGAGCTTTCAGAAAATGGCGAGCCGATTTGAGAAATTCTCAGAGAGGGCCCGAAGGGTTCTCACCCTGGCTCAAGAAGAAGCCAAACATTTCAACCACAACTACATCGGCACCGAACACATTCTCCTCGGCCTGGTAAGGGAAGAGGAAGGTGTCGGCGCCAAGGTTCTGGCCAACCTCGGCGTGAGCCTGACCAAAGCCCGCTCGGCGGTGGAGTTCATCATCGGGCGCGGCGAAAAACCCACCACCGGCGAAATCGGACTTACCCCCCGAGCCAAAAGAGTCATCGAACTGGCCATCGACGAAGCCCGTCACCTCGGCCATAACTATATCGGCACCGAGCACCTCCTCCTCGGCCTGTTGCGCGAAGGAGAGGGCGAAGCCAGCGAAGGCCGCGGTGTCGCCGCCGACGTTCTGGACAGCTTCGGCATCAACCTGGAACGGGCGCGCAGCGAGACCAACCGCGTCCTCGGCGAGGGCGTGGCCCGGGCCCGCCCGGCGCGCTCCACCAGCCGCACCCCGGCGCTGGACCAGCTCGGCATCGACCTCACCGCCGCCGCTACGGCGGGCAAGCTCGACCCCGTAATCGGGCGCAACAAGGAAATCGAGCGGGTCGTCCAGATACTGAGCCGCCGCACCAAGAACAATCCCGCCCTCATCGGCGAGCCCGGCGTGGGCAAGACCGCCATCGTCGAAGGGCTGGCGCACCGCATTATCTCCGGCGACGTCCCCGAAACGCTGGAGAGAAAGCGCATCATCACGCTGGACATGGGCGCGGTGGTGGCCGGCACCAAGTACCGCGGCGAGTTCGAGGAACGCTTAAAGAAAGTCATCGACGAGATAAAGACGGCGGGTAACTGCGTGCTCTTTATCGACGAGTTCCATACCATGGTGGGCGCCGGCGCTGCCGAAGGCGCCGTTGACGCCGCCAATATCTTAAAGCCGTCGCTGTCGCGCGGCGAGCTGCAGTGTATCGGCGCCACCACCCTGGACGACTACCGAAAATACATCGAAAGGGACGCCGCCCTGGAAAGGCGCTTCCAGCCCGTTTTGGTGGAAGAGCCCTCCGTGGACGAGACCCTGGAAATCTTAAAAGGCGTTAAGGAGCGCTACGAAGAGCACCACCAGCTGGTCATCAGCGACGAGGCGCTTTCCGCCGCCGCCACCTTTTCCTCCCGCTATATCCCCGACCGCTTCCTGCCCGACAAGGCCATCGACCTCATCGACGAGGCGGCCTCGCGGGTGCGCATCAAGCACCGCACCATTCCCATCACCTTAAAGGAAGCGCGCCGCGCCGAGGACAGCGTGCGCAAGGACAAGGAAGCGGCCCTGGCCACCCAGCAGTACGAATACGCCGCCGAGCTGCGCCAGCGCGAGCTCCAGATTGAAGAGAAGATAAAGAAGATGGAAGAGGAATGGCAGGCGGAGCAGGGCGACGATAACCCCATCGTCGGCGAAGAGGATATCGCCGAGGTGGTCAGCATGTGGACGGGCATCCCCGTGGTGCAGCTGGCCTCGGACGAGACCAGCCGCCTGCTCAAGATGGAAGAGGTGCTGCACAAGCGCATCGTGGGCCAGGACGAGGCCATCAACATCATCGCCAAGGCGGTGCGCAGGGCGCGGGCGGGCATCAAAGACCCCCGCCACCCCATCGGCAACTTTATTTTCCTGGGCCCCACCGGCGTGGGCAAGACCGAGCTGGTGAGAGCTTTAGCCGAGTTCATGTTCGGCAGCGAGGACTCGCTGATCCGGCTCGATATGTCCGAGTTCATGGAAAAGCACACCGTATCGCGCCTAGTGGGCGCGCCCCCCGGCTATGTCGGCTTCGAAGAGGGCGGCCAGCTCACCGAAGCGGTGCGGCGCAAGTCATACTGTTGTATCCTTTTAGACGAGATTGAAAAGGCCCACCCCGACGTCTTTAATATCCTTTTGCAGATATTCGACGACGGCCACCTCACCGACTCCAAGGGCCGGCGGGTGGACTTCCGCAACAGCATCATCGTCATGACCAGCAACATCGGCGCCGACCTCATCAAGAAGGGCGGTGCCATCGGCTTCGCCCAGCGCAGCGACGCCGCCAAGAGCCAGCAGATGGACTACGAAAAGATGAAGGAAAAGCTCCTCGAGGAGCTGAAGAAACCCACCAGCGGATTCCGCCCCGAGTTCTTAAACCGCATCGACGGCGTGGTCGTTTTCCATTCGCTGACCAAGGAGGACATCAGGAAGATTGTCGACCTGATGCTGGCCCAGGTCTCCAAGCAGCTCGCCGAGAAGGGCATCAAGCTGGAGGTGACCGACGCCGCCAAGGACTTCCTCGGCGAAAAGGGCTACGACGAGGTCTTCGGCGCCCGACCCCTGCGCCGGGTTATCCAGGACATGGTCGAGGACAAGCTCTCGGAGAGCCTGCTCCGCGGCACCTTCCGCGCCGAGGATACGGCCATCGTCGACCTGGAGAACGGCGAGATTGTAGTTCATCCCGCCGCTGTAGAAGCACTGGCCGGAGATGATAAAGCCTAAACAATCACAAGCTAAAGCCTTTGACCCTAAAGGGCGGGAAACCCTGCGGCTACCACCCCCGCCCTTTTCGTTCGTATAAAAGGAAAAAGGAAAGGGAACTAGAAAGGAGACAAGAATTGGCAGAGGAGAAAGTGGAAATCCCGATAACGGGTAAGATAACCAGCGTTAATGTAAAAGCGGGGGACAAGGTGGCGGAGGGTGATATAATCTGTATGCTAGAGTCAATGAAGATGGAAAACCCCATCCTGGCCCCGGTCAACGGTACCGTAGCCAAGATAGAGCTGGCCGTAGGACAGGTGGTCGAAGCCGGCGACCTGGTCGCCGTCATCGAATCGTAAGCGTTAGAAAAATTTAAGGAAAGAATAATATGACAGACTGGAGTCTAGTAGCCGAGATTGCCGGGGGTGGCTTTGGCGTTACCGTCCTGGCCCTGGTTATCATCTGCCTGGTGGCCTGGATAGTAGGCCTGATTATCCAGAAAACCAAGGCCGCGCCCGAAAAGACTCCGGAGAAGGAAAAGTAGTTGTTCGGACTCTACGAAACCGCCTTCGGGGCTTTAACCTGGGGCAACATAGTAATGTTCTTTATCGCCGGGCTCCTCATCTACCTGGGCATCGCCAAGAAGATGGAGCCCATTTTACTGGTGCCCATCGGCTTCGGTATCCTCATGGTCAACCTGCCCATCGGCGGCATGATGATTTACAGCCCCGAGGGCTTTCCCGCCGAGGTGGGCAGCTTAAGCGAGCTGATTCGCGCCATCGGTAACGGTGAAATCGGCCTGCTCAACGTGCTCTACACCTACGGCATCGAGTCCGAGGTGATACCTTTGCTCATCTTCCTCGGCGTGGGCGCCATGACCGACTTTAGGCCCAGCATCGCCCGCCCCGTATCGTTTCTTTTCGGGGCCACCGCCCAGCTGGGTGTTTTTGTAGTCTTCATTATCGCCTATGCCTCCGGGCTTTTCTCGCCCAACGAGGCGGCCTGCGTGGGTATCATCGGCGGCTCCGACGGCCCGCCCACCGTTTTCCTCACCGCCGCCCTCGCCCCCAAGCTTCTGGGGCCGATTACGCTGGTGGCCTATTCCTACATGGCGCTGGTACCCATCTTACAGCCGCCCATAATCAAGGCGCTGACCACCAAGAAAGAGCGGGCTATCTTCATGAAGCCGCAGCTGCGCCAGGTATCCAAGCTGGAAGAGATACTCTTCCCAATCATCATCTTCGTCGTGGCCGCGTTGCTGGTGCCCAAGTCGGTGCCGCTAATCGGCATGTTTATGTTCGGCAACCTGCTTAAGGTGAGCGGCGTCACCGACCGGCTGGCCGTGGCCGCCGGCGGTATCTTCGCCGACGTGCTTACCTTCCTGCTCGGCCTGACGGTAGGGGCGCTGATGCCGGCCTCGGTATTCCTCACCGGCCAGACGCTGGCCATCATCGGCCTGGCCGTGGTCGCCTTCGCCTTCGGCACGGCGGGGGGAATATGGACGGCCAAGCTGGTCAACCTCTTCTTGAAGGAAAAGATAAACCCGATGATAGGCGCCGCCGGCGTTTCGGCGATACCAATGTCGGCGCGCGTGGTGCAGAAGATGGGGCAAAAGGCCAACCCCAAGAACTTCTTACTGATGCACGCCATGGGGCCCAACATGGCCGGGGCTATCGCCACCTCGGTGGTGGCCGGTATTCTGTTGGGCATGCTCGGTTGACGAGCCTGAATCTTTGAGACCAATCGCCTCCGCCTTAACCAGCGGGGGCGATTTTTTATTCCTTTTTCCCCGGTAGGGATGGGTGAGAAGTTTACAGAGGTAACACCTCTGTAGGGTGGGTATCGGGTGGGCAAATCTGACGTTGGTTCAAAGCACCCTTTTTCCCCTTGCATTGACACCCGAAATGGGATAAAGTCAAGCTATGGTCAAACCCAAACCCGGCAGCAGGACTATCTTCGTTTGCCGTAACTGCGGCAAGGAGAGCCTGAAGTGGCTGGGGCGCTGCCCCAACTGCCAGGAGTGGAACAGCTTCGAGGAAACGGCGGTTTCCACCGCCTCCGCCCCACTCCCCATCGCCGATATGTCCAACCCGCCCCGCGAGCTGGCCGGCGTGGTCGTGGACAGCGCCGACCGCCTGCCCCTGCCCCTGACCGAACTGAACCGGGTGCTGGGCGGGGGGCTGGTCTCCGGCTCGCTGGTGCTCATGGGCGGCGAGCCCGGCATCGGCAAGTCGACGCTCTTATTGCAGCTTTCGGCGGCGGTGGCCCAGAGCGGCGGCAAGGTGGCCTACGTCTCCGGCGAGGAGACGCTGTCGCAAATAAGGCTGCGGGCGGAGAGGCTGGGGGTAAACGGCCGGGGGCTATACCTGCTGGCCGAGACCGACCTCAACGCCATCCTGAGCCATTTAGAGCAGTTGGAGCCGTCGCTGGTCATCATCGACTCCATCCAGGCGGTGGCCCTGCCCGAGCTGGAAGCGGCGGCAGGCTCCATCGGCCAGGTACGGGAATGCACGCTGAAACTGATGCACTGGGCGAAACCGGGCGCCGTGCCCGTCTTCGTGGCCGGGCACGTCACCAAGGACGGCGCCATCGCCGGCCCCAGGGTTCTGGAGCACATGGTGGACGTGGTGCTTTATTTAGAGGGGGAACAGTTCAGCGCCTATAGATTACTGCGCGGCGTCAAGAACCGCTTCGGCTCCACCAACGAGGTGGGCGTCTTCGAGATGAAACAGGAAGGGCTGGTGGAGGTGGACAACCCCTCCAAGGCCTTCCTCGCCCAGCGACTGGAGAAGGCCGTCGGCTCGGCGGTGGTGCCCACGCTGGAGGGCAGCCGCCCGCTGCTCGTCGAGATTCAGGCATTGACCACGCCGACCTCTTTCGGGCTGCCCCGCCGCACCGCCAACGGCGTCGATTTCAACCGATTGCTCTTAATCACGGCGGTGCTCACCAAGCGGGTGGGCCTCAAGCTGGGTAACCAGGACATTATCGTCAACGTGGCCGGCGGGCTTAAAGTGGGCGAGCCGGCGGCGGACCTGGGCATCGCCCTGGCCATTGCTTCCAGCGCCCGCGATTTGGCCGTCAGCCCCGAAACGGTGGCGGCGGGCGAGGTGGGCTTGAGCGGCGAATTGAGAGCCGTCTCGCAGCTGGAAAGAAGAGTCGCCGAAGCCGCCCGCCTCGGCTTTAAGCGTTGCCTGGTACCCAGGACCAGCGCCCACATCAAAGCCCCTAAGGGCATTGAGCTGGTGACGGCGGCCACGCTCAAAGAGGCGATAAGGCTGGGGCTGGTGAGAAAAACCAAAGCGCTTTAACTCCAAACCCATCGTACGGAGGAAGCTCATGCTGAAACAAAACAAACCGATTAAAAAATGGCTCCCACCGGCGAAACTGTACCTGGACGACCTGAAACAAATCCGCGCCATACTAAAGGAAAAGGCGACAAAGATTAGGATTATCACCGAAGACTACGAGCTGGAAGATAGCGACGAGCTCGAAGATCTGGAAACCAAGCGATTACAGAGTATGACCATAGAGTGCTCCGACCCCGATATCAGGCTGGAATTCGACAAAGCGCGGGCCACCATGTATTGCGCCGAAGACAGCGAAGACAACCGCGCCATCCTGTCGGAGATAGAGGCTATTATCCGGAGACGCAGCAACGCGCTGGTCCGGGTGCTGGCTCATCCTCTATGCTTCCTCGGCGGCGCAGCGCTATTTCTGTTTTCTATCTTCTTAATCAGCGCCCAAACGGACGTGGCCACGGCTTCGTGGTGGCTCTCTATCGTGTTGCTGCTGGTGGCCACCCTCGCCTCGGTAATGTCCGTTAGATATAACTTCCTGGAATACTCTACCATTACGCTTTACGCCAGAGTAGAGAGGAAAGCAGAGGCGGAAACAGCCGAAAAAGAGGCGGCCCCCTCACCGAAAAGGAACCGCAACCTGATACTCATCTTGATTATGGCGGCACTTATCGGCGCCGTCGTCGGCGCGCTGGTAACCGCCCTGATACTGGGGGTCTGATAGCTTTTTTGAAGTGGGAAGGCATATAAGACAACACCCGCCCACTGATAACCGGAGAGGCGATTGGGATTAGAGTTGGTGGAGGTAAAAGGTAAGAGTAGAATAAATGAAAGGCTCGCGTTGGCCCATAATTCTAATCTCCTTTCTTACTATGAGCTTAGTTTTTGCCATAGGTTGTGGAGAACGAGAACCAACAGAGCAAACTGACATACCAAGGTATACAGCTGACCAAGTTATAACCGTTGCTCAAGCATATAGTCCTGCAATCTCTGCAAAATACCCCCAATGCAAGGAAGCATCTTGGTCAGCAGAATATCTGGGGCAAGGAGTTTGGATAGTAAAGAAATTTTGTATCAACATCATGGGACAGAATCTAGGGCTGCTTGAAGGATGGTATTTTCACGAAGACAACGGGCAATTCAACAAATCTAGATATTGAAGTCTAAAAATCAATGAAGTAGCATTATGAATGATCAGTCCAAAGTCTCCGCCATTATCGTCGCCGCCGGAGAGAGTAAGCGCATGAACGGCGTCGACAAGGTGCTGGCTCCATTAGCGGGCAAGCCCGTGATAGCGCACGTTCTAAACACGTTCGACAGCTGTAAATCAATCGATAACATCGTGCTGGTGGTCAACCGGAAAAGCCTTGATGCCTGCCAAAAGTTAGTGGCCGGATTAGCGACCCCGGTTGAAGTTTGCCTGGGGGGGAAAAGGCGGCAGGACTCGGTGGCGGCGGGGCTGAAAAAGGTCGAAGGCAGCCAGTGGGTGGTCATCCACGACGGCGCCCGCCCGCTGGTAACTAACGAATTAATCGAAGAGGGACTGAAAGCGGCTCAAGAAACGGGGGCCGCCGCGGCCGCCGTGCCCGTCACCGACACCATCAAGGTCGCCGGCGACGACAGCATCGTGCGTGAGACGCCGCCACGTCAAAATCTGTGGGCGGTGCAGACGCCACAGGTCTTTCGCTACGATATAATCGCCGAGGCCTATAAAAAGGCGGCTGAAGAGGCCACCGACGACGCCGCCCTGGCGGAACGGGCCGGCTATAAGGTTAAACTCTACACGGGCTCTTATGATAATATAAAGATAACCAATTCCGGCGACCTGCTCGCCGCGGAGGCGATACTAAAGCATGGATAATATGCGCATCGGGTTCGGCTACGACGTCCACCCCCTGGTCAAAGAGCGTAAGCTAATTCTGGGGGGCGTTGAGATACCCTTCCGCAAGGGGCTCGACGGCTGGAGCGACGCCGACGCGGCCACCCACGCCATTATCGACGCTTTGCTCGGCGCCGCCGCCCTGGGCGACATCGGCACTCACTTTCCGCCCGGCGAGGCGCAGTATAAAGACGTATCCAGCCTGGAGCTGTTAAAGGCAACGGGGCAAAAGCTGGCGGAAAAGGGGTGGCGGGTGGCCAACGTGGACGTTACCGTCATCGCCCAGGAGCCGAAGCTGGCGGAATACATCGCAAAGATGAGAGAGAATTTGAGCCGGGCGCTGGCTATGGACATAGCCAGGGTCAGCGTCAAGGCGAGCACCAGCAACGAAACGGGCTGCATCGGCAAGGGACGCCGCATCGAGGCCCGCGCCGTGGCCCTGATTTCGGGAGATTAGATTTATGGGATATTGCCGCAGCCTGAGAAACGACATCAAGTCCGTCTTCGAGCACGACCCGGCGGCGGTCAACACCCTGGAGGTGTTGCTGGCCTACCCCGGCTTCCACGCCCGCCAGTACCACCGCGTCGCCCATACCCTGTTTAAGTGGCACATCCCCTTCCTGCCCCGCTTCATCTCCCACGTCAGCCGCTTTCTGACCGGCATCGAAATCCACCCCGGCGCCACCATCGGCGAGGGCTTTTTTATCGACCACGGCATGGGCGTGGTCATCGGCGAGACGACGGTTATCGGCGACAACGTGACGCTGTACCAGGGCGTGACCCTGGGCGGCACCAGCCACCTGCGCGCCAAGCGCCACCCCACCCTGGGCGACAACGTGGTGGTGGGGGTGGGCGCCCAGCTCATCGGCGACATCACCATCGGCGACAACACCAAGGTCGGCGCCGGCTCGGTGGTGGTCAGCTCGGTGCCGGCCAACGCCACCGTGGTCGGCGTGCCGGGACGGGTGGTGGCGGTGAGAAACCCCGACACCGACACCGTGGAAAGGCTGCCCGACCCCGTGGGCGAGCGGTTGCAGATGCTGGAAGACAAGGTGGCCGAGCTGGAGAAAAAACTGAAGCGCCTAGAAAGAAAAGAGACATGAAGATATACAACACCCTCTCCGCGAAGAAGGAGGAGTTCCAGCCCTACGGCGACGAGGTCAAGATTTACGTCTGCGGCGTCACTCCCTACGACGACGCCCACATCGGCCACGCCATGAGCTACGTCATCTTCGACGTGATAAGGCGCTACCTCAGGTTCCGCGGCTTTAAGGTAAAGTACGTCCAGAACGTGACCGACATCGACGACAAGATTATCGACCGCGCCAACCAGCGCGGCGTCAGCACCGAAGCACTTTCCAAAAAATACGCCGACAGCTACTTCGAGGACATGGATAACCTCAACGTGGCCCCCGCCGACGTCTATCCCTACGCCACCGGCGAGATAGACAAAATCATCGAGGTCATCCAGGGCTTAATCGACAAGGGCTTCGCCTACCCCGCCGGGGGCAGCGTCTATTTCCGGGTGAGGAAAGACCCCGACTACGGCAAGCTCTCCCACCGCAGTCTGGACGACATGATGTCCGCCGAGTGCGGCCTCGGCGCCGGCGAAAAAGAAGACCCCATGGACTTCGCCCTCTGGAAGGCCTCCAAGCCGGGCGAGCCTTTCTGGGAATCGCCCTGGGGCCAGGGCCGGCCGGGCTGGCACATCGAGTGCAGCGCCATGTCCCTGAAATACCTGGGCGAGCAGATAGATATTCACGGGGGCGGGCAGGACCTGATTTTCCCCCACCACGAAAACGAAATCGCCCAGTCGGAGAGCTTTACCGGCAAAAAGCCCTTTGCCAAGTACTGGCTGCACAACGGGCTGCTCCAGTTCGGCGAGGACAAGATGAGCAAGTCGCTGGGCAACCTGGTCACCATCAAAGAAGCTCTGGCCAAGCACAGCGCCGACGCCATCCGCGTCTTCATCTTAAGCTCCCACTACCGCAGCCCCCTGAAGTACTCCGAGGAAGGCTTCGAGGCGGCGGAAAAGGCGGTGGAGCGATTGACCCAGGCCGCCCAAGGCAAGGGGAAGGGAAAAGGCGGGGTGGATACCGCGGCCTACAAGCAGCGCTTTATCGAGGCCATGGACGACGATTTCAACACCGCCCAGGCGCTGGCGGCGCTCTTCGATTTGGCGCGGGAGATAAACAAGACCGACGACGCCGGGGCGCGCGCCACCCTCAAAGAGCTGGCGGAGATACTGGGATTGAAGCTGGTCGAGACGGAGGTGGACGTCAATACCGCCATCGAGATTACGGCGACGGAAGCCAAGAGCTGGCAGATCGACACTAAAGAGCTAAGCATAGCTAAGCTGATGGAGCTGCGCCAGCAGTTCCGCAAAGACAAAAAGTGGCCGCTGGCCGACGAGGTCAGGCTTTTCCTGGACAGGAAAGGTTTTATCCTGGAAGATAAACCCCAGGGTACGGTTTGCAAGCGTAAACGATAAATCCGGAGGCACATTATGGGACAAAAAATAGCCTTTATCCTCATCGGCGTCGGCGTGCTGGCCTTGATAGGCTGGGCGGTTAAGGGCTTTTTCATGGCGGCGGACATACCTTTGCTCGTCCGCATCGCCGTCGGCGCCATCGGTGCCGGGTTATTATTGCTCATCGGCATCGTCATCAGGGACCGCATCAAGAAGGCTAAAAACGACGAGTTCAAGGAGGTTGAAAAGTGATTATCAGCACATCGGCAACGATTGAAGACAAGACAATCGCCAAAACCATAGGCATGGTCAAGGGCAACACCATCCGCGCCCGCCACATCGGCAAAGACATCATGGCCGGGCTGCGCGGCATGGTCGGCGGCGAGATAAAAGAATACACCAAGATGATGGCCGAAGCCCGCGAGGAATCCATCAAGCGCATGACCGACGAGGCCGAGGCGCTGGGCGCCAACGCCATCGTCAGCATGCGCTTCACCACCTCGATGATTATGCAAAACGCCTCGGAAATCCTGGCCTACGGCACGGCGGTAGTCCTGAAATAATGATTCCGGTAAAGACGCTGGCCGACCTGGCCGGCTGGGTCACCCGCCGCGAGGGGCGCAAGTTCCTCAAGCTAGGCGCCGAAATCGACGAAAACGTGCTCACCAGCGCCGGGCTGGGGGTGGACAACGACGCCTCGCTCTACGTCCACATCCCCTTCTGCCGCAGCCTTTGCCCTTTCTGCTGCTTCAACCG
This sequence comes from Dehalococcoidia bacterium, assembly GCA_050123275.1. Classification (GTDB taxonomy): domain Bacteria; phylum Chloroflexota; class Dehalococcoidia; order Dehalococcoidales; family BS750m-G39; genus E44-bin88. Next base: position 13,021 of record JASFHK010000012.1, read on the forward strand.
CTATTTATTCGACGAGGGCAAGGCCCGGCAGTATTTCCGGGAGCTGAAGCACGAGCTCGACCTCTACATCGAGCGCGGTTTTCGCTTCTCCGACTTCTATTTCGGCGGCGGCACGCCCACCATACTCATGGACGAGCTGGCCGGCTTTATCGACTACCTGAAAAGCAAGTTCGAGGTAAAACAGATATCGCTGGAGACGACGCCGCTGGAGCTTACCCCGCAGACGGTAGCCGCGCTGAAAAAAGCCGGCGTCAACCGCCTCTCCATCGGGGTGCAGAGCTTCGACAGGGCCGTGCTCAAGGGCATGGGCCGCCCGGCCCCCGACGACGTCAAGGAGCGGCTGTTAATGGCCGAGGGCCAGTTCGACACCCTGAACGTGGACTTCGTCTTCAACTTTCCCGGCCAGTCCCTGGAGCAGTTCGAGGCCGACGTAGCCCTCTTCAAGGAGATGGGAATCGACCAGGCTACTTTTTACCCGCTGATGCCCTCACCGCACAAGAAAGACGCCATGGAGCGCAAGTTCAACCGCATCGACACGGCGCGGGAAAAGGCCTTCTACGACGTCATCGTCCGCGAGCTTTACCACGGCGGCTACCGGGCCTCCACCGCCTGGTGCTTCTCGCGGGGGGAGCGCATGATTGACGAGTACATCGTCACCGACGACGACTACATCGGCATCGGCGCCGGCTCGGTGAGCATCGTCAAGGGTAATTTCTACGTCAACTCTTTCGCCCTCGACAGTTACGGGGCGCTGGTCAACCGGGACAAGCTGCCCGTCATCGGCTGGCGGCGGCTCACCGAGCGCGAGCACCTGAGGTATTACCTGCTCACCAAGCTCTTCGGCATGAAGCTGGACAACGCCGCTTTCGAGCGCCGCTTTAAGGCCGATATCCACCGCAAGCTGCGGCTGGAGCTGGGCTTTTTCAGCCTCTTCGGGCTGGTGAAAGAAAACGGGCTAATCGAGGTCACCGAAAAGGGCATGTACCCGGTGAGCACCATGATGCGGGAGTTCTTCGCCGCCCTGAACACGCTGCGGGAATACTGTATCGAGAACCGGCTCTAGACTTTATAAAGGCTTCACCGGCACACAGATATTCACCATGTGCTTCCCCCCGGGCTGTGGCTGGTTGAGATAGTGCTCGTAGACCGGGCCGTCGGTAGGCTGGTAGCCGCTGCCGGGCAGCCAGCCGCCGTAGACGGCGTTCCAGGCGTCCTGATACTGGTCGGCGCTAATCTCGAAGTGGGCGATGGCGTACTTGCCCGCCGCCAAGGTGGCCTTACCGATTTCCCCGTCGACCTTGGTGTCGGCGGGCACGGTGATACAGGCGTCCGTGCGCAGGCGGCTCTGGTCGGTAATCTCCGGGTTGTCGTGGTAGATGGTGAGCACCTTCACCTCCGGTGAGCTCAGCAAACCCCTAGGACCCGCCCAGCTCATCAGCTTGTTGAAGAGGTTGGCGAAAAGCTCCACGCCGCCCTTGTAGGGGCCGATGTGCCGCACGTAGGCAACATGCATCTCGGGCATTTCCTTGACTTCGACATCGGCTTTCAGATTCGATTCCTTCATGGTCACCCTCCATTCCATTTTGTTGATATTTTGAGTATAGAAGGGTGCCACCTCGAAGTCTTGCCTCGGCTTGCTCGCCGCTTGACCCGTCTTGCTCTCCACTTGGCCTACCTTGCGCCGCCACTGGCTGGCGCTCATGCCGAAGCCCTCCTTGAAGGCGCGGGCGAAGGCCGAGGAGCTGGAAAAGCCGCCCTCGAAAGCGGCCTCGGTGACGGACTTCTTGGGGTCGGCGGCCAGCCTCATCGCCGCTTTTTCCAGGCGGATGCGCTGGATGAAGCCGTTCAATGGCTCGCCCACCATGGCGCTGAAGATACGGTGAAAGTGGAAGGGAGAAAAGTGGGCCACGCCGGCCAGTTCTTTGAGGGACAGCTCGCGGGAGATATTGGCCTCGATGTAGTCGATGACGCGGTTGATGCGCGCCCGGTACTCGGCAAGCTGGTGTTCGCGGTTGGGACTCATGGCCGTATTATAGGGGCGGGGCGGGGCAAAGAGCAACCGACCTCTATTTCTCAGCCACCATGATCGCGGCGGCGCCCAGGAAAAGGGGCCGGAAAGTTACCCGGCCGAACCCCGCCTCTTTCATCATTACCGTCAACTCCTGCGGGGTGAAAAAGCGGCTGGCCGACTCCGCGAAGTAACGGAAGGCGCCTCTGTTCCCGGAAAGACAATAGCCCACCGGGGCCGCGAAACAGCGCAGGTAGAGGTGGTAGAGCCAGCGTATCGGAGGCGAACTCGGCTGGCTGGTCTCCACGGCGACGAAGCGCCCCCCCGCCGCCAGCACCCGCCCTATCTCGGCCAGGTATTGCGCCGTCATCGGGTTGCGGTAGGTCAGGTTGCGGAAGGCGAAGGAGATAGATACGCAGTCGAAAGAGCCGTCGGCGAAGGGCATCTCGGCGGCGTCGCCGTGGGTAAAGCGGATGTCGCCGCGTCCGGCGGCGGCCGCTTTTCTGGCGGCCCTGTCGAGCATGGGCCGGCTGAAGTCGAGGCCGCTAATCTCGACGCCCTTACTCGCCCGGCGGGCCAGCTCCAGCGTGAGGTCGCCGGTGCCGCAGCAAAGGTCGAGGATACGGCGCGGTTTCGTTCGCAGGCACTCCTGCGCCGCCAGGCGGCGCCAGCGCTTGTCGAGGCCCCAGGTGATGATAGAGTTAATCAGGTCGTAGCGCGGTGGCAGGGCGGTGAATATGGCCTGCAGGGGTTTCTTCGGCACGGTTAACCCCCTATCTCTAAAAGACCCCGGCCAGGATGTAGCCGACGCCCAGTAGCAGCTGGGTGAGCAGGACGACCATGATGTTAGCCGCCAGCGCCGGCACCAGTTTGGACATGTCGTCGTAGTGCCGCCCGCCGGCGATGGCCTTCACGGCCAGCGGGATGGTGAGCAGGGCGATTAAGGTAAAAACGGGCATGGCGCCCGCGATGACCCAGGCGATTATCCAGAGATAGGTGGCCGCGGTCATCAGGGAATAGACCAGCCAGGCGCCCTTCTTACCGATGGCGATGGGCAGCGTTCTTCGCCCCGCCTCTCTGTCGGCGGGAATATCGGGAAACTCGTTGATGAGCAGCAGGTTGTGCACCAGGATACCCGAGGGTATGGCGGCGATAACGGCGGGGGCGGTGTAGAAGCCGCTCTGGATGAAGTAAGCCCCCAGCACGGGCAGCGCGCCCAAGCCGACACCCGGCGCCCACTCCGGCCAGCCCATGCGGGTAAAGAGAGGGGTATAGAGCACGGTGCAGAGCGCGGCCACCACCAGCAGCGGCAGCAAAGCCCAGCCGGCGGTCAGCACGAAATAGACGCCGATGGGCACGGCCAGTATCAGCGAGCCCAGGCCCAGCCACAAGACCTGCCGCGGCTTGAGCAGGGCGGCGGGCAGCACGCCGCTGCCCCCGCTGAAGGGGGTGCGCTGCGTCCTGATGTCGATGCCGCTCTTATAGTCGAAGTAGTCGTTGAGCACGTTGACGCTGATATGGCAGAGCAAAAGCCCCAGGGCCGCCAGCAAAGCGTGGCCCCAGTGGAAGCTGAAGCGGGTGGTGCCCAGGCTGTCGTACCAGGCGATAGCCGCGCCCAGAAAAGCCAGCACCACGGAAAGCAATAAAAACTGCGGCCGGGTCTCGGCAAACCATACCTTAAGATTCATTCCTTCTCTCCATCGCGAATTTCAGAGAGGGCCGGCGCTTCAACGGCCGGCGCAGGTTCGGGGCCAGCGAGATGCCAAGCCCGGCGGCTAGTCGACTACCTTGAGGGCTATTATGGCCAAAATCACGAAAAGGACTACCAGAACGATAGTGAGCTGAAAGAGCGTCTTCTCCAGACCCCGTTTCGTCCGGTAGACGGTGTCGGCCTGGCCGAAAATGCCTCCCAGTCCCCCGCCCTTCACCTGGAGCAGGATGGCCGTTATCAGGGCGACGGACAGTATAATCTGGGCTATATTAAAATAAGTCTCCATACTTATCCTTCCTCTAACTTCTTCTCCATCAGCTGGTTGACCACGGCGGGGTTGGCGCGCCCCTTGGTGGCTCTCATCACCTGACCCACCAGGAACTTGAGCGATTGCTTCTTGCCCGCTTTATAGTCGGCGACGGCCGAAGCGTTTTCACTGATGGCGCGCTCAATCTCCGTTTCGATGGCGCCGGCGTCGCTTATCTGGCTCAGGCCCTGCGCCTTGATGATGTCATCGGCGCCCCGGCCGCTTTCGTACATCTGCGCCAGCACCGACTTGGCCGTGGCCGTGCTTACTTTCTCTTCCGAGCTTAAAACGGCCAGTCGCGCCAGCACTTCCGGGCTGACCTTCCCGCCGAACTCGCTGATATCGATAACGCTCTCGTTTATTATACGGCTCACCTCGCCCAAAAGCCAGTTGCCCATCTCCTTGGGCGTGACCTTGTCATCCGTCTTGAGGCACGCCTCGAAGTAGTCGGCCATCTCCCGCGAGGCGGTGAGCAGCCGGGCGTCGTAGGGGGAAAGCCCGTAGTCGGCGACGAAGCGGTCGCGCCTTTCTTCGGGCAGCTCGGGCAGCTTGGCCTTCACTTCTTCCACCCAGCTCTTGTCCAGCACCAGCGGCGCCAGGTCGGGCTCGGGGAAATAGCGGTAATCGTGGGCGTATTCCTTGGAGCGCTGGGAGACGGTGACCCCCCGGTCCTCCACCCAGCCCCGCGTTTCCTGGACGAGCTTGCCGCCCTCCGCGGCCACCTTGCGCTGTCTCTTCTCTTCGTAGCTCAGGGCGCGGTAGACCGCCTTGAAGCTGTTCATGTTCTTGACCTCGACCTTGGCCAGGGTCTCCGGGCTGTTCTCGGGGCGGATGCTGATGTTGGCGTCGCAGCGGAAGCTGCCTTCCTCCATGTTGCCCGTGGAAACGCCCAGGTAGCGCAGTATGCTGCGCAGCTTTATCAGGTACTGGCGGGCCTCCTCCGGGGAGCACAGGTCGGGCTCGCCGACAATCTCCATCAGCGGCGCGCCGGAGCGGTTGACGTCCACCAGGCTGTAGGCTTCCTCACCCGGCTCGTGGCGGTGCAGCAGCTTGGCCACGTCCTCCTCGAGGTGGACGCGGGTGATACCCGCCTTTTTCTCCTCGCCGTCGACGTCGATGACCAGCCAGCCCTTGAGGCCGAAGGGGGCGTCGTACTGGGAAATCTGGTAGCCCTTCATCAGGTCGGGGTAGGGGTAGTTCTTGCGGTCGAACTTGGTGTATTCGGAGATAGTGCAATGTAAAGCCAGCGCCGTCATCACGGTGAACTCCACCGCCTGCTGGTTGATGGTGGGCAGCACGCCGGGCATGCCCAGGCACACCGGGCAGACGTGGGTGTTGGGCGGGGCGCCGGTGTAGCCGGTGCTGCAGCGGCAGAACATCTTGCTCTTGGTCAGCAGCTGGGCGTGCACCTCCAGCCCGATGACGGTCTCGTATTTCATGGCAAGTGTTAGTATAACAACAATCCCAATAGCTGACAAGGAAAGAGGCAAATGGTGTTTCGTGGCTAAGACCCGGGACGGTCGTAGATCTTCTGCATGATGTAAACGTCGAGCCACCTGCCGAACTTATGGCCGACTTCTTTCATGACGCCAGCGTGCTCGAAGCCCAGCGATTCGGCGATATGCACGCTGACGGCGTTACCTTCGGCAATACGGGCAATGAGCGTATGCAGCCCGGCTTCCCGTCCGGCACGGACGATGGCCACCGAGAGTTTCTCGCCGATGCCCCTGCCTCGGGAGTCTTCTCTGACATAGCACGAAATCTCCGCTGTTTTCGAGTAGGCGCAGCGGTCCGACCACGCGCTGAGCGACGCCCAGCCCACGATAACGCCGTCCTGCAAAGCCACCAGTAAAGGATACGGGCCGTGGCTATCGAACCAGCCCTTTTGTTCCTCGGCTGTTTTGGGACTGGTGTCAAAGGTGGCCACAGTATTCAGTATGGCCTGGTTATAGATATCCGTGATGGCGCCTAGGTCTGTGGCTACGGCCGGTCTTATGGTGAACATACGAGAGAATTATAGATAGTTTGGGCAGAGAAGTCTATAGAGGTGACACCTCTTTAGGGCGGCTTGCCCGCCGTAGCTTTAGCGCAGGCGGGGGTATTGGGTGGACAAAAGGCCTGGGGTGGGGATTGCTTCGTTGCTACGCTCCTCGCAATGACAGTAAGATTCGGGGGTGTTTAAGAGGGGCTACGCCCCTCTTAACCTTAAAGGGCGGCGGGCGGGAATAGATAAAATCGGGGGTGGGGGGACAAAACAAAATGTGCTATAATCTCAGCTACGGGTGGGGATATAGCTCAATCGGGAGAGCGCTGCCTTCGCATGGCAGAGGTCGGGGGTTCGAATCCCCCTATCTCCACCAAACCACACCTCCTCCGGGATTTACGACATCTCCCGCTTTTTCCCCCAGCACCTCCAGATGTTCGAATCCCCCTATCTCCACCACCTTACCCATCGCCGGGATTTACAACGCCTGCCACCTTATGTCCGGAACTACTTGCTTCTTTTCAAGCAGCAGTCTAGGATGTTTATAATGGAGCAAACCTTTATCGGAGGAGGCTCGAATCATGGAATTTTTCGACATCATGAGCATTTCGCACCGCTATATGGAGATACTAAACCCTTCCTCGCCTGAAAAAATCATCAAACTGGGCAAACTACTCGAATTGAAAAAAGGCAAACGGGTTATCGACTTTGGATGTGGTTGTGCCGAGCCCCTCGCTCTATGGGCTGAAGAATTTGGTATCACCGGTATTGGCATAGATATATCCGAGGATTTCTGCGACCGGGCCCGGAAAAAGCTGACCGTTAAAGGGTTGTCGGACCGAATCGAAATCGTTTGCGCCCCTGCGGCTGACTATGTATTTGAAGAGGGGGCTTTCGATGCCGCAACGTGCATTGGGGCAACGTTTGTTTTCGGCGGTTATCGGCAGACGATTCAGGCAATGAAGCGAGCCGTTCATCAGAATGGACGACTTGGTATCGGCGAAACATACTGGCTCAGCAATCAGGTAGATCCGGAATACGCCCAAAAACAGACGGCTACCTACACAGAAGCGGAACTGGCTCGATTTACCCGGGACGAAGGCTTTGAACTGGAATACATTATCCGTGCCAGCCACGACGACTGGGACAGATACATTTCGGATAGTTGGTACGGACTGATACGCTGGCTTGAGGAAAACCCCGACCACCCCGACTATGAACAGGTATTCCAGTATTTTCGCTCTGACCAGGATGATTATTTACAGTTCCAGCGTCAATATATGGGCTGGGCTATGTACTGCCTGGTCCCCATCGAATCTCATGCGACGGGTAAATAACCGGTGAAAACGGCATTTATCGATACCCCGGCTCCACCACTTTTATCCCCCTTTTAACCAATTTTTTTAAATCCGCCGCCGACCCTCTTGACATACTGTTAACTCTATGCTATTATATAGTTCACAATAGTATAAAGCATGGAATACAGAGGTCGCCCCATCGGGGGGAAGTCATGAAACGAGAAGAGCCAAGCGCCGCCGATAAGAAATTCCAGAAAGAGCTCAACGCGGGCGTCACCGAGCTCGTTTTGCTCAACACCGTGAGCCGGGCGACCGAACCCAGGTACGGCTACCAGATTGCCAAGCTCATCGAAGCAGACCGGGAGAACGAACCCATCATAAAGCTGGGCACGCTCTACCCGGTTTTGCGTTCCCTGGAGAGAAGCGGGCTGCTGGAGAGCCGGGTGGAACCGTCCGTAGCCGGGCCTCCCCGGCGCTACTACGAGATAACCGAAGCGGGGCGCCGGGCGCTTAAAAGGTGGACGGAAATATGGGGCCTGACCAGGGACTTTGTCGAAAGCCGTTTAGAGGAGGGCTAAGATGATGAAAACTGTCGAGGAATATCTCCGCCAGCTTAAAAAAGAGCTGAACGGGTGCGACCGGGCCACCGTCCAGGACGCCCTCTCCGACGCCGAGGAATACCTGAGAAACACGCTGGAGACGGCGCAGGCGGAACGGCCCGACCTGACCGAGGCCGACGCCCTGCCGCCCATCATCGAGAAATACGGCGCTCCCGACGAAATCGCCGCCGCCTACCGGGAAATAGAGTCGCGGCTACCCACCGCGCTGGCCCCGTCCAAACGCCCGGAAGGAAAATCGCTCGCCGCCCGCTTCTTCGGCGTCATGGCCGACCCCAAGGCCTGGGGGGCGTTGCTCTACCTGCTCTTCTTCGCCTTTTTTTCAGGGACCGTCTATTTCACCTGGGCGGTCACCGGCATATCGCTGTCACTAGGGCTGATTGTACTAATCGTCGGCCTGCCCTTCATCGGCCTCTTCGTGCTCTCGGTGCAGGGCATCGCCCTGGTCGAGGGGCGCGTCGTCGAGGCCCTGCTCGGCGTGCGCATGCCGCGCCGCCCTATCTTCCCCGGTAGGAAGTTGGGCTGGTGGGAGCGGTTCAAGAAATTGATTGCGGATAAGCACACCTGGTCTTCGCTTCTCTACATGATAGTGCAGTTTCCCCTCGGCACCGCCTACCTGACCGTGTTCGTCTGCCTGCTTAGCCTGGCGCTCTACGGCATAGCCATACCAGTAATAGAGCTGGGTTTCGATTTTCACCCCGTAATGTTCAACGGTCTTGAGGTTTTCACGCCCGCCTGGGCGATGCCGCTGACCGTCATCGGCGGGATTTTGCTCATCATCCTGACCATGCACCTGGCCAAGCTCCTGGGCAGAACGCACGGGCAGATGGCCAAAACGCTGCTGGTCAAATACTAAGTCGCAGCGAGGAGGCGGGTATCCTCAAGTCCTTGCCTATTCCTCTAGAGATTTCTTCTCTTTTTCCGCCTTTTCCCCCAGCGGCAAGGGCACCTGCAGGCCGGTTTTTTCCTCCGGCGCCTTGCGGGCGAAGATGGGGATACCGATAGCGGCGATGATGACGGTAGCCACGATGACCACCATAATGATGTCGGGATAGGCGTCGGCGTTGGCGATGCCGGCGGCGACCACGATCTCGGCCACCACCGCCGCCGAAAGCCCCCGGGGCAGCATGGTGGCCAGAAAACCGCTGCTGCGGAACATGACGCGGCTGCCGATTGAGGCGAGCAGCGACACGATGTAGCGGATGAAGAGCATGGCGAAGGAAATCACCACGCCGAAAATGATGAGGTCGGGTTTATCGAAGCTCAGCATCAGTCCCAGATAGACGAAGAAGAAGGTCTTTATCAAAAAAGACATCTGGGAGTGGAACTTCTTCATCATGTCGTGGATTTCGACGGTACGTTTCAGCCGCAGGAAGTGGGCGACCTCGACGCCGTTGCCCAGAATGAGCCCGAAGACGAGGGCGAACATTACCCCGCTGCCCCCGATGCCCTCCACGATGAAGTAGAAAATGAAGACGATGGCCAGCGTCAGGATATCGTCGAAAATCTCCCCCTCGATGAGGGTGAGCACCCAGAGCCAGGCGACACCGACGGCGGCGCCCACCCCGATGCCGATGGAAAACTTGATGGCGATGGCCTGCCCTATCATCGTCGCTTCGTCCCCGGTCTGGCCCCGGGTAATGACCTGCAGCACGACCAAGGCGAGAACGATGACCAGGGCGCCGTCGAAGGCGGACTCCAGGTTCAATACCGAAGCCACCTTGCCCGGGGCCTTGGCCCGCTTCACCAGAGGCATGACGATGGAAGGGCTGGTGCCGCTGACGATGGCGCCGAGGAGGATGCAGTGCATCAGGTCCCAGCCCAACAGGTGATGGGCCAGGAAAGCCACGCCGGCGGCGCTGGCGACGATGCCGACGATAACCAGCACCAATGCCCGCGGGGCGCTGGAGAGGACGGCGGAGAATTTGAGGTCGAGCCCGCCGTTAAAGAGGATAACGACCAGCGCCAGGCTAGCGATTATCTGCGAAGCCGGCGCAATCTGCGCCGGGTCGATAATGCCGAAAACGGGGCCGATAAGGTAGCCCAGGGCCAAAAGGATGATGATATCGGGAAAGCTTATCTTGCGGAAAAGGTAGTCCGCCAGAAAACCGATAGCCACCAGTATGCCGATGAAGCCGATTATCTGTACCGCTGACATAGGTTGCCTTTCGCTTTTAGGCGTATTTTATCAATAAAAACGGGAAAAACCAACCGTTTCGGGGACTAGCCGACGGCCAAGCCGAAGGAGGCCAGCAGGTTGAGAACGGCTTCCGCCGATTCCCCCTCCAGGCTGGACTGGGGCAGCACGGCCTCCCGGCCGGCGCCCTTGCCCGCCAGCTCGAAGTCGATGGCGCGCGCGCGCAGCCCCTCCATGAAGCGCTCCTGCTCGTCGAGGGATAAGGTGCCGAAACCGCTCGTCCTTATACGCGGGCCGGGCTTGGCCTTCTCGGGTTTGGTTTTTTCAGGCTGGTCCGCCACCGGCTCCTGCCTGTCTGTATGCCTGGCGTCCCGAATTACCTCGCTCAATGCGTCCAGATTTACCGGTTCCGACATTGGAAAACCCTCCTCGATGTATTGTCGAATATTAGGCGTATTTTATCAAGAAGTCACCAAAAAGCCAATGGGGGCGATAAGGACGGTGTGGTTATAACTAAGCGCCAATCAATAGATTACATCTTTTCTGGCGAAAACCAGGGAGGAAACAAAAGCCAGGCCGACAAAGGCCAGAAGCAGAATTAACGGATTTAGCCAGGAATACGAGTGGCGCATCAGTACCCCGGCGGTATCGTAAAAGTGAAAGGGGCTGATGGCAGACAGGCTTTTAAGCGCCGGGACAACCGGTATGACCATATAGCTGAAGAGGAAGAAAAAACCGAAAATCGCCAGGCTTATCAGAATCGAAATCGTTTGCGAGCGCGTGAAAATGGAAACCAGAAGGGTTACGCCGGCAAAAAGCAGGGATAGCAAAAACCCGCTCAAACTGGCCGACAGCAGGGGTAAAAGCTCGACTTCCAAGTTTAAAACAACCAGTCCCAGGATACAGCCGATGACCACCGGCAGTACGGCAACGAGCAAAAGAATAAAGAGGCCGACCAGCCTGTTTATTATCAACTCCGCCCGGCTGACCGGCGTGGCCAACATGAGGTCGATGGTTTTGTTTTCGTACTCTTTGGCGATAATATTCGCCGCCAGGAACGAGGCAAAAATACCGAAGACGGCCCAGAAGGTAATGTGGAACAGTTCGAGCTCAAGCCAACCGTAGATGTCAGTAAAGCCTGAAAGCGGGTCGCCGAACATGTCTTTCATCAGTTGCGGCCAGTTGGCCGATATCGCCTCGGCGTTGCCTATCTCCATAGCAGGGAACATCACCGTCAGCAAAAAGATGAGCAGGCCGGCGGACAGAGATACGATGAGCATGTGTTTGCGGAATTTGCGCACGAAAAACCAGACAAGCTCCCTTCTAAGCATCGGCCCCCTCTTTTCGGTAATAGCTCAAAAAAAAGTCCTCCAGGGTCGGCACTTCGATTAGAATGTTCGTCATCTGCAGCCCACCCATATATTCCAGCAATTTCTGGATATCGCCCTTATAGAAGAATTCCAGTCTTTTTTCGCTGGAGCTGATTTCTTCAACGCCGAAATCTTTTTTCAGGCTATTCAGAATATGGGGAGAGTCCCCTATCATCAGGTCAAGTGTTATCTTCTTGCCCACTAGCGACCGGTATTTTTTGAGGTCTTCGACAAAGGCGAGTTTACCCTCTTTGATTATGCCCACCCGGTGGCAAACCCTCTCGACTTCCTTGAGGATGTGCGAAGAGAGGAATATGGTAACTCCCCGACGCTGCTCCTGTTGAAGCAGTTCGTAGAATTCCTCCTGAACCAGCGGGTCGAGTCCCGAGGTAGGCTCATCCAAAATCACCAATTTGGGTTCATGGCAAAAGGCCTGAATAATGCCGACAATCTGTTTCATCCCTTTGGAATACGTCTTTATCTTGCCCTTAAGGCCAAAGCTGAATCTTTGAACCAGCTCTTCCGTCTTATCTCTGACCGGCTGGTTGTCACCCAAACCCCTTACCTTCAGGAGGTGCCGGATGAAATCTAGGCCGGATAGCTCCTGATAAAGACCGAAATCGCCGGGCAGATAACCTATATCGTTTAGTATCTCTTTACGATGACCGGCCAGCTTTTTGCCCAAAATCTCGACGCTGCCCCCGGAGGGTTTCATTAACCCTAGCAGCAAGCGGATGGTGGTGGTCTTGCCTGCGCCGTTGGGGCCTAAAAAGCCGAAAATTTCTCCCTCTTTTACGTTCAGCTCGAGGTCGGCGATGCCCCGCGCCGAGCCGTAATGCTTGGTCAAAGCATGAGTTTCTATTACGTTACGGGAAGTTTGCTTCATGGTTTTGCCTTTACCGACCCGGCGTTACCGGGCCGCCCTTGTCCACGGCCAGATTGGCCACGAGGGAGGCGATAAGTAAATCGGCTACCTGGCGGGATACGGCTTTGCCGATAAAATCCCGGTGCAAAACGACAAAGTAGAGGGACTTCACCGCCCCGACGATAACCCTGGGGTCATAGTCCCGTATAATGCCTTCCTGCTGCCAGCGCTCAACCAGTTGGGTGAGAAAGGACATGGTACTCTCCTGATGACGCCGGAACTTAGCGGCCGGTATTCGGCGGGAGAGGCTCTCGAATTCCTCTTTGTCCACCGACAACTTCAGCATGGGGTCGATTTCGAACAAATCGAGGACATAGCGCAGGAACTTCCTCAGGGTTTCCTTGGGGTTCTTCGCCTTGGCCAGTCGGCGGGACAGCTCTCGCTGTAACTTTTTATCGAATTCCTCGTTGATGGTCAGAAACAGGTCTTCCTTGGACTCGAAGAAGAGGTAGAAAGAGCCCTTGGCAATGCCGGCTTCCCGGGCCAAATCGGCTACGTTGGTTCTCCGCACCCCAAAACGTTCGAAGTGCTGGCGGCCCTTTTCAATCAGTTTTTCCCGAATAACACGTTTTTCCGGCTCGGTAAATCCTCTGGGCATTTAAGTATCCTCTAAGTTTCTATGACCAATATCGTCATATAGTCATAGCATAGCACCCGTTTTTATCCCTGTCAAGACTCCGGGGCTGAAAACTTCAGGCCTGGGCGGGAAAATATTTGCGGGTGATTTGGCCGGCTTCTTCGAGCCACTTTTGCCTTTGCTCTAAAGTGCTGGTGATGATAACGCCGAAGTTCCGGCGGTAGTAATCGCCGACGCCGCAGGAGACCAGCATGTTGTTCCGCCACAGCCTTTCCAGGGGGTCGCCGAACATGGCCCGCTCCCTTTCCGGCGGCGTATTGGAGGTGGTGAAGACCAGCACCGCCTTCGCCTTGAGCAGACCGATGAGCACGCCGTCGCCGCTGTCCCCCTCGGCGAAGGTATAGGCCACGCCGGGACGCAGCACCCGGTCAATCCAGCCCTTGAGGATGGCGGGCGGTTGCCCCCACCAGTTGGGGTGGACGATGACGATGCCTTCCGCTTGGGCCAGCTCGGCGCAGTGCCGGGAGATAACGGGCGGCAGGGACGCTCCTTCCGGTATTTCTCGGGCGGTAATCAGCGGCGGGAACTCTTCTTCGTAGAGGTCGTGGAAAACGACCTCGTGGTTATCGTCTCGCAGCGTTTGCGCCACCCTTTCGGCAATAGCCCGGTTGAAGCTCTTTTTATCGGGGTGGGCCAGAATCACGGAGATTTTCATGATTTAAGTCCTTTCCTGATTGAAGCCCGCTCCCGCCAGCGGAAGACGGCCTTGGTCAGCTCCAATACCGGGAAGACGGTAGCCGCCAGCCCGACGACGAGCAGCCAGTCGAAGGCGCTCAGGGGGAAGGTGTGGAAAGAGGGCTGCAGCGCGGGCAGGTAGACGATGAGCACCAGCAGCGCGATTTCCCAGGGGATGGCGATGTTAAGCCACTTGTTCTTGAAAACGCCTATCTTGAAGAGCGACTGCTTGTCGGAGCGGAAGTTGTAGGCCTTGAAGAACTGTATCATCACCAGGGTGAGGAAACAGAGCGCCTGCGCCTCCAGCATGCCCCGCCCCGAGTCCAGCGCCCACTTGAAGACGCCCAGGTTGACCAGGCACGACCAGACGCCGCCGACCACCATCAGCGTCAGCACCTCCCTGGTAAAGACGCCCTGGCCGCGCGGGCGCGGCTTCTCCCGCATCAGGCCGGGGGCGGGCGGGTCCACGGAAAGAGCGATGGCGGGCAAACCGTCGGTGGCCAGGTTCACCCAGAGTATCTGGATGGCCACCAGGGGGATGGCGCCCGCGGGCAGCCCCAGCCAGGGCCCGAAAAGGATGGCCCCCGCCATGAGCAGTATCTCACCGATGTTGGAGGAGAGCAGGTACATCAGGTATTTCTTGATGTTGCTGAAGATGCCACGCCCCTCCTCGATGGCAGCCACGATGGAGGCGAAGTTGTCGTCGGTTAAGACCATGTCGGCGGCCTCGGTGGTGACGTCGGTGCCGGTGATGCCCATGGCGATGCCGATATCGGCTTTTTTGAGCGCCGGGGCGTCGTTGACGCCGTCGCCGGTCATGGCCACCACGTGCCCTTGCTTGGCCAGCGCCTCCACCACGCGCAATTTGTGCGCCGGCGAGACGCGGGCGTAGACCTCGACGCTTTCCACCATCGCTTCCAGCGCCGGCTGGCCGATTCTATCGAGCTCGGCGCCGGTGAGCACCAGCCCCCCTCTGAGCAGGCCCAGCTCGCGGGCGATGGCCACCGCCGTCGTCTCGTGGTCGCCGGTAATCATCACCGCCTTCACCCCCGCCCGCTGGCAGCGCTCTATGGCCTGTTTCGCCTCCTCGCGCGGCGGGTCGATCATCCCCGCCAGCCCGGCGAAGACCATCTCCCGTTCGATGGAGCCGGTGATGGCGCCGCCGGTTTCCAGCCGCTTGTAGGCCAGGCCCAGCACGCGCAGAGCGCCGTCGGACATCTCTTTAGCCGCGGCGACTATGGTTTCGCGGTCTTCGTCGCTCAACTCGCGGTGCCGCCCGCCGGCGTAGATGTAGCGGCAGGCTTCCAGGACCAGCTCGGGGGCGCCCTTGGAGCAGGCGATAATGCCCTGGGGCATGCGGTGGACGGTGGTCATCCGCTTCCGCTCCGAGGAAAAGGGTAGCTCGCCGAGGCGGGGGAAACGGAGGTTAAGCTCATCAAGCCTGAGGCCCGCCTTGGCCGCCGTCACCAGCAGCGCGCCTTCGGTGGGGTCGCCGCCGACTTCCCACTCTCCCTCCTCTTTGGTGAGCACGGCGTCGTTGCAGAGAGCGCCGACGAGCAGCAATCTTTCCAAAGCCGAGTCGGCCTCGACCTTAACCTTCTCGCCGCCGGCGCTAAAATCGCCCTTCGGCTCGTAGCCGACGCCGCCGACCTCGATAGACATATCGTCGCTGTAGATGCGGCGCACCGTCATCTTGCCCTGGGTAAGCGTACCCGTCTTGTCGGAGCAGATAAAGGTGGTGCTGCCCAGCGTTTCCACGGCGGGCATGCGGCGCACCAGAGCGTTACGCCGCGCCATGCGGCGCACGCCTAAAGCCAGGCTGATGGCGACCACGGCCGGCAGCGCCTCGGGCACGGCCGCCACCGCCAGGGCGATGCCCCAGATAAACATCTCCAGCAGCTCGTTGCCCCGCAGCACCCCCAGCCCGGAAAGGATGAAGCAGAGGCAAAGCGCGCCGATGGCAATCCACTTGCCGGTGCGGTCGAGGTTGATTTCCAGCGGCGTCCGCTCCGCCTTGACCGCCTGCAAAAGCCCGGCGATCTTACCGAACTCGGTGGTCATGCCGGTGGCGGTAACCACGGCGCAGCCCCGCCCGTCGATAACCGCCGTACCCGTATAGACCATGTCGCTGCGGTCGCCCAGGGGAACCTCACCCTCGATGGCGCTGATGTTCTTCTCTACGGG
Organism: Dehalococcoidia bacterium; assembly: GCA_050123275.1. Taxonomy (GTDB): domain Bacteria; phylum Chloroflexota; class Dehalococcoidia; order Dehalococcoidales; family BS750m-G39; genus E44-bin88. The sequence goes on from JASFHK010000012.1 coordinate 28,874, forward strand.
GGCGGACTCACCGGTGAGGGCGGCCTCGCCCGTCTTGAGGTTGACCGTCTCGATGAGGCGGGCGTCGGCGGCTATCTTGTCGCCCGTGCGCAGGATAATAACGTCGCCGGGGACCAGTTCGCGGGCGGGAATCTCGATTTCCTTGCCGTTACGGCGCACCGAAGCCGTCGGCGCCGCCATCTTACGCAGCGCCTCCATGGCGCGCTCGGCCCTGTATTCCTGGAAGAAACCTAACCCGCTGGCGAAGAGGACGATGATGCCGATGATAACGGCGTCGGCGACCTCGCCCAGCACCGCCGAAAGCACCACGGCGATGAGCAGGATGATGATGAGAAAACTCTTGAACTGGCGCAGGAAAAGCGCCCAGGGGGAGATGCCCTTGGTCTCGGCCAGCTCGTTGGCGCCGTAGCGTCCCAGTCGCTGGCCGGCCTCGTTTTGACTCAGGCCGTCGCGCCCGGAGTTAAGCGCGCTCAGGGCGTCATCGGCTTTACGTTGGTACCACGGCTGTTCTGCGGACATCGGTCGAAAGTATTATAACCCGGCCGGAGACGAGTTGAAAACCGCGCGGGGGATTAGTCTCTCTTGCCCACCAGCCCGTAGATGAAGAGGTAGTTGAGCTGGCGGTAGACCTCCAATTCCGGCTTGATTTCGGCTACCAGCTCGGGGCTGGCGTAAACTCCGCGGCGGATTATCTCCAGGTACTTGACCATCAGCTCCATCGGCAGGCCGGGGTTGATAAAGCCCTCCCTTTTCCCCTCCTCCAGCAGCTCCAGCGTGGCCCGGTTGACGTCCTCTTTCCAGAAAGCTTCGAGCCATGTCATCAACTGGGGGTCGTTACGCGACGCCTCCCGCATCACTTCCCCACGGTATTCGCTGGCTATCTTGGCCTTGTCGAAGACGATGGTTTCCAGCTTCTCGGGGAAGGGCATATCGCTGCGTATAATCTCCCAGGCACGGTCCATTATCCGCCGCATGAGAACCTTGACCGTTTCCCGCACCAGCCCGTCCTTGCTGCCGAAGTGGTTGTATATCGTCACCGGGGAAACGCCGGCGGCGGCGGCGATTTCGTTAATGGAGGCCTTTTTGAAGCCGTGGACCTTGAAAAGCTCCATGGCCGCCTCGATGATTGCCTTCTGGCTCTGTTCCTTTTTACGCTCGAAGCCGTCCATATCTCGCCTCCGCCGGGCTATTTGTTGAAATCTTTTTAGTGATTATATAAAAAAGTATTGACAAAGTCAACCGCCGTTGCTAAAATTAGTGTAATAATTTAATAAACCAATTACAACATTTAGCCAGGAGGCATGTCATGGAGGCACTGAAGCAAACCCGTGAGTACCGGATGCGCTGGTGGACGCTGGTGGTCATCGCCATCAGCATCCTTATCGTCGTCCTCGATTCGACCATCGTTAACATCGCCCTGCCCACCCTGCAGCGCGAGCTGGGCGCCACCATCGCCCAGCTGCAGTGGATAATCACCTCTTATATCATGGTCTTCGGCGCGCTGATGCTGACCACGGGCTCGCTGGCCGACCGCTTCGGCCGCGCCCGCCTGCTCCAGCTGGGCATTATCGTTTTCGCCGGCGGCAGCGCCGCCGCCGCTTTCTCCGGCAGCGTCTGGCAGCTGATTATTTGGCGCGCCGTCATGGGCGTGGGCGGCGCCATGATTCTGCCCGCCACCCTGGCCATTATCACCAACGTCTTTCCCCGCGAGGAGCGGGGCAAGGCCATCGGCGTCTGGGCGGGTCTGAACGGCATCGGCATTGCTTTGGGGCCCATCATCGGCGGCCTCATTATCGACAGCCTCCAGTGGAACTGGATATTCTTAATCAATCTGCCCATCGCCGCCGTGGCGCTGATTCTGGGCTGGTTTTTGGTGCCCAACAGCCGCGACCCCAACCCCAAGCGGCTCGACATACCGGGCACGTTGCTTTCTATCGCCGCCCTGGGCAGCCTGGTCTACGGGCTGATTCAGGGGGGAGATGTGGGCTGGGGCGATCCCGTCGTCATCGCCACCCTGGCCGGGGCCGCCGTCTTAATCTTCCTGTTTATTCTCTGGGAACGCCACACCGACCACCCCATGCTGGAGATTAGCTTCTTCAAAAACCGGCGCTTTTCCGCCGGCGTCGGCGCCGTCTGTTTGATGGCGCTGGCCATGATAGGGGTTACCTTCGGCCTGACGCTCTACATGCAGTTCGTCCAGGGTTACACCGCGCTGGAAACGGGGCTGCGCTTCGTGCCCCTGGCCGTGGGCATGCTCATCGGGGCCTCCTCCGCCGACCGGGTGGTGTCGCGCCTGGGGACGAACCGGGTCATCGTGCTGGGCTTTGCCGGCACCGCCATCGCCGACGCCTTCGCCGCTTTCTGGCAGGTTGACACGGCTTTCTGGCAGCTGGGCGTCATCTTCTTCGCCTTCGGCTTCTTCCTGGGCTACATCGCCGCCCCCGCCACCGACGCCGTGATGGGGGCGCTCTCCGAGGCCAAGGCCGGTATCGGCTCGGCGATGAACACGGTGAGCCGCATGGTGGCCGGCTCCATCGGCGTGGCCGTTATCGGCTCGGTGTTGAGCACGGTCTATTCCTCCAGCTTCGGCAAGGCGCTGGCCGCCCTACCCGATGTACCCGCCGAAATCGCCGCCGCCGCCAGCGACTCGGTAGGCGCGGCGGTAACCGTCGCTCCCCAGCTCCCCGCCCCCCTAAACGGGCTGCTGGCTGAGGCGGCCAGGCAGAGCTTCATGGACGGCTGGCAGGTGATGGCCTTCGTTACCTGCGGTATGAGTATCGTGGGCGCCATAGTTATCTTGAAGTTCATGCCGCCGCACCACCAGGACCTGCTCTAAAGGTTTTCCGGGGCTACGGGGGCAGCTTGTTTTGTCCGACAAAGCTGTTATAATAAAAAGGCTTCAAAAAACGAGCGTGCCCCTGTAGCTCAGAGGATAGAGCAGCGGTTTCCTAAACCGCGTGTCGCGCGTTCGAGTCGCGCCAGGGGTACCACTTAATTTTTGTCCCGATTTATGCTAATATATTCAGTGCTTTAGGAGTGTAGCTCAGCTGGAAGAGCAGCGGTCTCCAAAACCGCAGGTCGCGGGTTCGAATCCTGCCACTCCTGCCAGTTTTTATAAGATGTCGTCCCAACCGGACCAGAACACACCCAAGGTCTTCACCCCCGGGAAAATCGGCAAGCTGGCGCTGCGCAACCGCACCATCCGCGCCGGTTGTTTCGAGGGCATGTGTTATCAGGGCGCGCCCAGCGACGCGCTCATCGAGCACCACCGCAAAGTCGCCGCCGGCGGCATCGGCATGACCACGGTGGCCTACTGCGCTCCGTCGCGGGACGGGCTGGCCTTCGGGCACGAGATGTGGCTGCGCCCGGAGATTATCCCCCAACTGCAACGCCTCACCGACGCCGTACACCGCGAGGGCGCGGCGGCCTCAATCCAGATAGGGCACTGCGGCTTTTTCGCCAACAAATCCGTCATCGGCCAGACGCCCATCGGCCCTTCCCGCAAGCTCTGCCTGTTCCGCTACAGCTTCTGCCGGGCCATGAACCGGGCGGACATGGAGCGGGTGAAGGAAGACTTCGGCAACGCCGCCAGCCTGGCCGTCCGGGCCGGTTTCGACGCCGTCGAAATCCACGCCGGGCACGGCTATCTCTTAAGCCAGTTCCTCTCGCCCTGGACCAACCGGCGCCGTGACGAATACGGCGGCTCCCTAGAGAACCGTCTACGCTTCCCCACCGCCGTCATCGCACACGTCCGGGAAGCCGTGGGCGCGGACTACCCGCTGATTGTGAAAATGAATGTCGAGGACGGCTTCAAGGGCGGCCTGACCGTCGACGAAGCGGTAGAGGTGGCCCGGCGGTTCGAGGCCGCCGGCGCCAGCCTGCTCGTCCCCAGCTGCGGCTTCACCGCCCGCACCTCTTTCTTCATGATGCGGGGCGAAGTCCCCATCCGGGAATACGTCAGGGCGGAAAAGAACCCGTTCACCAAGATGGGAATGGCCCTGTTCGGCCGCTTCGTGGTCAGAGAATTCCCCTTCAAGAGGCTTTTCCTTTTCGAGCCGGCTAAGCGCATCAAGAACGCCGTTAACATCCCCGTCGCCTACATCGGCGGGGTCGGCTCGGTTGACGACATGGCGAAGGTAATGGAGGCGGGCTTCGAGTTCGTCGTGCTGGGACGGGCCACCATCAAAGACCCGGAGGTGATAAGGAAAATGGCCTCGGGGGAAATAAGCGCCGTAGATTGTGACCACTGCAACCGCTGCGTGGCGGCCATGGCGGCGCAGGGCGTAAGCTGCGTATCCGCAAGCAAGGGATTCAAGAGCAAATACCGAACAACGCCCTGAACCCCGACGTCCCTTTCAGGCAGCCTTACCCGCCGTCCGCCAAGCCTTGAGGAAGGCGTCCGCCGCCTCGGGGTCGAACTGGGTACCCCGGTAACGCTCTATCTCGGCGCAGGCCGCCTCTTTAGACAACGCCTTCCGGTAGGAACGCTCCGAGGTCATGGCGTCGAAGGTATCGGCCACGGCGATAACCCGCGCCAGCTGCGGTATCCGTTTCCCCTTCAGGCCGTCGGGGTAACCGCTGCCGTCGTAGTGCTCGTGGTGATGGCGCACCGCATCCAGGATTTCTTTATCTTCGACGATGGGTTTGAGGATACGCGCCCCGATTTCGCTGTGCAGCTTGATATGCTCGTACTCGGCGGCATCGAGGCTACCCGGCTTGTTTAAAATCTCCTCCCTCACCCCTATCTTGCCGATATCGTGGACCAGCCCCGCCAGCCGCACCTTTTCCACGCTTTCCTCGGGTAGGCCCATCTCCTCGGCGATAGCTACCGAAAGCTCGGTCACCCGCTGCGAGTGGCCGCTGGTGTAGATATCCTTGGCCTCCAGGGCGTAGGCCAGGGCGGTCACGGCGTTAAAAAACGAGGCGCGGATTTTCTGGGCCTGCTCCTCCACCTTTTGTTCCAGGTGCAACTGGTAGTCCCGGTTCTCCAGCCTCAGCCGCCGCCGCTCCAGCGCCCGCGCCACGGCGAAACTGACCTCTTCCAGGTTAAAGGGTTTGGTTATGTAGTCGTAGGCGCCCTTGCGCATGCAGTCGATAGCGGTGCCGGCATCGTTGACGGCGGTAGCCATGACCACCGCCGTGTCGGGGTATTTTTGCTTCAGTTCCCCGAGCAGCTCCACCCCCGACTTCCCCGGCATCTTTATATCCAGGATTACCAGCTCGATGGAGTCGTCCTCGAGCTTCTCCAGCGCCTGGTCGGCGTTAGCCGCTTCCCGGCAGTGGTAGCCCTCGCCGCTCAATTTCTGGTTGAGCAGCTGCCTTATCATGGCTTCGTCGTCGACGAGGAGTATTTCTCCCTGCTTCTCGCTCATTTCCTTACCTTATCCAGGACATCCCTGATTACGGTCTTCAGTTCGTCCAGGTTAAACGGCTTGGGCAGCAGCGGCCGGCCCGCCCGTTCCAAAAAGCTCTTGGTATCCGGGTTTATCGAATCCCCGGTGGTGAATACCACCCCGGCCGTCAGCCCGGGGTGGTTTTTTTCTATCCATCGAAAAAGCTGCTTGCCGTCCATTATGGGGGTCATGATATCGATGAGGCAGAGGTCATAGTGGTTCTCAGCCAGCTTCTTCTGGGCCTCGACCCCGTTGACCACGATGTCCACCTCGAAACCCTCGTTGTTCAGAACCCGCTTACAAATCTGACCGATAGACGGCTCGTCCTCGACAATCAGTATCCTGACCTTTTGACTATTTACCACGCCGTCCCCCTTTCTTTTGCGCGGCGCCGACGGGCAGCTCCACGATAAAGGTGGCGCCCTTACCCGGCTCGCTCTCGACATATATCCGGCCGCCGTGCTCGGCGACGATGCCGTGGCAGATGCTCAGGCCCAGCCCCGTACCCTTACCCACCTCTTTGGTGGTGAAGAAGGGGTCGAAGAGGTGACCCAGGTCGTCCTTTTTAACGCCGGGCCCGTCGTCGGCGAAGGAGGCCTTTACTTTGTTGCCCACCTTCTCGGTGATGATGGTCAGCGTGCCTTTGTTGTGAGCCTCTTTCATAAAGTACTCGGCGTTGATGATGATGTTCAAAAATACCTGCTGCAGCTGGAAGTAGTCGGCCATAACCTCGGGCAGCTTGGGGTCGAGGCGGGCGTCGACGACGATGTTCTCCAGGTTCTGCTCGTAGGCGCGCAGCTCCAGCACCTTCTGGATAATCTCGTTGATATTGACCTGCTGCTTGGCGGCGGCGTGTTTGCGGGCGAAGGTGAGCAGGTTCTTCACCACCTGCGAGGCGCGCTGGGCTTCGCTGTAGACCACGTTCAGGTCCTGCCTGACGTCCTCGGGCATCTTCTTGTCCAGGAGCAGTTGGGAGAAGCCGATGACGCCCGTCAGCGGGTTGTTCAACTCGTGGGCGATACCCGCCGCCAGCTCGCCCACCGAAGCCAGCCGGTCGGCGATGACCAGCTGTTCCTGCATCTGGCGGCGCTCGGTGATGTCCCGGTTGATGCCGACGTAGCCCTTGAAATTACCGGCACCGTCGAAGAGGGGGATACCGCTGGTCTCGCAAATGAGACGGCTGCCGTCCTTGCGAAGATGGGGAATCTCGAAGCCGAAAAAGGGCTCTTTCTTGGCGCTGACCTCTTTGAAACGCTTGAGCCACTTTTTCGATTCCCCTTTAGCGATAAAGTCGAGGGTACGCATCTTGCCCACCACCTCGTCCACCTCGTAACCCAGGACGTCCTTAATCTTGGGGCTGATGAAGGTGAAGAACCCCTGCGTGTCCGTTTCCCAGATGATGTCGCTGGTGGCTTCGACCAGGTTCTTGTACTTCTCCTCGGATTCTTTGAGCGCCGCCGCCGCCCGCTTGCGCTCGGTGATGTCGCGGACGACGCAGAAGATAAGCTTTTGCCCCGCGTAGTCGGCGCCGTTGGTGCTGATTTCGACATCGAAGAGGCTGCCGTCCTTGCGGCGGTGCCTCGTCTCGAAGTGGTCGCCCTCGGGGCCGACACTGGCGATCATCTCGGCGACCTGCTCGCGGGGAAACGAGGCTTCCCAGTCCCAGACGTTGAGCTTGGCGGTTTCCTCCGGGGTGTAGCCCAGCATCTCGGCAAAGCGCCGGTTGGCTTCATAGACCTTGCCTTCCTCGTCGAGGATAACGATACCGTCGCCGGACTCGTCAATAAGGATACGGTGGCGGGTGGCTTCGTCGGCCAGCGCGTCCTGCGCCTGCTTGCGCTCGGTAATATCCACCCAGTGCACCAGCAGGTACTGGAACTTGCCGTCTTTTTTCACCGGCACCGAGGTTATTTCCACCCAGAACCTCTGCCCGTTCTTCCTCTTGAAAAGCTCCAAATCCCGGTCGCCGCCCTGGCGCATCGCCTTTTTGAGGCCTTTGGTAGTCTTCTCCTGCCACTCCTCCGCCCAGTAGCAGTAAGGGGCTTTCTCGCCGGTAAGCTCCTCGGCGGAAAAGCCGGTCAGCTTTACCATGGCCGGGTTGACGTAGCGCACCGAGGTATCGGGGTTGATAACGCTGATGGGAATGGGGGAATTGGCCAGCAGCTCGGACTGGAAGGCTTCGCTCTCCCGCAGCGCCTCCTCGGCCAGCTTGCGCTCGGTAACGTCGCGGAAGATGCCCTGGGTGGCCACCACCTTCTTGCCGATATAGCGCGGCGCGGCGTTGCCCTCCACCAGAATCTTGCGGCCGTCCTTGGTTGAAAAAGCGGTTTCAATGTTCTGGACAGGCTTGCCCTTGACCACCTCGGCTATCATCTGCTCACAGTGCGCCCGCACGTCGGGATGGATAACGTCGAACAGGTTCAGGCCGGGCAGGTCGGCCTCGGTGTAACCCAGCGTGTCCCGCCAGGCCTTGTTGACGAAAATGATGCTGCCGTCGAGGCCCACGCTCTGAATCATGTCGTGGGCGCCTTCGATAACCGCCCGGTAGCGGGCCTCGCTCTCCCGCAACGCTTCTTCCGCTTTCCGGCGCTCGGTGACGTCGACCCAGCTGGTGATGACATAGAGCAGTTCCCCGTCTTTCTTCACCGGCGCCGTCGTTATCTCGACCCAGAGCTTATCCCCGTTCTTCTTTTTGAAAAGCTCCTCGACCTGGTGACTGCCGCGGGTCATCGCCCTGTCGAAGCCCTTACGGATTTTCGGGTAGTGCTCCTTGGGCCAGAAGGGGTAGGGCGGTTTTTGGCCGACAAGCTCCTTGGCGGAAAAGCCGGTCAGCTTTACCAGTGCCGGGCTGACGTATTTCAGCGAGCCGTCGGGGTTGAGCACGGTTATGGGAATGGGCGAATTCGAGAGCAGCCCCGCCTGGAAGGCCTCGCTTTCCCGCAGTGCGTCTACCGCCCGCTTGCGCTCGGTGATGTCGAGGTGAATGCCCGTCATCCGGACCGGTTTACCCTCTTTGTTGCGCTCGACGACCTTGCCCCGGTCGAGCACCCACACCCATTCCCCGTTCTTATGCTTCACGCGGGCTTCGCATTCGTAATAGTCGCTCTTGCCGGCAAAATGTTCCTCCAGCAACCGGCTTGAGATTTTCAGGTCATCGGGATGGGCGAACTCGAACCACTTATCGAAGGTTACCGGGGACAAATCCTCAACGGTATAGCCCACCATTTCAGCAAAGCGTTCGTTGATAACCACCTCTCCGGTCTGGACATTCCAGTCCCAGAGCCCCAGATTGGTGCCCTCCACCGCCAGGCTAAGCCTTTTTTCACTTTCCTCCAGCGCCTCTTCCGCCAGCTTGCGCTCGGTGATATCCTGAACCGTGCCGAGGGAACGGTAGGGCTCGCCCTGGTCATCGTAGAAGGTTTCGCCCCTCTCGTCGACGTATCTCACCGTGCCGTCTTCGAGCACGATACGATGGGTGACACGATAGGGCGTTTTGTTCTCAACCGAGTCGGTATAGGCCTTATCCACCACATCCCGGTCTTCGGGGTGAATCCTTTCCTTGAAGGTATCGTAGCTTACCCCCGCCTGCTGCGGCTCCATGCCGTAGATGCGATAGACCTCGTCGGACCAGTGAAGGGCGCCGGAGGCGACATCCATCTCCCAGCTGCCGATATGAGCCACGCGTTGCGCCTCGGCCAGGTTGGCCTCGCTCCGTTGCAGCTTCTCTTCCGCCTCTTTGCTCTCGGTGATGTCGACGTCGGCGCCTCTGTAGCCGATAAGCTTCCCCGCCTCATCGACTATGGGTGCCCCGCTGGTGGAGAGCCAGACCACCTTGCCGTCCTTGCGCACGTTCCGGTTGAGGAACTGGCGGAAGGGCTGCTTCTTGGCGAAGGCGGCCAGGGCACTCTTCTTTAACTCTTCACGTTCGTCGGGAAGGAACAGGTCGTAAAAGTGTTTGCCGAGCATCTCCTTGGGCTTATAGCCCAGTATCTCCTCGACCACGGGGCTGCTGTAGGTGTATTTGCCCTCGGCGTCCACCTCCCATATCCACTCCAGAGCGTTTTCGGCGATATCGGCAAAGCGCTGGTTGCTCTCCCGCAATGCTTCATCCGCCTTATGGCGCTCGGTGATGTCGAGGTGGGTGCCCGTCATCCTGACCGGTTTACCCTCTTCGTCGCGCTCGACGACCTTGCCCCGGTCGAGCACCCACACCCATTCCCCGTTCTTGTGCTTTATACGGACTTCACATTCGTAATAGTCGCTCTTGCCGGCAAAATGTTCATCCAGCAACCGGTCCGAGATTTTCAGGTCGTCGGGATGGGCCATCTTGATCCACCTATCGATGGTTATCGGGGACAACTCCTCAACGGTGTAGCCCACGATGCTAGCCCAGCGCTCGTTGATAACCAGCTCTCCGGTCTGGACCATCCAGTCCCAGAGACCCAGGTTGGTGCCCTCCACCGCCAGGCTGAGCCTTTTTTCACTTTCCTCCAGCGCCTCTTCCGCCTTTTTACGCTCGGTGATGTCCTCTCCGGAGCTTAGCGTGGCTACCGCCCGGCCGTTGTCGTCACGGATGACGCTGTTATGCCAGGCAATAATCCGTTCCTCACCGCTCTTGGTAAGCACGGGGTTCTCGTGATACTCCATAGGCTCGACTTCGCCGGTCATCATCTTCTCGAATCCGGCTTCGACTTCGGCCCTGACCCTCTCCGGCAGGCAGTTCTGGAACCAGTTCTTGCCCAGTATCGTCGCTTCTTCGCAGCCCAGTATCTGGCAGCCCTTTTGATTGATAAGGCTGACTTTCTTGTTTTTATCGATAACCATAATCATCACGGCGGAGATGTCCAGATAGCGCTGGGCCCGGTCTCGCTCTTCTTCCAGGGCTTCATCAGCGCGCTTGCGCTCGATGATGCGGGCCAGATGCCCGGCTACCGAGTCGATTAGCTGCCTCTCTTCCTTGAGGAAGGGCCCCTCGTCGAACTCGGGTTTCTCCTCCAGGTAAACGACCTCGACCTCACCCGCCCTGGTGCCGTAAACCTTTATCTGGGCGGACTGCTTCCACCCGCCGTCTTTATCTACATAGTTTTTGGTCTTGAATACCTTGCCGTCGATGGACAGCCGCGCCGCCGTCACCTCGGGATACTGCCAGCCCGGGGGCAACACCTCGACCACCTTGCGGTAGATTTCGTCAAGGCTCAATGCAGGGTTGTTGCCTATCGTTTCGACGTTATAGAGGCAACGGATCTCTTTCATGCGCTCCTTGAGGTTATGCTCCGCCCGCTGGCGCGCCGTCTCTTCGTCAATAGCCTTGATGGCAAAGGCCAGGTCGCCGCTCATCTCCACCAGCAAATCGATTTCGGCGTCGCTGAAACCGTCGGTCTCGCTGCTGTAAACATTGAGCGCCCCGTAAACCTTGCCGCCGTGAATCAAGGGAATCGCCGCCGAAGAGTTATAGCCCCGCTTCCGCGCTTCTTCCCGCCAGGGTGCGCTTCTCGGGTTTTCGGCTATGTTCTCGAGCAGGTCGGGCTGGCGGGTCTTAATGGCCATACCCGTCGGCCCCCGGCCGCTGGGACTGTCGTCCCAGGTGATTTTGACCGAATCCAGGTACTTGTGCTCGACGCCGGCCTTGGCCACGGGTATCACCCGCTTGTGGCCCTCCTCGATAAGCCCTATCCAGACGAAGCGGTACTCCCGCACACGGTGCAGTATGCGGCAGGCTTTCTGTAAGAGCCGGGGCTTATCCTTCTCACGGACGATTAGCTGGTTTATATTTCTTATCGCCATCAGTACCGAGCTAAGGGAACGCAGCTCGTTCTCCGACGCCTCCAGCTCGGCCACTTTCTCGTTAAGCTTGGCCACCAGGCGCTCGTTGTACTCGGTGAGGTAGAGGGAGGGCTTGGGCGGGGCGGCTTCGGGGGCGAGCAGCTTTCCTTCCCGGGCCTGTTCGAAGACCTGAGAGAGTATCCTGGCCAGGGATTCGGGCTCGATGGGCTTGCGGATAAAGAGGCTGGCCCCCAGGCTCAGGCCGAACTTCTCGTCCTCTTTCGAAGTGTAGATAGCGGTGTAAAAAACGAAGGGAATAGCTTTCAGCCGCTTGTCCTGTTTCCACTCGTAGCAGAGCTTGTAGCCGTCCATTCTGGGCATCAGGATATCGCTGACCAGTATGTCCGGCGGGCTTTTACGCGCCTGCTCCAGGGCTTCGAACCCGTCCGCCACCGCCGTCACTTCATGCCCGTAAGCGCGGAGCTGTTTGGCCAGCAGGTTACGGCTGTCGGCATTGTCTTCGACAATTAACACGTTCATGCTACCACTCCCTCTCCGGACAGCAGTCCTTGATATATAAAACTACCCCATCCCCCGATTGATGAATCCGGCCACCTGCCCGGGCAGAGCGTCGATGTCTATCGGCTTGGGGATGAAACCGTCGCAGCCCTCGTTAAGGGCCTTCATCTGGTCCTCCGGTCTGACGCTGGCGGTCATGGCCACAATCGGGATATGGCGAAGCTCGGGCGTCGCCTTGATGCGCTGCGTCGCCTCCAGGCCGCTGATTCCGCCGGGCAAGCGCACGTCCATCAGAATCAAGTCGGGGATTTCTCTCCCGGCCAGGCTGATTGCCTCCTCGCCGCTGCTGGCCCCGACAATCTCGTAACCGTGGCGCTTCAGGACTTTGGCCGCCAGCACACGGCTGTCCTCCTTGTCATCGACTATCATCACTTTCTTAACCATCTTTTCTATAGCCATTACAACCACCTCCCGAACGCGTTATTATCGTCAAGAGCCGGGGGCTTTCTTGGGCAGGGTAAAGGTGAAGGTGCTGCCCTTACCGAACTGACTATCCACCCAGATTCTACCCCCCTGCATCTCGACGAACTGCTTGCTTATTGCCAACCCCAGACCGGTGCCCTCGAAGCCGGCGACATGTGAAGGGCCCACCTGCTCGAAGCTATCGAAGATGGCCCCCAGGTCCTTCTTCTTGATACCCAGGCCGGTGTCGCTCACCGAAAAAACGAACTCGCTGTCCTTTTCGGCGACATCGAGATTGATGCCGCCCTTTTCGGTGAACTTGACGGCGTTACCCAGTATGTTTATCAGCGTCTGTTTGGTCTTGGCGCGGTCGGCGTAGAGGTGGTTGATGCCGGGGGTAACTTTATATTGCAGGCTCAGCCCCTTGCCTTCCGCCAGCTGTTTCACCGAGGGGATAACGTCGTCGAGTAGCTCGTCTATGGTGAAGCTTTCGTAGCTGACGGCTACCTTGCCCGCCTCTATCTTGGAAAGGTCGAGGAGGTCGTTTATCAGGGATAACAGGTGGCGGCTGTTGTTATAGACGGTCTGGAGGTCTTTTTGCTGCTCGTCGTTGATTTCGCCCTCCAGCCCGTCGAGCATGAGCTTGGTGTAGCCGATAATGGAGTTTAAGGGCGTGCGCAGCTCGTGGCTCATGTTAGCCAGGAACTGGGACTTGTGGCGGCTCATCTCCTCCAGGTTGACGTTGGCTTCGGCCAGCTCCTTGCTGCGCTGCTCCAGCTCGGCGGTCCTCTGTTTCACCCTATCCTCCAGCTCCACGCTCCACTGTTTCAGGGCTAGCTCGGCTTCCTTGAGCTCGGTGACGTCCTGGAAGGTGCCGCGAACCTTGACGCACTTGCCGTTTTCCCGTATCGCTTTCCCCATGGCGCGGCACCAGATGATATTACCCTTAGCCGTTTGCAGCTTGGCTTCGAAGTCGAGCGGTATGTCTTCCTCAATCAGCTTTCTCATGGCTTCCGCCACCAGGGGGCGGTATTCGGGGAGATAGTAGTCAACGTGCTCGTCGGGCCCGGGAATGGGGGCGCCGTAGTCTATCTCGGCGATATCGTAGGTGGCCCTGGTCCACTTTGCCGTCCGGTTTATCAGGTCCATTTCCCAGCCGCCGATTTTGGCAATGCCGCTCACTTCGTTGAGCAGCTCTTCGCTTTTGCGCAGCTTCTCTATGGCCTGCTTGCGATCGGTGATGTCGATAGCCATATTGATAAGGCAGGGCTCGCCCTTGAGCATGACGGTATCGGCCGAGAAGAGAACGGTGCGAATCTCCCCCGACTTGTTGCGGATATCCACCTCCAGGTCGTGCACCGTCCCCTTTTCCTGTAATATCTTGGCCATTTTTCGGCGCTGCTCCGGCCTGGCCCAGATATTTACTTCAGAAACGGTACGGCCGATGATTTCCTTGCGTTTGTAACCGGTGAGACGGGCGTAGGCCTCGTTGATATCGATGATTCTCCCCTCTTTAAGGGTGGAGATCCCCATCAGATTGGAGCTGGCGTGGAACGCCTTGTTGAACTTCTCTTCGCTCTCCCGCAACGTTTCCATGGCCCGCTTGCGCTGGGTGATATCCACGGAGAGAATGAAGACGCCCTCGGCCACCGGCTCCAGGCTCAAATCGAACCAGCCCTTGCTGCCGTCGGGATAGATGAACTCGTTCTCCATGCGGTGGGAGACGCGCTCTTCCATGCAACGCTTGAGGTGGGTGAACATCTCGGTCTTCTCGATACCGGGGTAGCACTCTACCATGGTGCGCCCCAGCAGTTCCTGCTTGGACTTGCGGCCGTGTTTGGTAGCGGAATCGTTGATATAGACGTAGCGATAGTCGGGGTCGATAATCTGGCAACCCTCCAGCATGCTGTCCAGCGTGGTGCGGTAGCGCTGCTCCGACTTCCTTAAAGAAACTATCATCTCGTTGAAGGAATGGCCCAACGCCCCCACCTCGTTGCCGGACTCGACCTCGACCAGCTTCGACAGGTCGCCCTCGCTGACGCGGGTGGACGCCTCGGTAAGCCTTTTGATGGGGCGGGTGATAAGCCGGGTAAGGTATAGCGCCACCGCCAGCACCAGCGCCAGGGAGAGCAAAGTGATGGCAATCAGGAAGGCTTGCAGCCCGCTTACCGCCGCCAGCGCCTCGGCTCTATCTATCTTGGTCACCAGCCCCCACCCCGTCGTATCTACGTAACGCGTCGCCGCCAGCACCGGCTCGTCGCGATAATCCACGGTGTCGGTGAGCACTATCTCCTCCCCGGCCAGGGCGTAGATTATGGGAATGCCCGCTTCCTCGGCAACCGTCAGGCTGAGGGCGGCCCCCTCCTCGAAGCGAGTCGGCGCCAGAAAGACGGCGTCCCCGTCCATATTGCGGGCGGCTAGCACCGTCTCGCCGCTGTTGCCCAGACCGGTATAGTCGGTGACCGCCCCCACCAGGTGCTCGGCGGCGGATTCGACTACCACCACCCCCAGCAGCTCGTCTTCGAGGTAAAGGGGGCCGTTGAGGTACATCGCCAGTCTACCGTCTTCACCGATGAAAAAGGTGTGGGCGTTGTTGCCGGTCTGCCCCTCTAAAAAGACGGCCTCGTGGGGATAGGTAGCGCCGATTCTGGATGTATCCGTGGCCGCCACCACGGTACCGTCCAGGGTAATCACGGAGATGTTTTCGAAATCGCTCACCGAAGCGCAGGCGTCGAGCAGTATGGAGTCCATGCGCTCCTGGTCGGCGCTGTTGGGGCTTTCGATATAGCTGTGCAGGCTCAAGCGCAGCTGGGTACGGCTCGAGACCAGGCTCAACCTCTCCAGGTTCTGCTCGACGATGCTCTCGATACGGTTCTCCTGGATATCGGCTACCGACTCCAGGTGGTTGAGGACCTCGCTGGTGAGAGCGCTCCGGGTGTTATAGTAAGCCAGAAAGCTGATGGTGAGCAGCGGAATCAGCGCGATGAGCAGGAAGGCAAGCAATATCTGGGTGCTAATCTTCATGGTCGGCTCCACCCCCCACGCCGGGCGCCACCACACCACCGGCTAACCGCGTAGGCCAGCCGTCCGTTCCATAGAAGCTTCAGGAACTCCTTCATCGCCTACCCTTTTGCCTCCGGTGGCCAACCGTGATGAAGTCACCCCAAACCGCCCCGGGACGGTTCCCGATTAAGCCTATCAAATCAGGACGCCCATCCGCGCCCGAAATTGACGGGAGTGTTCTTTTTGCTTGCCTCTAGTCACATACTAGTCAATACCACCCTTCCTGTCAAATTGTCAATAGTCCTAAAGTCCCCCCGGTACGAGCCAGGGCGGCTGACATGTCTTGACGAAGGGCGGGAAGAGAATTATACTATCTGGTGAGCTAAAGCACGGCTAAAACCTTTAACAATGCCGAGGTGGTGGAATCGGTAGACACGCCATCTTGAGGGGGTGGTGAGCGTAAGCTCGTAGGAGTTCAAATCTCCTCCTCGGCACCAATTAAAAGCAGCTCTGTGAAGGTATCCGGCCTTCGCAGAAATCAACACGCGGAAGTGGCTCAGCGGTAGAGCATCTCCTTGCCAAGGAGAGGGTCGCGAGTTCGAATCTCGTCTTCCGCTCCATAGAAATTTCCCCATGGGGCGACGTAGCCAAGTGGTTAAGGCGGGGGTCTGCAAAACCCCTATACACCGGTTCGAATCCGGTCGTCGCCTCCATTTATTTTGAGCCGGGGTGGCGGAATTGGCAGACGCAGCGGACTTAAAATCCGCCGGACCTAGTCCTTGTGGGTTCGAGTCCCACCCCCGGCACCATTAAGAGCTATGCTCTGGCCGACAGTAATAGTAGCGGCTTATCTCCTCGGCTCCATCCCCACCGCCTACATCGCCGGGCGCCTCATCAAGGGCGTCGACATCCGGCGCGTCGGGGACGGAAACGTGGGGGCGGCTAACGCTTATCGCCAGCTGGGCGCCGGTGCGGGCTGGGCGGTGGGCGTTTTCGACGCCGCCAAGGGAACGCTGGCAGTGGTTATCGCCCTGGCCGCCGACGCTCCCCAGCCGGTGGTCCTGTTCAGCGGCGCCGCCGCCGTGGCCGGCCACAACTGGCCCATCTTTCTAGGCTTCCGCGGGGGGCGGGGGGAATCGACCGCCATCGGGGTGCTGCTGGCAGTGGTGACCAAGCCCGTGCTGGTGATTGCCGCGCCGGCCATCGTGGCCCACTTCATCCTGCGGGATACCACCAAAGCGGCCGCTTTTATCTTCGTGCCCTTGCCGCTGGTGTGCTGGCTGCTGGGTCTGTCGGGGATATTAATCGCTTACAGCATCGCCCTGCCCTGTCTGGTGGGCTTCACCCATTTCTTGAGGACGAGGCGGCTGGGGGCGGCGCAAAGGCGCCGAAGCCAGGCGCAAAATACACGAGGAGGCAAGGTATGACCAAACATATCGGTATCGTCGCCTGTAGCGCCGAGGGGGCCGCTCTTTGTTACCGCACCATCTGCCTGGAAGGGGCCGATTTAATGGGGGAATACGCTCACCCCGAGGTCAGCATGCACACCTTCCCTCTTAACCGATACATGCGCTATTTTGAAAGCAACGACTGGCAAGGTGTCGCCGATTTAATGTTAGCCTCGGCAGCTAGGCTGGCCAAGGCGGGTGCCGATTTCGCCATATGCCCCGACAATACCATCCATCAGTCATTTGACCTCGTGGTTAAGAAATCACCGATTCCGTGGCTTCATATCGCGGAAGAGGTTGCCGCCGAGGCAAAGCGGCAAAACTATAAACGCCTCGGAGTCCTGGGTACACGCTCTTTGATGGAGTCCACGGTTTATCCCACCCAGCTCACGGCGGTAGGTATCGAGCAGAGGACTCCGGAGCTAAAAGACCGGGAGCGCATTGATGGGATTATTTTCAAGGAACTGATTAACGGCCGCTTTACCGCAGAGGCACGGGCCTATTTCAGCGAGGTAATCAGCCAATTAAAAAACCAGGGCTGCGACGCCGTTGTTCTCGGCTGTACCGAGATACCGTTACTGGCAACCCGGGAAAGCTCGCCCTTGCCAACACTGGATTCTACGAGGCTGTTGGCCAGAGCCGCTTTGAAAAAAGCCGTCGGACGCTAGCTCTTGCGCCTTATCGCCGACTTCACCGCCAGCGCGATGTCCTTCGCGGTCAGCCCGTAGCGCTCTAAAAGCTCGGAAGGTTTGCCCGACTTGGCGTAGGTGTCCTTGATGGCGACGAACTCCATGGGCACGGGACGTTTCTCGGCCACCACCCGGGCCACCATGCTGCCCAGGCCCCCGTGCAGGAGGTGCTCCTCGGCGGTAACGATAGCCCCGGTATCGTCGGCGGCCTTGACGATGGCCGCCTCGTCGAGGGGCTTGAGGGTGGACATATTGAGCACGCGGCAATAGACGCCCTCTCGTTGCAGGTTGATGGCGGCGTCTATGGCCGTTTTGACCATGAGCCCGATGGCGATGATGGTGACGTCGCCGCCCTGTTTCATCATCTCCGCCTTGCCCAGCTGGAACTTGTGGTCTTCGTTATAGACCAGCGGCAGCTTGGGACGGCAGAGCCGTATGTAAAAGGGCCCCCAGCTGGAAGCCGCTGCCTTCACCGCCGCCGTCGTCTCGACGGCATCGGCGGGCACGACCACGTTGAACCCGGGCAGGGAGCAGATGAGGGAAAGGTCTTCGATGGACTGGTGCGAGGTGCCGTCCTCGCCGACGCTCAAGCCGCCGTGGGTGGTCACCAGCTTGACGTTCATGCCCGGCTGGGCGATGGACATGCGCACCTGGTCGAAACATCGGCCGGGGATAAAAACGGCGAAAGTGCTGGCGAAGGGTATCTTGCCCGCCGCCGCCATACCGGCGGCGATGCCAATCATGTTCTGCTCGGCGATGCCGCACTCGAAGAAACGCTCGGGGAACTCGCGGGCGAAGAAGGCGGTCATCGTGGAGCGGGAGAGGTCGGAGTCGAGCACGACCACATCGTGGTTGTCCACGCCCAGCTCAAGCAGCGTTTTACCGTAGGCTTCCCGTAACGAAACCGGCTCGCTCATTTATTCCAGCTCCTTCAGGGCCATCTCCAGCTCCATGGAGTTGGGCGCGGCGCCGTGAAAATCGGGGTTGTTCTCCATAAAGCTGACCCCCTTGCCCTTCACGGTGTGGGCGATGACAACGGTGGGGCGCCCCTCCAGTTTTTGCGCCTCCTTGAAGGCGGCGATAAGCTCGGCGATGTTATGGCCGTCGGCCTCGATGACGTTCCAGCCGAAGGACTGCCACTTGTCGGGGAAGGGGTCGAGGCTCATCACGTCACAGTTCCAGCCGTCAATCTGCTGGCCGTTGTTATCCACGATAGCGGTCAGGTTATCCACGCCGTAGTGGTTGGCGGACATGACCGCCTCCCAGATCTGCCCCTCGTTGCACTCCCCGTCCCCCAGCAGCGTGTAGACGCGGTAGTCCTGCCCGTCGATGCGACCCGCCAGCGCCATACCCACGGCGAAGGACAGGCCCTGCCCCAGCGAGCCCGCCGACATTTCCACGCCGGGGGTGACGGTGCGGTCGGCGTGCCCTTGCAGGCGGCTGTCCATCTGGCGCAGGGTGAGCAGTTCGTCCACCGGGAAATAGCCGCACTCGGCCAAAACGGCGTAAAGGAGAGGGGCGGCGTGCCCCTTGCTCAGGATAAAGCGGTCGCGGCCGGGCCAGTGCGGGTCGAGGGGCTTGTGGCGCATCATCTTGAAGTAGAGAGCGGTGACGATTTCCACGGCGGAAAGGGAGCCGCCGGGGTGACCGCTGCCCGCCTTACCCACCATGCTCACGATGTGGCGGCGCAGCTTTTTGGCCATCGCCTCCATCTCAGCCACCGAGGCTGATAACGAAAAAACCTCGGCTTCCGCACTTGTTGCCGAGGTCGCTTTCGAACCGCCCATCTCAGGTAAAGACTCCATCGTCATTAGTGGTTAGATTATACAATAGTTTGCCGTTTTAAGTCTAGCTTACCCAAATTGACTTGGCAGGGCGAAAGTGCTAAGGTAAATGGATATGAAATTACTCGTCTTCCTACTTTTCGTAGGACTGGCAGCGGTTATTATCGGAGTTATCCTGATGCTGCAATACTAGACCGGGCAGAGGAGAGAGATGGAGAAACTGACACTGAAGGCAGATAAAAGAGATATCACGGGCAAGAAGACCCGTTTTCTGCGCCGTCAGGGCGTGACCCCGGCGCATCTATTCGGACACGGGCTCGATTCGCTGGCCCTGCAGTGCGACACCCCCACCCTGCAGAAGACGATTTCCCACGCGGGAACGACTCGTATCATCTCCCTTAACGTCGCGGGCGACAAGAAGCCGCGCAGCGTCTTTATCCGCGAAATCCAGAAAGAGCCCCGCAGCGGCTCGCTGCTCCACGTCGACTTCTACCAGGTCAAGATGACCGAGAAGATAAAGGTGGACGTACCCATCATCCTCGTCGGCGAGGCGCCGGCGATGAAGGAGAAGGGTCGCACCGTAGCCCACACCCTGACCAGCCTGGCCCTGGAGTGCCTCCCCGACGACCTCCCACCCCAGATTGAGGTCGACCTCAGCGTCCTGGAAGAGGTGGAGCAGGCTATTCTGGTCAAGGACATCGCCCTCGGACCCGAGGTTACCGTCCTCGACGAACCCGACCAGCTCGTGGTCAAGGTGAGCGAGGTAAAGGTTGAGGTCGAAGAGGTACCGGTAGCCGAGGAAGAGGAAGGCGTCGAGGCCGAAGAGGGCGCCGAGGAAGCTCCCGCCGAAGAGGCCGGGGAGACCGCGGAGCCGGCGGAAGAGACCAAAGCAGACTAGTCTTTTCACGGTTGAAGCCCCTGCGGGCCTTTGCTATAATCGGGCTGTGACCGTTGACTTTCATACCCACGTCTTCCCTCCCCAGATAAGGAAGAAACGCAGCCAATACGTCGACCGCGACCCCTGCTTCGCCATTCTCTACGCCGACCCCAAGGCCAGAATCGCCACCGCCGACGAGCTTATCGCCGAGATGGACCGCCAAGGCGTCGAAATCTCGGTCATCCACAACATCGGCTGGACCACCCACGAGCTCTGCGTCGAGACCAACGACTATATCATCGACGCCGTCTCCCGCTATCCCGAGCGGCTGGTCGGCTTCTTCTCGGTGCAACCCCAGTCAACCAAGGCCGCCGTCGCCGAAATCGAGCGCTGCGCCAAGGCGGGGTTAAGGGGGGTGGGCGAAATCAGGCCCGATTTACAGCTATTCGATTTGGACGACGAGTC
>JASFHK010000013.1:0-46485 GCA_050123275.1 Dehalococcoidia bacterium
CTCAAGCAGATGAAGGCGGCGGAATTGAAAGCGGAACAGCGAAAATTCGGCCTTAAAAAGTGGAGATTTATTCTCATCCTGATCCCGGCGCTGGTGCTACTCGTCGCCGTGGGTGTACAGACCGGGTCGGCTGACCTTTCCATTCCTGACGTATTCTCCACTATTTTGCACCGTTTTTGGCCCGGTGCTTTTGCCTCCCCCGGGGACACGGCCTATAAGATTATCTGGGAACTTCGTCTCCCCCGTGTGCTGATGGCGCTTCTGGCCGGCTGCGGTTTGGCCGGGGCGGGCTGCGTCATGCAAGCTTCTCTGAGAAACCCACTGGCTGACCCGCTGCTTTTGGGGATATCCTCCGGCGCCGGTTTCGGGGCCACGCTGGTTATCATCTTCGGGGTGGGCATTCTAGCTGGTACGGGGGCGACCGTCGTTAGCGCCTTTGTCTTCGCCGTACTCGTTACGCTGGTTATCGTCGGGCTTTCCAGTTTCAAGGGGGCTAAACCGGGCACCATGCTGCTGGTCGGACTGGCCATGACCTATTTCTTCATGTCACTGACGCAGCTTCTCCAGTACCAAGCCGAGGCGGAGGCGGCCAAGGCGTCGATGATGTGGATGGTCGGCGACCTGACCAGCTCGACTTGGGGTGAGGTGGCAATTCTGACCCCGGTAGTCGTGGTCTGCCTGGGTGTGCTCTTCTGGAAGTCTTGGGACATGAACATCCTGGGCACCGGCGACGAGAGCGCCAAGAGCCTGGGAGTTAACGTTGGCCGGTTGAGAATATTCTTAATGCTGGTCGCCTCCCTGCTCACCGCCGCCGTGGTTAGTTTCGTCGGCGTTATCGCCTTCGTGGGGCTGGTTTCCCCTCATATATGCCGCATGATTATCGGTAACGATAACCGCTTTCTGTTTCCGGCATCTTTTTTGTTCGGGGGTATACTGTTGCTGGGAGCGGACTGTGTTGCCAGGCTTATATTAAGCCCGGTCATTTTGCCGCCGGGTGTGGTCACCGGACTGCTGGGAGCGCCGTTCTTTATCCATCTGGTCATGAGGCAAAGGAGGGAATTCTTTTGAAGCTCCAGGTTAAGAACTTATCGTTTGCTTATTACGTAACACCGGTATTAAAACAGGTGTCCTTCGAAATGTCCTCGGCGGAGGTAGTCTGCCTGGTGGGGCCAAACGGCAGCGGTAAAAGTACCCTCATTCGCTGTATCGACGCTATACTCAAGCCCAACAGAGGCGGTATTTTTATTGACGGGGAAGACACACGCCGGATTCCCCGCAGGGAGTTAGCCAAGCGTATGGGCTATGTCCCCCAGGGCGCGCCCCAGGTCTTTTCTACTACCGTCTTCGATTCCGTCCTCATGGGGCGGCGACCCCATGCTTACTGGCGCAGCAGCGATAAGGATGTGGACAAGGTGGTGGAGGTATTGCAGCTACTCGGCCTTGAAGACCTCGCTTTCCGGGACTGTAACGAGCTTAGCGGGGGGCAACTGCAGCGAGTAATAATAGCCCGGGCCCTGGCCCAGGAGCCGGATATACTACTCATGGATGAGTCCACCTCGGCGTTGGATATCAGCCACCAGCTTGAGGTGATGGAGACGCTGATATCGCTCGTCCGCGGCCGGAACATTGCTGCCGTGATGGTCATGCACGACCTTAACATGGCATCGAGGTACGCTGACCGCGTGCTTATGCTCAAGGAAGGGGCTGTTTTCAGCGAAGGCACCCCGGCGCAGATATTCACCGAGGAGAACATCGCCAGCGTTTACGGCGTGGTGGCCTCGGTCAGGACTGACCATGACGGCATGATTTCCATCGTGCCGATAAGACGCGTCGCCCTCCCCGATTTCACCGAGGAGGAAGAAGCGGAGGTATTCGGGCGTGAATGAGGACTACTACGAATATAACTCCACCTCATTCCGCAGGTGGGCACCTTTCTATAACCTGATTGCCCTGCCCCTAGTCGGCGTCCGCAAAAGGGAGATATTGCGGCGACAAGGTTTAAAGATAATACACGAAGCCTACGGGCTGATAGATTTTATCAGGGTAATCGTCTGCGAGTTTGAAAGAAAGGAGGCTAGAGCCCTGGACTGTATCTAACCGGGCTGGCGCTTCGAGAGAGAGTATGAATCTTTACGGCGTCATCATAGGAGGCATAATGATAGCGGCGGTGGGCCTCGGCCACCTTATCGTCATCAAGTGGGAATACCACTTCGGGGCTAAGTCTTGGCCGGGGATGCTCGTCGGCGGCCTCATTCTCATCGTTCTTTCGCTTTTCGTAGGTAACAAAATACTTTCCGGCGGTCTGGGCATGTTCGGGGCCACACTGCTCTGGGGGATTTTAGAGCTTTTCCGACAGCGGCAGAGGGTGGAGCGGGGATGGTTCCCCCATAACCCCCACCGTAAATTCTAGAGAAAGGCGCTATCTAGCATATTAAGACAAGCCTATGGAAATCAACGTACCTTTTGCCCTGCTACTGACCGTCATGGCCGGTCTCTCTACCGGCATCGGCAGCACCATCGCCTTTTTCATACGCCGGCCCAAATACAGCTACCTGTCTTTTCTGCTCGGTCTCTCCGCCGGTGTAATGGTGTACATCTCCTTTACCGAGCTCCTGGGAACGGCCATAGCCGACGTCGGCTTCCTGCAGGCTAATATCGCCTTTTTCGCCGGCATCGCTGTCTTTGCCGTCGTAGATATACTGATACCTCACTCCTACGAAGAGGAGTCGGCCGGCGATAACCGTCTCGGCGCCAGCCGAGAAAAGCTAACGGACCCGGGATCACCTTCATCAATGTCCGCGCTGAAAAGGGGGGGAATCTTCATCGCCATCGGTATAGCCATCCACAACTTCCCGGAGGGGATGGTTACCTTCGCCTCCGCCGCCACCGGAGATGTTTCCCTCGGCATCCTCATCGCTGTCGCCGTGGCCATCCATAATATTCCCGAAGGTATCGCGGTGTCGGTGCCCATTTTCTACGCCACCGGCAGCCGTCGCCGCGCTTTTATCTATTCCTTCCTGTCCGGAGTCGCCGAACCAGTCGGCGCCCTCATCGGCTACGCGCTGCTGATGCCCTTCCTGACCCCTACCGTGCTATCCACTACCCTCGCCGTGGTGGCCGGCATCATGGTCTATATCAGTCTTGACGAGATACTCCCCATGGCCCATCGCTACGGGCGCTCGCATCTCGTTATCTTGGGTGTCGCCCTTGGCATGGGTGTAATGGCTCTGAGCCTCTGGCTGCTCGGTTGACCTTCAATCTAACACTAGAACGGAACTTGTTTGAGGGACCGCTTCTATTTCAGCCACATTGTATAGAATAGCGTTTTGTTCGGCTTTATTATCAAGCTTTTTTTATTGACAAAGGTTGTCTCCGGTGATATCATTACTTAATGATAACTAAGTTATCTTGGAGGGGTTGTATTGCCTGGAGATTTTAAACAAACGCATGAGAAGATTTTAAACAGTGCAAAAAAGAATTTCCTGGCTTATGGGTACGAACGCACGAATTTGAGAAAGATCTGTAAAGACGCCGACGTTACCACCGGGGCATTTTATCGACATTTCCCCGATAAAGAATCATTGTTTGCCGCCTTGGTCGAGCCAGCTGTTCAGGGAATCAAAAACATATATATGGCTTCAGAGGAAGAATGTTTGGATTTTCTCAATAATAATGCGGTTGATCAGGCATACCAGGTACCTTATAAAGTAGTAGCTGATTTTATCAAATATATCTATGATGACTTTGATTGCTTTAAGTTGTTGCTGATGTGTTCTGATGGTACAAAGTATATTAACTTTGTGGATGATATGGTCATGCTTGAAGTGAATGAGCGGGAAAAATTTTTTAGGATTCTGAAAAAGGGAAAATTTGAGTTTCATGAACCGCGTAAGGAAGAGAGTCATCTTTTAACGCATTCGTATTTTTCTTCAATTTTTGAAGTTGTTACTCATGATTTCACAAAAGAGGAAGCTCTTGAATATGCCCATACTCTGGTGACATTTTATAATGCGGGTTGGCGGGCCGTTCTTGGTATTTGATAGTCAACTAATGGCATAAGGAATTATTTTTTTGCGCCTATGATAACTTAGTTACCATTCTACTATAGGCGTAAAAATGCGGAAAAATGTTATGGAACTCTAACTAATAGGGGGAAATATATACACCAAAACATGGCTATTAGGATTAAGTAACGGGAGATAAAACGAAATGCCAAAAAAGAAGAAGGTATTTATTGTAAAAAGATTCACGCCTTATATGGGCAGGAAGAAAGCGCTTTTACCTTTATCATTAGTGTTGTCAGCACTTTCCGCTGTTTTGAATATTGTGCCTTTCGTGCTCGTATGGTACATAACCCGTGACATATTATTGGCCCCACAGTCGATTAATATTTCAAATATCGGTTTTTACGCGTGGTTAGCCTGCGCCAGTGCGCTCGGCGGGCTAGTGGTATATTTTTGCGCTCTTATGAGTTCTCACCTCGCAGCCTTTCGCGTCGAAGTCGGCATGCAGCAAGTCGGTATGGAAAAGCTCATGTCTATGCCGCTCGGTTTTTTTGATAAGCATTCAAGCGGGAAGATAAGGAAAATCGTAAATGACGGCGCGGGAACGACGCACAACTTCCTGGCCCACCAGCTCCCGGATATGGCCGGCAGCGTCATATCCCCGGTTATTCTGGTAGCTCTGGTTTTTATCGTGGACTGGAGAATGGGCCTCGCATCTCTTGTCCCCATTGTTTTGGGCTTCATAACGATGAACTTCATGATGACTTCCCAGGGCCGGGATTTCCAAAAAAAGTATAATGATTCTCTGGAAGAAATGAGCTCCGAAGCCGTGGAATATGTCCGTGGTATTCCGGTGGTAAAAACCTTCGGCCAGTCCATATTCTCTTTTAAACGGTTCTATTCCAGCATTATGAAATATAAAGAGATGGCTCATGCCTATGTCCTTCTCTGGCGTAAGCCCATGTCTTTTTACACCGTTATTATGCAGTCGGCCGCATTCTTTTTGATTCCAATGGCAATTCTTTTGATTGGAAGAGGGGAAAACCTTGCCTTGGTGCTGGCGGACTTTATCTTTTACCTGCTCATATCGCCGAATTTCGCGATGCTCTTGATGAGAACAATGAATTTCCAGCAAAAAACCTTGATTGCCGAGCAAGCAATCGACAGGCTGGACAACCTTTTGGAGTATTCAACCATGAGCTACAGCGAAAACACGAAGAACGTAAGAAAGCACAGCCTGGAGTTCAAGGACGTCGTATTCTCATATGAAGGCAGCGATAAACGCGCCGTCGATAAAATCAGCTTCAAATTAAACGAAGGTGAAACGGTGGCGCTTGTCGGCCCGTCCGGCGGCGGAAAAACGACGATTGCCCGGCTGGCCGCCCGCTTCTGGGACGCGGATGATGGCGAAGTACTGGTCGGGGGAATCGATGTCAGGGATATTCCCAAAGAAGAACTGATGAACACTATTTCCTTCGTCTTTCAGAACACGAGACTGTTCAAAGGCTCATTGAGAGAGAATATCGTCTTCGGCAAGGAAAACGTCGCGGAAGAAGAAATCGAGAAAGCGATTGATTTTTCACAGTCGAGAGAGATTATCGCAAACCTGCCCGATGGTCTCGATACTGTAATAGGTACAAAAGGGACTTATCTGTCGGGAGGAGAGCAGCAAAGAATCGCGCTGGCCAGGGCATTTGTAAAAGATGCGCCGATTGTGTTGCTGGACGAGGCCACCGCCTTCGCTGACCCGGAAAACGAGCATCTGATTCAAAAAGCACTGAAAAGTCTCAGCCGTGGCAAAACCACACTCATGATTGCGCACCGCCTGACAAGCGTACGGAACGTAGACAGAATTCTGGTGATAGAAAACGGAAAGATAGTGGAAGACGGAATGCATGAGCAGCTTTTGAACCGGGGCGGCATATACAAAACGATGTGGGACGAATACCAGCAAGCTGTCGTCTGGAAAATCGTCGCGAAAGATACCGCCGGAAAAGGAGAGCAGTATGCTTAAATATTTTCAAGATAAATACGCCTTATCGGAAAAAGGGGCCGGAGACCTACGCCGTGCCATTATCTGGTCGCTGGTGCTGGATATCAGCTTCATGGCGCCGATGGTCCTCGGCTTCATGTTTTTAGACGAACAAGTGAAGCTGTTACTAAGCACTTCGAGTGGGCCGATCGGCAGCATTCTCTATTACGTTATTATGTCCGTGGCCTTTTTACTGGTAATGCTGACAATAGCCTATTTTCAGTATGACGCGGCTTACACCAAGATTTACGAAGAAAGCGCCCGTAGGCGCATCAGCCTGGCCGAAACGCTCAGGAAACTGCCGCTGGCCTTTTTCGGCAAAAAAGATAATGCCGATTTAAGCTCTACCATCATGGAAGACGCGACACAGATAGAGACGGGTTTTTCACATTCGGTTCCCCAGCTTTATGCGGCGATAATCGTTACTTTGCTTATGTGTGTTGCGTTGTTTTTCTACAACTGGATGCTGTCTCTGGCCGTATTCTGGGTCGTTCCGGTTTCAGCATTCGTCTTTTATCTATCCCGAAAACAGCAGAGCAAAATACATACGAATATCTATAACTTGAGAAGGGGAGTCTCGGATGAAATTCAGGAAAGGCTTGATTCGGCTTATGAAATAAAAGCCTATAACCGGGAAAAGGACTTCTCCGATACTTTGAACTCCAGTTTAGACCGTTACGAGAAGTACCTGATTAAAGGCGAACTGATGATAGGCGTATTCGGCAACCTGTCTTATATATTCTTAAAACTCGGGCTTCCCAGCGTCATGCTGACCGGCGCTTATCTCTTAGCAGCTGGCTCGATAAATATCTTTACCTATCTTGTTTTTCTAGTCATCGCAGCACGGATATACAACCCGATAGAGGCACTAATTGCCAACTTTGCAGGGCTTAGCTATCTTAATGTCCGGATTAAGCGCATGAAGGAAATGGACGACATGCCCAGACAGGAAGGAAGAACCGCCTTCAGCCCCGGGAACTACGATATTGTGTTCGATAGGGTCGATTTCTCCTATCAGGACGGGGTACAGACACTGAAGAATGTAAGCTTTATGGCCAAACAGGGAGAGGTAACGGCGCTCGTTGGACCGTCCGGCAGCGGGAAGAGTACTGTGGCAAGGCTTTCCGCGCGCTTCTGGGATATAGACAAAGGCGTTATCACCCTGGGCGGAGAAGATATCTCCCGTATCGATCCCGAAACCCTGCTGCACAGTTTTTCGATAGTTTTTCAGGACGTAGCGCTGTTTAATTCGAGTGTTAGAGAAAATATCCGGCTCGGTAGGAAAGACGCGACGGATGAAGAGGTCATGAGGGCGGCGTATCTGGCTCAATGTGACGAGTTCGTGAAAAAGCTTCCGCAGGGATACGATACCTTGATTGGAGAAAACGGAGAAAGATTATCCGGAGGCGAAAGACAGCGCATATCAATAGCCAGGGCCATACTGAAAGACGCTCCGATTATCCTGCTTGACGAGGCTACGGCATCTCTTGATGCGGAAAACGAGAACAAGATCCAAAGCGCGCTCAGCGAGCTTATAAAAAACAAGACCGTTTTGATCATTGCTCATCGTATGAGGACGGTTTTGGGAGCCGATAAGATTGTTGCAATCAAAGACGGTGCGGTCGAAGAAACGGGTACGCCTTTGGAATTGAAGGCAAAGCAAGGACTCTTTTCGTTGATGCTGAAAACACAATTTCAGAGCAATTAATAATTGTTGCCTCTGTTGAACGAAATAGCGTTTTGTTGCCCCCAGGTCACAAAAGAGGCAATTGTGCAACGGCAGATCGTTTAGTTCAGTGGGTCCAGATTGCATTTACTAGCCGTTTGTTACAATAGTACCCAAGAGCCAAATCCCTTCCCCAAAGTAGCCAATCGGGGTTCCTCGGCCTTTTTGGCGCATCATGATATTCTTAAGTACTGCTTAATAAAAACGAAGGCGCTGCAACCTGACCCAATCTGAGCATAGTGAGCAAGTCCCCGGCACGGATTCCTGTGTTATGTACTCGCTGAATTCCTTCTTAATTTTCTCACCTATCCGCACAGCTTCCTGAAACTTGTGTTTTAGTGACTCCACAAGCTCGTAATCCTTTAATAGCTTTTGGTGAATCTGGATAAGCTGTTTTTTCTGGCCGCAAGGTGCCCGGAATATGGGGTTAGGCGAGGACTCATCCTTGTCACAGCAAAGGCTTACGTAGCAAATCCTGTTTTCAAACATGTTAGTCGTCTTGTACTCGACCTTGCTTCTAGACCAATATACCCTGAGAGGGTAAGAGTATATAGTCCAGTAAAACATGGGCAGAATACAAACTTGAGGAATAACATCGACTAAAACGCCGTCCTTAATCTCCGAAGTCTCTTTGATAAGGGGAATGTTCGGCATTTTGTCTACAGAGACCCGGTGCCTAATCTCCATCAGACGGCTCCAACATTCTCTAACGTATTCACCACCAAGTTCGCCCCATTTGTCAAACTCTCTCCACAGACTTGTGCCTTGGGTATGCGCCTTAAAGAGCGGCATAATTTCGACCTCACGACCAAAGAACTGACACTTCTTACTTTGAATCTCTGTAGGTATTGAAAGACGCGGTATAAGTCTAGAATCTATCTCCCATTCAATGCCCCATCTTCGCCGTGTGTATAGGTCCTCAATATCCATAAACGCAGGCTCCGGTAGGTCAATGCATCTCTCTAAGACTCGTGTCACCTCAATTAATTGTTCCTGGTGTCTGTCATATTGTTTTTGGCTTTGTATGGCCAGAACCTTTAATTCCTGACGCCTACGGCTAACCGTTGATGGGCTAACTCCTAGCTCTTCACAGATTACTTCTGTAGAAGTACCCTCCAAGAGCATCCGTCTTATCTTTTTATCCTTATCTAAATCTCGTCTTTTACCCATTACTGAAAGATCTCGCTTACTATTTCAATTCGGACTCTATACCTTGTTGTTAGTGGTATTTTACAATCTTCCTTAGTAGAAGCCAAACGAAGGTGATAATGGTGCTGACATAGAAAGATTCTTAACTATGCCGAAGGCCGATAACAGAGAATATAGCCATAAAGGAAATGAGGCTTCATCTTTCCTTGACCAAACTATACTGGATGAGTTCTTCTCCACTATCGCCCGCATAGCCGTGCGCTTGACAAAGGATGATGATCGAGACAACAATGTCGATGATTCTACCAGCCTGGAGGTTAGCAAGAAATGAGAGCAATCCTTTACGCTAGGGTTAGCACCGAAGAGCAAATGGACAACTGGTCCATCCCGGCCCAAATAAGAGAGTTTGAGGCTTATTGTGGTCAGAAAGGCTGGCAAAACATCGGCATTTACATCGAGGAAGGGAAGTCCGCGCGCTCCGACGCCATAGAGAAGCGCCCACAGTTCCGTCGGCTACTCGATGATTGCAGTAAGAGTGTATTTGACGTGGTTGTCGTCCACTCCCTGGACCGCTGGAGCCGGAACCTCGTAGTCACCCTCTCAAGCTTCAAGCAGTTGGCAGATCAAGGAATAGCCTTTTCCTCCATCACCGAGAACATTGACTACTCCACACCAGAGGGCAAACTCTTCATCGCCATGCTGGGAGCTTTCGCCCAGTACTTCTCCGATAGCCTAGCCAAGCACACGTCAAAAGGCATGAAAGAACGGGTGAAGAATGGCTTCCCCAACGGCGATATCCCCTTCGGCTACCGGCGCCATGATAAGGACAACCCGGCTGAGCAAGAGGGGCATGTCTACATTGTCCCGGAGGAAGCGGAGGCGGTTAAGAAGATTTTCCGGTACTATGCTGGCGGAGGTTGGAGCCTGTCCCGCCTGGCCGTCTGGTTTAACGAGCAGGGCTTCCGAACCAAGAACAAACATCAGTTGAAAGACGGCAACGGACAGATCGTCACCGGGCCGAGGCCGTTCAGCCTCTATTCTGTTCGCTGGTTGTTGCATAATCCTTTTTTCACCGGGAAGGTGAAATATAAAGGACACCTATACAAGGGTACTCATGAAGCCATCATCGATGAAGGTTTGTTTAATTCGGTCCAGACACGGCTTAAGGCAGCCAAAGGGCGGAGCAAGACCTTTTCTGCTAGCTACCGACTTTATTTACTCAAGGGCTTGGCTAGGTGTATATACTGCGGGTATCCTCTTTGGTCAGAGACTTTAAAAAGTGGATATAGCTATTACAGAGAGCAGAGAAACGCTCATGGCAACTACGATTGTCCAGCTGGCGGGAAGTCTATTCGATGTAGTGCCATAGATGAACAAGTAGACAGCATTATCAGGTCTCTAACTCTTGAACCTACGTGGCGAGAGAAAATAATAGAAAAAATCTCAACTGCATCAGAACGGGAAAATATCCTTAGGCAAAGAAAACAAACCAAAGAAAGGCTGCGGAGGCTGGGGAGGTCCTACATCGATGGCGTTATCAGTGACGGGGAGTATAACGTCCAACGTAAGCTTCTGCAGGATGCCCTGGACTCCTTAGTTATCCCAGAGGCGGATTCTGCGCTACAGGCTGGTAAGCTCCTAGAGAGCCTAGGGCTTATCTGGGATAAGGCCACCGACGAAGAGAAGCACAGACTATTATCTGGGATGATTGAAGCCATATATATTGATTTAGCCGCCTCACGTTCTATCGTTGGAATTCAGCCAAAGCCGCCATTCTATAACCTATTTGAATCGCTCAAGCATATGCCTGATACCAAGGTCACCATATTCAGACCCGGCACAAAACAAAAAGAAACGGGTCCCAGTTTTCCAGGACCCGATTATGCTATGGTGGAGACGGGGGAGAGTCGAACTCCCCGTCCAGAAGAAGCTGCCCAGGGTATACTACAGGCTTAGTCAGCTCTTTAATCTTACCCGACTCACCTCAACTGACCGAGTTGAAGCCGGGCCAGCCGGTAAATCTTTCGCACACCCTTACCGACATCGGGGTGGCGGCACCTCAACTTTTCGACGCCCGGCCCTCACCCATTGAGGCGAGGTGAGGCGAGCGCGTCGCCTAATTTAGTTAGGCAGCGTAAGCGAATTCAGGTTCGCCAGTTATTTATGCCGCTTGTTTAATGAGGTGAACGGCACCTCAGCCTGCGACCCTGTAACCTACTTCCCCTGTCGAACCCGCGCGTCCCCCTCTTCTCTTGTTAACGTCCCTAGCGGCTGCGCCGCTTTACCGCCCGCTCCATCTCCCTATCGGCGTCGTGGCGGGCAATGGCTTCACGTTTGTCATAGAGCTTCTTGCCCTTGCCCGGGGCTACGGCCACCTTGGCCAGGTTACCTTTAATATATACCTTAACCGGTATTAATGTAAAACCCTTTTCCACCACCTGGCTGATGAGGCTGTCAATCTGTTTGCGGTGCAGCAGCAGCTTGCGCGTCCGCGTCGGCTCGTGGCTCATGTAGCTGCCGGCGTCGTAGCGGGCGATGTGGGCGTTCACCAATAGCAACTCGCCGCCCTCGGGGCGCACGTAGGCATCGCCCAGACTCACCCTGCCTGCCCTCACCGATTTTATCTCGGTGCCGGTCAGGGCAATGCCCGCCTCCACGCTCTCGCCGATGTGGTAGTTATGGTATGCCTTGCGGTTGGTAGCGACTGTCTTGATAGCCACCATTAGATTATAGCACAGCCTGGAATCAGAGTGGTTTGTTGAAAGGCTTAATGGAAGGCTAGCGCCTTTTGGCCTCGTAGGAGCCGAAAATAAAGCCCAGGTCCTGCTCCATAGCGGCGACGCCGGTCTTGGGGAAAAGCGTTTCGTCGATATCTACCATCAGCCTGGTCTCGCCGCGGGCCGAGCCCACGATATGGGCGCGGAGGCACTCCTTGCCCCCCTTGGCCTTAAAGGTCAGCAGCCCCCGATAGACAAACGAGGAAGAGTCGTCGGGCACGGAATAGGTGGTCAGCTTGGATTCACCCGCTTCCACCCCCTGCTTGAGTACGGTGTCCTTTAGCTCGTCGTAGAGCAACTCCGGCTGTAGCTGGTTGTATGTTTTCTTTATCTGCATCCCGACGCCTCCTTTATAGTATAATAAGGCTTTGGCACACTTTTGGCAATCGGTATTGATATTGTTGCCAAGCACGCGGTATGATATACTGTTAAACTGACCATAAATATAACCAACTGGAAAGGAGATCTAGCTTGCCGGATACCGCTACCATAAAGGAGCTGTTAGAAGCCGGTGCCCACTTCGGCCACCAGACCAGCCGCTGGCACCCGGCTATGAAGAAATATATATTCACCAAGCGCAACGGCATCCACATCATCGACCTGGAACAGACGGCGGCGATGCTGGATACGGCCTGCGACTTCGTACGCGAGATAGCCGCCGAGGGCGGCAGCATCCTCTTCGTGGGCACTAAGAAACAGGCCCAGGAAGCCATCGAGCAGGAAGCGCAACGTTGCGGCATGTTCTACGTCAACCAGCGCTGGCTGGGCGGCGTATTGACCAACTTCGCCACCATCCAGGCGCGCATTGACTACCTCGTCCGCCTCGAAGACCAGCAAAGCCGCGGCGACTTCGAGCGCCTGCCCAAGAAAGAGGCCCTCAAGATAGAGGAGGAAATCGTCAAGCTCAACCGCCAGATGGGCGGCTTCAAGGAGCTAACCAAGCTTCCCGACGCCCTGTTCATCATCGACCCCACCAAGGAGAAGATAGCCATCGCCGAAGCCAAGCGGGTGGGCATACCCGTGGTATCCATCGTCGATACCAACTGCAACCCACACGAAATAGACTACCCCATACCCGCCAACGACGACGCTATCAGGACCATCAAGCTGATATGCAGCAAGATTGCCGACGCCATACTCGAGGGCAAGACGGGCGGAGCGGCTCTGGTCGGCGCCCCCGAGGGAGGCGCCCCCGAAATGACCGAGCCTCTTATCTTCACCCCCGACGACACTCCCGCCGGCGCCGACGAGGCAGAGGAAAAAGGAGAGGAAGCTTGAAAATCTCGCTAGACATGATAAAAGAGTTAAGAGAAGAGACCGGCGCGGGCATTATGCAGTGCCGCAACGCCCTGGAACGAACCGAGGGCAACCGGGAAAAGGCGCTGGAGTATCTTAAAGAACAGGGTATGCTCAAGGCGATATCGAAATCGGAGCGCGTCGCCGCCAACGGCGTTGTCGAAGCCTATATTCACACCGGAGGCAGGGTCGGCGCCATGGTCGAGATTAACTGCGAGACCGACTTCGCCGCCCTCACCGACGATTTCAAGGAGCTGGCGCACAACGTAGCCATGCAGGTAGCCGCCATGGACCCCAAATTCCTCACCCAGGACGACATGCCCGAGGGCGCCGAGGAAGAGCCGGAAGCGGTCTGCTTAATCGCGCAGCCCTACATAAAAGACCAGGAAAAAACGATTCAGGACCTAATCACCGAAACCATCGCCAAAATCGGCGAGAACGTTAAGGTTAGCCGGTTTGCCCGCTTCGAGCTGGGCGGCCAGGAACCTGAAGAATGAGCGAGGCTAAATACAAACGTGTCCTGCTCAAACTAAGCGGCGAAGCCTTCAGCGGCGGCGCCAAGCACGGCATCGATGCCGCTACGCTGCTCAAGGTCGCCGGGCAGATTAAGAATGTAAGCAACATGGGCGTCGGCGTCGGCATCGTCGTCGGCGGCGGCAACATCTGGCGGGGCGCCAAGGCGGAAAAGGAAGGCATGGACCGCGTTACCGCCGACTACGCCGGCATGCTGGCCACCGTCATCAACGCCCTCGCCCTCCAGGACGTGCTGGAAAGCCAGGGCGTCGCCACCCGCATGCAGACGGCCATCTCCGTCCAGCAGATAGCCGAGCCTTACATCAGGCGCCGCGCCGTAAGGCACCTGGAAAAAGGCCGGGTCGTCATCTTCGCCGCGGGCACGGGCAACCCCTACATGACCACCGACACCGCCGCCGCCCTGCGCGCTATTGAAATCGAGGCCCAGGTCCTGCTGATGACCAAGAATAACGTGGACGGCATTTACAGCGCCGACCCGCTCACCAACCCCACCGCCAAGAGATTCGACAAACTTACCCACTTCGAGATGCTCAACCTGCGCCTCGAAGTTATGGACGCCACCGCCCTCTCCCTATGCCTGGAAAACAAGCTGCCCATTATCGTATTCGACCTCCAGGCACCCGACAGTATAGAGCGGGCGGTATGCGGCGAAACTATCGGCACACTGGTTTACAGCGAGCAGTAAAATGGTCAGTCCCGTTTTAAAAAGCGCTGAAGACAAGATGAAGGCCTCCGTCGAGGGTCTGAAGATGGAGCTGTCCAGCATCCGCACCGGACACGCCACTCCCGCCCTTATCGAGCACATCAAGGTTGACTACGCCGGCGTGCCCACCCCGCTCAACCACATCGCCGGTATCTCCGCCCCCGCCGCCAGCCTGCTCGTCATCCAGCCCTGGGACCGGAACACCATCCCCCAGATAGAAAAGGCCATCTTAAAGTCCGATTTAGGGCTGAACCCCACCAGCGACGGCAACCTCATCCGCCTTAACCTGCCCCCTTTAAGCGAGGAGCGCCGCCAGGAGCTGATAAAGATAGTGCACAAGCGGGCGGAGGAAAGAAAGATTGGCATACGCAACCAGCGACGCGACGCCATGAGCGAGCTCAAAGAGCTGGAAAAGGAAAAGGAAATATCCCAGGACGAGCACAAGCGCGCCCAGGATAACCTGCAAAAGGGCACCGACAGCTTTATCGCCGAAATAGACCAGATAGCCCGCGACAAAGAAGCCGAGCTCAAGGAGGTCTAGGCCGGGCTTCGAGTCGAAGAGGAGGTGTGTTAAAGCACACCTTTATTTATTATGACAGCCGCCGCTAAGTCAACCCCACCCCACCTCCCCGGCCATGTCGCCATCATCATGGACGGCAACGGCCGCTGGGCGCAAAAGCGCGGGCTGCCCCGTCTGGAAGGCCACCGGGCGGGCGTGGAAAACCTGCACAAGGTGGTCAAGTATTGCGCCAAGCTCGGCCTTAGATGCCTTACCCTCTACGGCTTTTCCACCGAAAATTGGAAGCGCCCCAGAGAAGAAATCGACGGCCTGCTCGGTCTTTTACAGATGGCCCTTGACGAAGATGCCCCCCGGTTACACAAAAACGGCATCAAAATCCGCCACCTGGGACGGGTGGAAAGGCTCTCGACGGGGCTACGGCAGTCTATAGACGAAGCGGTGACGCTGACCCGGAACAACAAAGCGATGACGCTGAACATCGCCTTCGACTACGGCGGGCGCGCCGAGATTACGGACGCCGTGCGCCGTATCATCGAAGAAGGCATATCACCGGAGAAAATAGACGAAGAATTGTTCGATAACTATCTTTATACGGCGGGCCTGCCCGAGGTCGACCTGCTCATCCGCACCGCCGGCGAGTTGCGCATCAGCAACTTTCTGCTCTGGCAGACCGCCTACAGCGAGTACTATTTCACCGACGTACTCTGGCCCGACTTCAACGACAAGGAGATTGACAAAGCGCTGCTCGCCTACAGCCGACGGCAAAGGCGCTTCGGTGCTCTAGACGATGTTTAAAAAAAGGCTCTTGACCACTCTCTGGCTGGTGCCACTGCTCTTCGCCGCCATCTGGTTCGACGAGCCGGCCCCCTGGTTCACCATTCTGGCGGCTATCTGGGGATTGCTGGCGGTCTTCGAGTTCTACAAGCTGGGGGAAAAGGTAAATATGGCTCCCCTCGTTTGGTTCGGTTTGCTCTGGACGCTGCTGTTCATCATCAGCCCCCAGTTCGACAACCGCTATCTCACCGCGCCCGTGCTGCTCGCCTCCGGCGTGTTGATATCGCTGGTCTGGGTAATCGTTCGTCGGCGTAGACAAAGAGACTTTTTAAGCTGGGCATGGACACTGGTCGGCATTTTGTACGTCGGCTTTCTGTTGAGCTATTTCGTCGGCTTGAGGGGCCTGGACGACGGGCGTAACTGGGTCTTCATGGTCCTAATCGCCACCTTCGGCTCCGACAGCGCCGCTTATCTCATCGGCAGCGCGCTGGGTAAGCACAAACTGGCCCCGGCCATCTCCCCCGGGAAGACGTGGGAGGGGACGATTGCCGGCTTTATCGGCGCCATCGTCATCGCCCTGCTTTTCACGCTGCCCACCCCACTCCAGCTACCCATCGGCTACGGCCAGGCGGTGCTGCTGGGCTTTTTAATCAGCCTCTTCGGGCAGCTCGGCGACCTGGCCGAATCGCTGCTCAAGCGTAACGTGGGCGTCAAGGACTCAAGCAACTGGCTGGCGGGGCACGGCGGGTTCCTCGACAGGATGGACAGCATCGTCTTTGCCGGTATCGTGGTATACTATTATGTGATATGGGCAATGTAGTAAAGAGAATCGCCGTTCTCGGCTCCACCGGCTCCATCGGCCGCCAGACACTGGAAGTAGTTAACGCCCTCCCCGACCGTTTCAGCGTCATCGGGCTGGCCGGAGGCAAGAACACCGCCCTTCTCGCCGAGCAGGCCACCCGATTCCAGCCCCGCTTCGTCTTTTACCAGAAGTCCGACAGTCCCGCCCCCCCCATCCACGGCCAGTTCCTCTCCATGGAGGAGATGGCCGGCCACCCCGAGATTGACCTGGTGGTGATGGCCACGTCGGGGCGGTGGGGACTAAAGCCAACGCTGGCGGCGGTGCGGGCGGGCAAACAGGTGGCGCTGGCCAACAAGGAAACTCTGGTCATGGCCGGCGAAATCATCACCGCCGAGGCCGAAAAACACGGCGCCAAAATACTGCCCGTAGATAGCGAGCACAGCGCCGTCTGGCAGTGCCTGGAAGGCGAAACCAATAAACCGTCGCGGATTATACTCACCGCTTCGGGCGGCCCTTTCCGTGGCTTCTCCAGCGAAGAGCTGGCTCAAGTCACCGCCAAGCAGGCGCTGCAACACCCCTCCTGGCAGATGGGCAATAAGGTCACCATCGACTCGGCGACGCTGATGAACAAGGGGCTGGAGGTCATCGAGGCGCGCTGGCTCTTCAACGCACCCTTCGACGATATCAGCATACTGGTCCACCCCCAGAGCATCGTTCATTCCATGGTGGAGTTCGCCGACGGCTCGGTCAAGGCGCAATTGGGCGAGCCCGACATGCGCCTGCCCATTCAATACGCCCTGGCCTACCCGGAGCGTTTGTTCAACCCCCACCTCATCCCCCTCAACTGGGCGGACATGACCGAATTAAGCTTCGAGAAGCCCGACTTTAACGCCTTCCCCTGCCTTAACATCGCCATCGAGGCGGGTAAAAAGGGCGGCACCTACCCCGCCGTGCTCTGCGGCGCCGACGAGATTGCCGTCCATCAGTTCCTGCTGGGCAAAATCAAGTTCACCGAAATCGCCGAGATGGTGCAACAGACGCTCGACGAGCATAAAGCTAAAAGCAAACCGGGTCTAAAAGAAATCATGGCCGCCGACGACTGGGCGCGGGAAAAGGTAATCAAACTCACCGGAGACAAGACGTGATACTGACCATAATAGTGGGCATCGTCGCCCTTTCCGTGCTCATCATCGTCCACGAACTGGGCCACTTCCTGGCCGCCAAAGCCACCGGCGTCACCGTGGAGGAATTCGGTATCGGCTTCCCGCCGCGCATCTACGGCCGCAAGTGGCGGGGCACGCTCTATTCCATTAACTGGATACCCTTCGGCGGCTTCAACAAGATTGCCGGCGAGGTCGATCCCAAGGTGCCCGGGGGGCTGGCCCGCCGCGGCTACGGCGTCAGGCTTTTGGTCCTCGGCGGCGGCGTGCTGATGAGCCTGATTTTGCCTTTCCTGCTGCTGGGTATTGCCTACATGGTACCCCACAACGTCGTCGAGGGGCGGGTGGTTATCGAAGGCGTTAACGACGGCTCCCCCGCCGAAACCGCCGGCATCCTGCCCGGCGACACCGTTATCAGCGTCGAGGGACATGACGTGAGAAACGGCAGCGACATCAGCCGCTACGTACAGCTTAACCTGGGTAGCGAAATCACCATGACCGTGGAGCACGCCGACGCCACCCTGGAGACCGTCGAGCTTACCCCCCGCTGGCGCCCCCCTGAAGGTGAGGGTTCCGTGGGGGTTGTCTACACCACCGAAGACGCCGCTATCGTCAGCGAGAGCCTTCCCCCCTGGAAGGCGATACCCGCCGGTGCGCGCGACTGCGTCGAGTCGCTCGTCCTCTACAAGAACGGCATCGTGGGCATGATTCTGGGTACCGTGCCCTTCACCCCCACCGGGCCGATAGGCATCGTCCAGGTTACCGGAGAGGTGGCGCGGAGTGGGGTCAGCCCGCTTCTGGAGCTGACGGCCTTCATCAGCATCGCCATCGCCGTCACCCAGCTCATCCCCTTCCCGGCTCTGGACGGGGGCCGCATGCTCTTCGTCGTTATCGAGTGGATACGGCGGGGCAAAAAGGTCTCGGCGCGCACGGAGGGTATTATCCACTCCGTCGGCTTTATGGTATTATTTGCCCTGTTGATACTGCTTACCTACCAGGACATCTTTCGCTGGATAAGCGGCGGGAGCCTGTTACAATAAAAAACGCATTCTGTCATTCTGAGGGAGCGCGAGCGACCGAAGAATCTCTTGAGATAAAGAGGCGATTATAGCCATGAAACCGAGGCGAATCTCGAAGCCGGTCAGAATCGGCGGCGTTACCGTCGGCGGCGGCGCCCCCATCGCCGTGCAGTCAATGACCAAGACCAGCACCGCCGATGTTATGTCAACCGTTACCCAGATTAAAGAGCTCGAAGAGTGCGGCTGTGAAATCGTGCGCGTGGCCGTCCCCGACCTCGAAGCCGCCGGGGCGATAAAAGACATCAAAAAAACAACCGGCATTCCGCTGGTCGCCGATATTCATTTCGACCACCGCCTGGCGCTGAAAGCTATCGAGTCCGGCTGCGACGGACTGCGCCTGAACCCGGGCAACATCAGCGACCAGGACAAGGTAAAAAAGGTCGCCCTCGCCGCCAAAAAGCGAAGTGTCCCCATCCGCGTCGGCGTCAACGCCGGCAGCCTGCCCCCCTCCCCCAATCCCCGGCTATCGACGGCGGAGCGCATGGTGGCGGCGGCGATGGAGCAGATAAAGCTTTTGGAAGACCTGGACTTCGACCTGATAAAAGTTTCGGTCAAGGCCTTCGACGTGCCGACGACCATCGAGGCCTACCAGAGCATCGCCGGAAAAATCCCCTATCCTTTGCACATCGGCGTCACCGAATCCGGCCCGCCCCGCACCGGTATCATCCGCAGCGCGGTGGGCATCAGCACGCTCTTGTACGAGGGCATCGGCGACACCATCCGCGTCTCCCTGAGCGCCCACCCCCGCGAGGAGGTCATCGCCACCTACGAAATACTGAAGAGCCTTAACCTCCGCCAGCACGGGCCCATCCTGGTCAGCTGTCCTGCCTGCGGGCGCACCGAGGTCGATATTGAAAAACTGGCGGCGGCGGTGGAAAAGGAGCTGCTCAAGGTGGATAAGCCGATTAAGGTGGCCGTCATGGGCTGCATCGTCAACGGCCCCGGCGAAGCCAAAGATGCCGATATCGGCATCGCCTGCGGCAAAGGCCGCGCCGTGCTTTTCAAGAAGGGCGAGAAGGTCAAGACCATCGAGGAAAAGGACTTCGTGAAGGTATTAATGGAGGAGGTGGAGAAGCTATGAGAAAGAAGGAACCTTCAGTTAAGTACTGCGCAATTTGCGGTTGCCAGATTCATA
Source organism: Dehalococcoidia bacterium (assembly GCA_050123275.1). Lineage (GTDB taxonomy): Bacteria > Chloroflexota > Dehalococcoidia > Dehalococcoidales > BS750m-G39 > E44-bin88. Next base: position 19,692 of record JASFHK010000013.1, read on the forward strand.
GTGGTGGCAACGATTACGCTAGGCCAACACCAAAAGGACGTTCCCACGCTACAAAGCACCATTTCGTTGCTGAACGTTTTTTGGGTCGTTCCAAAAACCGTAAAGGCGAACTGCGCGAACCGATTTTTAAGAATTGTCCTTGGAAAGTGGAGAGACAAAGTAAAGAGTTTTGCTACGACTGCCACGAAGAACTATTACACAACCCCGTGCTTTTGCCAGCAGACATGGAAAGATTTGCTAAACTGGTTAAGATGAGAGGATTAAACGAAAACAGGAAGACGGTGAGTAAAACTAGAATAGCTGGACGGATTAAACTTCTACACGAAGTCATAGAAACAGGAATAGAATCATTGCTTCATGTAGCAGAACATGCGTGAGCTAAAGAAGGAGCGCAGCGAAAAGCAATTCCTAGATAATCATAACACCACCCCAAAGGAGGTCCGGCCATGGTGAAAGAGAAGGCGAAAACCCTGACCCGCAAGGACGTGCTGGCCATGATAAAAAGGCACGGCGGCACGGCGGCGGGCTTAGACCTGTCGCGGCGCGAGTTCGCCGAAAACATCGACCTGAGCCGGCTCGACCTCTCCGGCATCCTGCTCAACGAAGCCTCGCTGTGGTACGCCCACCTGGAAGGCTCCAACCTCTCCGGCGCTCATCTTGAGCGGGCCACGCTGCGCGGCGCCAACCTGGAGGGGGCCAACCTTTCCGAAACCAACGCCGACGGCGCCGACCTACAGGGCGCCCACCTGGAGGGCGCCGACCTGACCAAGGCGCAGCTCAAAAAGGCGGAGTTGCTTAAAGCCGACCTGGGCAAAGCCGTTTTGCCCGGCGCTCACCTCGACGGCGCCGAGATGGAAGAGGTCTACCTGGAATTCGCCGACCTCTCCGGCGCCTATCTCAAGAAGGCCTACCTGATGCACGCTCACCTCGAAGGCGCCAAGATGGAAGGCGCTTATCTGGATGGCGCTTTTCTGGAGGAAGCCGACCTGACCGGCGCCGTTTTAAACGACGCCCAGCTTAAAAAAGCCAACCTCCAACGCGCCGACCTGCGCGGGGCCAATCTGGAGCGGGCGCACCTGCAGCGAACCAATCTCAACTACGCCAACCTACGCGGCCCCGAGACCAATCTCATCAAAGCCGACCTGGAAGGCGCCCGTCTCTACGGCGCCGACCTCTTTCAGGCCAAAATCGAAAGCATCAACTGGGGCTCCCGTAACGTGCTGGGCGAAGAGCTTTTGCATAAAGAGGAAACCGACGAAAAGAAAAAGCAGGAGCTAATCGAGGAAGCCGTCGCCGTCTACCGCAACCTCAAAATCTGGCAAACCGACCGCGGCGCCTATGACCTGGCCGGCGAGTTTTTCTTCCGCGAGATGACGGCCAAGCGCAAGGCGCTACAGTGGCGGCTCAAGCCCGCCCACAAGCTCTGGTCGCTCTTCGTCTCGGCTATCTGCGGCTACGGCGAAAGGCCGCTAAGGGCTATTGTCTGGGCGGCCTCGGTAATCATGGGCATGGGCATTATCTACTTCCTCATCGGCACCGAGTGGAACATCAACGCCTTCGGCAACTCGGTGGCCTTCAGCGCCATGTCCTTCACCTCGATGGGCTACGGAAGCTGGCTGGAAGCCAGCGACGCCGTGGTCAAAGGCATCGGCGCCTTCGAATCGTTCATCGGCGTTTTCAGCATCGCCCTCTTCCTGATAACCTTCGTGCGCAAAATGACCCGCTAGCCACTGGCGGAAAGCCGCCCGATATGCTTTAATGTGTAACAGATTCGACGAAAATCCACCTTTAAGGAGGCAGCTAAAATGGCCAAATACCCGATAACCCTCGACGTTGAATTTCCCGACAAACTCTCGCGCCTGACCACCTTCTTCCGCTATTTCATGGTCATCCCCCAGATGTTCGTCCTCTATTTCGTGGGCATAGTCGCCGGCGTCGTTCTCTTCATCTCCTGGTGGGCGATACTCTTCATGGGCCGCTACCCCCGCTGGGCGTTCGAATTCATCTCCGGCTATCTTCGCTGGTCGACGAGAGTCAACGGCTATTCCTACTACCTGACCGATAAATACCCGCCCTTCAGCATGGATTGATATTAAAAAGGAGACTGGCTATGTTCTGTCGCAACTGCGGTAAAGAGCTTACCGGCGTCCCCGAAATCTGCCCCAACTGCGGCGCCAAGCCGCTGGTCGGCAGCAGCTACTGCCAGGCCTGCGGTGCCAAGACCAGCCCCACCGCCGAATTCTGCCCCAACTGCGGCGCCGGCCTGGGCGAAAAGGTCTACGGCAACATCTCGCCCAAATCGAGGCTGGCCGTCACCCTGCTCGCCTGGTTCCTGGGCCAGTTCGGCGCCCATCGCTTCTATCTGGAGAAGTGGGGGACGGCCGTACTGATGCTACTCACTCTGGGTGGACTGGGCATCTGGGCGATCATCGACTTCATCATCGCCGTTATCGGCAGCATGAGAGACAAGGAAGGCAGACTGATTAAGAATTGGTAAGAGGTTTATGCGTTTATCGAAACTATTCGGCAAGACCCAGCGCGAAATACCCGCCGAAGCGGAAACCGCCAGCCACCAGCTTTTGCTGCGCGCCGGCATGATTCAACAACTGGCGGCGGGCGTCTATTCCTACCTGCCCCTGGGATGGCGGGTGCTCAAGAAGATTGAAGCAATCATCCGCGACGAGATGGACAAAGCGGGCGGACAGGAGCTCAACCTGCCCGTGTTACAGCCCTTCGAGATTTGGGAGCAGTCCGGGCGCGACCGGGCGCTGGGCAAGGTTCTCTTCACCCTGGCCGACCGCCGGGAGAGAAAGCTGGCTTTAGGCCCCACCCACGAGGAGGTTATCACCGAGCTGGTCAAGAACAACGTCCAGAGCTACCGCGACCTGCCCCTCCTTCTCTACCAGATTCAGGTCAAGTTCCGCGACGAGCCCCGCCCCCGCGGCGGCCTGATTAGGGTGCGCGAGTTCCTCATGAAAGACCTCTACAGCTTCGACGCCGACGATGCCGGACTGGACGTCAGCTACGAGAAGATGGACCGGGCCTACCACAACATCTTCGAGCGCTGCGCCCTGCCCACCATGCTCGTCGAAGCCGACAGCGGCGCTATCGGCGGCAAGGACTCCCGCGAGTTCATGGCGGTGCACGAAAGCGGCGAGGACGAGATTATCCACTGCCCGAAATGCAACTACGCCGCCAACCTGGAAAAGGCGACCAGCGTTAAGGAGCCAATAGATAACGGCCAGCCCCTGCCCGTCGAGGAGGTGGCTACCCCCGGCGCCGCTTCCATCGAAGAGGTGGCCGCTTTCTTCAAGATACCCCACAGCCATACTTTAAAAGCCGTGTTCTATATCGCCGACGGTAAGCTCGTCTTCGTCGTCATTCGCGGCGACCTCGACGTCAACGAGATAAAGCTGAACAACCAGCTCCAGGCCAGCGAGCTGCGCTTCGCCACCGAGGACGAGGTCGCCAAGGCCGGGCTGGTGGCCGGCGCAGCCTCGCCCGCGGGCATTAAAGGCATCAGGGTCATCGCCGACGACTCGGTAAGCTCGGGCACCAACTTCGTCGCCGGCGCCAACAAGCCCGAAACTCATCTCAAGAACGTCAACTACCCCCGCGACTTCAAGGCCGATATCGTCGCCGACATCGCCAGCGCCAAGGCCGGCGACAAATGCCCTAATTGCGGTGCTAAGCTGGCTTCCACCCAGGGCATCGAAGTAGGGCATATCTTCAAGCTGACCACGACCTACAGTAAGAAATTCGACGCCTCTTTCATCGACGAGAAGGGTGAATCGAAGCCGCTGGTGATGGGCTGCTACGGGTTGGGCCTGAGCCGCCTGATGGCGTCCGTCATCGAGCACAACCACGACGACAAGGGCATTATCTGGCCGTCTTCTATCGCCCCCTACCAGGTCTATCTCTGCCCGCTCTACCGGGAGAATACCAACGTTGGGGAAATAGCTGAAAAGCTCTACGGGGAGATGGAGACGGCAGGATTTGAGGTCTTATTCGACGACAGGCAGGAATCGCCCGGGGTCAAGTTCAACGACGCCGACCTGCTGGGGATGCCCCTGCGCGTTACCGTCAGCCCGCGCACATTGGAAAAGAACAGCGTCGAGCTAAAGAAACGCGCGGAAAAAGACTCGGAGCTGGTACCGCTGGACGAGATAGTCAAAAAGCTCAAAGAGCTTAGCACTTAAACACCCCATAATCTCACTGTCCTTGCGAGTCCCTATAATTACCTGTCATTGCGAGCGCAGCGAAGCAATCTCATCGCCATCGGAAAAGTTCGCTCCCCCTTTGAAAAAGGGTGCTATAATAAGGACACTCCAACTTGGCTATAAAATGGAGGTAAAACAAAATGGCGGACTTTAGAATAGGCGGCAAAGTGAAAGTAATTGAGAATGAGAATACCGAGTATAACGGCAAAACAGGTATTATACTTAGTGCCCAAATGCCACGCCCTGCCATAGAGGGACAAATCCTGAAATGGATAGTCTGCAAGGTCAAGATGGATGAGACTGGCGAAATAATTGATTGCCTTTTAAGCCAACTTAGCAAGCCTAAATAGCTACGTGTAACGGGGATATACTTACCTTTGAAAAAGGGGGCTTAAAGGGGATTTTCGTCCCGGGGCGGTTGGGAGGCACGAATCCCCCAAAAGGAGATATTTAAGGGTCCCCCCTTATAGGGAGGGTTTTGGGGGGGAAAGAAAAACGTACGCCGACAGAGTGGGGTGGTGAGTGGATAAAATCCTAACCCCTTAAAGTCGCTCCCAGCTCTTTAGCCAGCTTGTCCAGTATCTGCTGCTGGACTTTGTTCACCTCGTCGTCGGTCAGCGTGTGCTCCGGCGACTGGTACGAGATGCGGTAGGCCAGTGACTTCTTCCCCGCCGGCAGCTGCTCCCCGCTGTAGAGGTCGAAGAGGACGACCCCGGTCACCAGCGGAAAGCCCCGCATAATCTCTTGCACCCGGGCGTTGGTGACGTTGGCGTCGAGCACCAGCGCCATGTCCCTGACCACCGCCGGGAAGCGCGAGATGGGCTGGTACATCTTGTGTTCGACGGTGAAAGGCAACAGCGCCGTTACGTCAATTTCGAAGAGATAGACGCCGCCGGGAAGCTCGAAGGCGTCGGCGACTTTAGGGTGCAGCTCGCCGACCACCCCCAGCCTTTTCCCCCCGACGACGACGGCCGCCTGCTTGAAGGGGTGCAGGCCATTGTCGGAACTCTCCTCGAAAGCGGCCTCGACGCCGATCTGGCCGAAAAGCCCCTCGACGATGCCCTTGGCGTCGTAGAAATCGAGCGGCTCGTTGCCGCCCCGCCAGGACGGCTCGAACCTGGGCCCCGTCATCACGCCGCAGACTATCTCCGGCTCGTCAGGCAGGTCGTTTCGACGTCTCAAGTAGACACGCCCCAGCTCGAAGAGCCGGACGCCTTTTTCCTCGTGGCGGAGATTGGACTCCAGAGCCGTGAGCAAATTAACGCGCAAGGTCGGGCGCAAAAACTCCTGCTCGGCGGTCATCGGCTTGAGCATGCGCAGCGGCTCCGGCGTATCGAGCGCCAGCTTGTTCAGGGCCTCTTTGCCCACCATGGAAAAGGTAACTATCTCCTGGAAGCCGTAGTCGGCCAGCACGCGGCTCACCCTCGGCTTGAACCTGACCATGGGCGAGGGGTCCTGCGGCGGCAAAGACTGGCTGAGCATTACGGTGGGTATCTCGTCGTAGCCGATGATGCGAGCGACCTCCTCGACGAGGTCTTCCTCGATGCTGATGTCGCTACGCCAGTAAGGCGTTACCGTCATCAATTCGTTTTTAGCACTATCGGCCTTGACCTCGAAGCCAAGCGATTCCAGGGTATCCTGCATTTGTTTAAGCGAAAACTCGACGCCCAGCAGTCTTTTCACCTCGGAGGCACGCAGCTTGATAGGCGTTGCTTTCTTCTGTCCGGGGTAGTTGTCGATAAAGCCCTTGGCGGCCCGGCCCCCGCCGAATTCGACCAGTAGCTGGGTGGCCCTTTTCAACGCCGCCATAGTCACCCCGGCGCTGATGCCCCGCTCGAAGCGCATGCGCGCCTCGCTGGGCAGCCCCAGACTGTTACCCGTCTCGTAGATGCAGGGGGCGTAGAAGCTGGCCGCCTCTAAAAATATGTCGGTGGTACTATCGGTGACCTCGCTGTCGTAGCCACCCATCACCCCCGCCAGCGCCACCGCCCTCTCCGTGTCGGCGATGACCAGCATGTCGGGGTTGAGCGCCCGCTTGTTGCCATCGAGAGTGGTCATTACCTCGCCCTTATCGGCGCGGCGCACTATTATCTTCTTGCCTCTAATCTGGTTATAGTCGAAGGCGTGCAACGGCTCGCCGTACTCCAGCATAACGTAGTTGGTGATATCGACGATGTTGTTGATGGGGCGCATACCCGCCGCGATGAGCCTTTGCTGCATCCAGGGCGGCGAGTCGCCTATCTTTATTCCCTTCACCAGGCTGGCACTGTAACGCGGGCAGAGGTCGGGGGCACTGATTTCCACGGCGACGTGGTCGTCGATAACTTCGGCGGACTCTTTATAGTCGTCTTCGGGCAGGCGCACCTTCTGTCCGCTGAAAGCGGCGATTTCACGGGCGATGCCGATTACGGAGAGGCAGTCGGGGCGGTTGGGGGTTATATCCAGATCGAGGATAATGTCGCCCATATATTCGGCCAGCGCTTTCCCCACCGGAGCGTCGGCGGGCAGCACCATTATCGATTCGTGGCTCTCCGAGATGCCCAGCTCTCTCTCCGAGCAGACCATCCCCTCCGAGAGCACCCCCCGTATCTTGGCCGCCTTGAGCACGACCAGCTCGCCGGTGTGCCCGTCGATGAGTTCGGCGCCGACGTTGGCGAAGGCAATCTTATCGCCCGCCTTCAAATCGGGGTCGCCGCAGACGACGGCCCTTTCCTCGGTGCCCAGGTCGATGACGGGGAGCAGAAGACGGTCGGCGTTGGGGTGGGGGTTGACGGCCTTAATCTGCCCCACGATGATGCCCTCCCAGCTGCCACCGATAGCCTGCCAGGCCTTGACCTCGGTGCCGCCCATGGCCAGCTTGTGGGACAGCTCGTCGATGGGCATCTCGATGTCTATATAGTCTTTAAGCCAGCTTAACGAAACTTTCATCTTAGAACTGCCTCAAAAAACGCAGGTCGCTGCCGAAGAATAGCCGTATGTCGTCGATGCCGTAGCGCAGCATGGGTAATCTATCGATGCCCATGCCGAAGGCGAAGCTGGAATATACCTGGGGGTCCAGGCCGCCCCGCTCAAGAACTTTAGGGTGAGTCATCCCCGCCCCAAGTATCTCTATCCAGCCGCTGTTGCCGCAAAGGCGGCAGCCCCGGCCGTGGCAGACGCCGCACTCGACGGCCATCTCCACCCCCGGCTCGACGAAGGGAAAGTAGTCGCAGCGGAAGCGGACTTTTCTGTCCTTGCCGAAGAAACGGCGCGAAAATTCGTATAAAGTACCTTTGAGCTCGGCCATGGTTATGCTCTTGTCCACGGCGAAGCCGTCTATCTGGTAGAACATGGGCACGTGGGTAGCGTCGCTGGCCTCGTAGCGGTAGACCTTGCCCGTGGTCACCACCCGAATCGGCGGCTTGAGCACTTCCATCGCCCTCACGTCGCCGGCCGTGTTGTGAGTGCGCATCAGCATCTTGCGCTCGCCGCGCTCGTTCTTGGCGTCCACCCACAGTGTGGCCATGCTGTCGCGGGCGGGGTGGTGCTCCGGTATGTTCAACGCCTCGAAGTTGTAGTAATCCCACTCCACCTCGGGCGTCTCCCTCACCTCGAAGCCCATGGAAACGAAGATTTCGTGTATCTCGTTGATGGTCTGGGTGATGGGGTGCAAGCGCCCCAGCGGCATTATCCGCCCCGGCAGCGTTATATCCAGCCCCGCCACCCCCGCGGCGCTTTCCAGCTGGCTCTCGCGGAGCGTCTGCTCCTTCTGCTGGTAGCCGCTTTCCAGCTCCGCCTTGATGCGGTTGGCTAAAGCCCCCGCCTTCTTCCTCTCCTCTATGGGCAAGCCCGCCAAGCCGCGCAAAATGGTGGTTAGCTGGCTCTTCTTGCCCAGATAGCGCACTCGCCAGTCCTCCAGCGCCTTGTCCTGGGTGATTGTCTCCAGCTCTTTGAGGGCACCGGACAACAGTTGCTCAAGCTCTTTAATCATGGTTGTCTTGGATTATAGCTTCTAGGTAACGATAGGGTCAAGGAAAGATTAAAAAACGCCTTCGCACAACAAGGCGGGGCGGAGAGAGAAATTTATAGAAGTCCCACTTCTGTAGGGTGGGTATTGGGTGGGAAAGAAAAACGTACGCCGACAGAGTGGGGCGGCGGGGAAAATCCCCCTACTCTACGGTAAAAGTGACGGTCTCTTCCGGCTCGCCGTCCAGATACAAGTCCACCTGATAGGTTCCGGTCGGCCACACGCTTTCGTTAAACAGCGAAAACTGTAGGTAGCGGGTGCCGTCGCCCTCCAGCTCGTACTCGCCCAGAACCATATCGGTCACGTCCAGCTCCCCCTCGATATAAGTCCAGACCGCCTTTACCATAGTGCCGGATGGAGCGTTGGACAGCTTCACCGAGCAGAATATTTCGGTGGTATCGGCGCTAAAGACATCGGTGCTGTCCAGCGGGCGGGCATCCTCGTCCACAGCCGTGCATATGGTGACTTCGCTCAGAGAAGCGGTGCTAACACTATAGCTGGCCTCGCAGCCGACAAGCGGTATCACCAGCAACACCAGGCAACAAAAAAGGGCAGCGGTGAGAAGAACCCTGCCCTTAGCGATTTTCTTCGTCATGAAGACCGGACTACCCCTCCACCTTAGCCTTGGCCACGGTCACCAGCTCGGCGAAAGCCGCCGGCTCCCTGACCGCCATATCGGCCAGGACCTTGCGGTTAATCTCCACTCCGGCCTGCTTCAGACCGTAGATGAACTGGCCGTAGTTCAGCCCCTGCGCGCGGCTGGCGGCGCTGACTCTCAAAATCCAGAGCCGTCTCATGTCGCCCTTGCGCTCGCGGCGGTGGGCGTAGGAATAGCTCAACGCGTGGAGCATAGACTCTTTAGCCCGCCGGTAAAGGGAATGGCGGGTAGCGCGATGGCCCTTGGTCATGGCCAGTACTTTTTTATGTCGCTTGTGGGTGGCAACCCCTCTCTTGATTCGCAAAACAGCCCCCTATCTACTTCACACCGTAGGGCAAAAGCCGCTTGATGCGCTGGCGGTCGACGGCGTTCAGCGGTATGGTGTCGTCGAAAAGACGGCGCACCCGCTTCGGCTTGCGGCGGCGGAAATGGCTCTTGCCGCCCTTGACCCGCATAATTTTGCCGCTGCCCGTTATGTGGAAGCGGCTTTTGGCTCCCTTATGGGTTTTTATTTTCGGCAATTTACTAAGACCCCTTTACTACCTCTTTGACCTCTTTCTTAACCTCTTTCGGCGCCACCTCTTTCGGTTTTGCCTTCTGGGCGGACATCGGCGAGAGAATCACGGTCATGCTCCTCCCCTCGATAACCGGCTGGCGGGCTATAGCCGCGATACCCTGCAGCGATTCCGTCATCCTCTGCAGCAATCCCCAGCCGATTTCGGGGTGAGTTATTTCCCTCCCCCGGAACCGCACCGTTATCTTTACCTTGTCGCCCTCCCCCAGCAGCTTTTTTACCGTCCGGGTTTTGGCGTCAAAGTCGTGAGTGCCAATCTTGGGCCGCAGCCTGACTTCGCGCAGCAGGGAGACTTTCTGGCTCTTCCTTTGGTCTCGCTCCCGCTTGGACTGCTCGTACTTGTACTTACCGTAATCAAGCAAGCGGCAAACCGGCGGTTTTGCGGTGGGGGCAACCTCAACCAGGTCAAGGTCGCTTCGCCTCGCCATCTCCAGGGCCTGGCTTACGGGCATAATACCCAGCTGCTCGCCCTTCTCTCCTACCAGGCGTACCTCCCTGGCTCTGATGCCCTGGTTTACCCGTAGCGATTTAACTATGTTCTGTTTACCTCCCGCGTGACCTTAACCGGTCATGGGCAAAAACTATAGCATAACAGCCTGCGCTAGTCAAGTTTTACAGCTTTAATTCCAGGCTGCGGCTGGCTATGGCCGCCTTCACCTTCTCCTTGAAAGCGTCGAAGGGCTGGGCGTTGGCCTGCTCGCCGCTGCGCAGGCGGATGGAAACGTTGCCGTCGGCGATTTCCTTGTCGCCCACGATGAGCATATAGGGCACCTTCTCCATCTGCGCCTGGCGGATTTTCATGTTCACCGTCTCGGAGCGGGCGTCCACCGTTCCCCTTATCCCCTCCGCCTTGAGCTCGCTTTCCAGCTTGCGGGCGTAGTCCAGGTGCCGGTCGGCAATGGGTATCACCACCGCCTGCACCGGCGCCAGCCAGACGGGGAAAGCGCCGCCGTAGTGTTCGACCAGAGAAGCCATAAAGCGCTCCATGCTCCCCAGCACGGTACGGTGCACCATGGCGACCTTGTGCTCCTGCCCGTCCTCGCCGACGTAGTTGACGTCGAAACGCTCGGGCAGGTTGAAGTCCACCTGGATGGTGGGCCCCTGCCAGCCCCGCCCCACCGCGTCCTCGAACTTGATGTCAATCTTGGGCCCGTAGAAAACCCCTTCGCCGGGGTCGATTTCATACTCGAGGTTCTGCCTCTCCAGCGCCCTGGCCAGCGTCTCCGTCGCTTGTTCCCAGACCTCGAGCTCGCCGGCGTACTTATCGGGGCGGGTGGAGAGGTACATTTTATAGTTCTTGAAGCCGAAGGTATCGATCATGAACAGCGCCAGGTCGAGCACGCCGGCCACCTCTTCCTCCAACTGGTCGAAGCGGCAGAAGATGTGGGCGTCGTCCTGGGTGAAGCCGCGCACCCGTGACAGTCCGTGCAAAACGCCGGAGCGCTCGTAGCGATAGACGGTGCCCAGCTCGGCGTAGCGCAGGGGCAGCTCGCGGTAGCTGTGCTGGTTGCTCTTGTATATCATGATGTGGCCGATGCAATTCATCGGCTTGATAACGTATTGCTGTCCCTCGACGTCGATGGGGTCGTACATGTTCTCGCGGTAGAAGTTCCAGTGCCCGCTCGTCTTCCAGAGGTCGATTTTGCCGATGTGCGGCGTGTAGAGCAGGTCGTAGCCGCGCTTGAAGTGCTCGTCCTTCCAGAAGCTCTCGATGACGTGGCGTACCATGGCGCCCTTGGGGTGCCAGTGCACCAGCCCCGGCCCGGCTTCTTCATGGATGCTGAAAAGGTCGAGCTCCTTGCCCAGCTTGCGGTGGTCGCGCTTGGCCGCCTCTTCCAGGTTTTTGAGATATTCGTTGAGGGCGTCCTTGGTCTCGAAGGCGACGCCGTAAACGCGCTGCAGCATGGGGTTGTGCTCGTCACCCCGCCAGTAGGCCCCGGCGATGTTCACCAGCTTGAAGGCCTTTATCTCTCTGGTATTCGCCACGTGCGGCCCCCGGCACAGGTCGACGAAAGAGCCCTGCCGGTAGACACCCACCTTTTCGTCCTCGATTTCCTCGATTAGTTCCAGCTTGTAGGGCTGCTGGGCGAAAAGGGCGCGGGCGTCCTTCTTGGACATTTCCTCGCGGCTGAAGGGCAGCTTGGCTTTGACCAGCTCCTTCATCTTGGCCTCGATGACGGGCAGGTCTTCCGGGGTCAACGGTCGCGGCAAATCGAAGTCGTAGTAAAAGCCGTCCTGGGTGGCCGGCCCGATGCCGAACTTGGCTTCGGGAAAGATGGATAACACCGCCTCCGCCAGCACGTGCGCCGCGGAGTGGCGCATTATCTCCAGCTTTTGACCGTCGTCCTGTTGTTTCGCTTCGGGAACCATAGCTGATTGATTATATCAGCTAGTGATGCCTGTGTGCAATTGAAGGGGGCGCACCGGCGAAGCTTCAGTGCACGACAGAGGTTCAGCGGATGAACGAAGGTTAAGCTAAGGCGTTACCTTCCAGCCCTTCTTCTGGTAGTTGCGCGGCGGCTGGTACTCCTTGAGCCGGTCCAGCTGCCCCAGCTTCTCCAGACGCTTGTAAATAAGCTCCCAGGCGCAATCGCGCTCCGGGTCGAGCTCGCACTTGCCCTCCCGCGCCCCGCCGCAGGGGCCGTTGCGCAGTCCCTTGGCGCAGCGGGTCACCGGGCAGACGCCGCCGGTCAGCGCCAGTATACAGTCGCCGCAGGAAGCGCAGCTGTCGATGATGGCCCCCTGCTCCCTCTCGTCGATGCCGACGAAGTGAGAGTTCTGGGCGGGAATGACGGGCAGCTCGGGGAAAACCTCGGCCACGGTCTGTGGCCCCGCCCCGCAGGCTAAAGAGAGCACGGCGTCGATGTCTTCGACGTAGGGGGTGATAGTGGCCCTGGTGAGCACGGTATCGCACTGCTTGACCACCGAGGCCAGCTTGAACTCGAAATTCTTTTTCTTTAGTTTGCCGGCCAGCTCCAGCAGTTGTTTCAAGGTCCTGGCTTCCCTCATGCCCCGCGGCGGCTGGGTGCAACCGTCGCAGCCGGCGATGAGTATTTTCTTATAGGGGGATATGGAATCCAGTATTTCGTCCAGCGGCTTCAGTACGGTTACAATCATTGGCTCTTCCCCTTACCGATATTCTCTATCTGCTGGCGGAACTGCTTTATAGCCTCCTCCGCCTTACCCTCGTAGCGTGGCGACACCGAGGCGAAGCCCAGCCTCTCCCCCAGCCCGATTTGCTCCAGTTGCCCCTTGATTTTGGACACCGTGTGCTCGGCCTTGGCGCTCACCCCTTCCTGCTTGCAATCGTCCTCGGCGCAGGCGATGACCATCACCCCGTCGGCGCCGTTCTGCAACGCCTCCAGGACGTGGATGGCCTCGATGCGCCCCGAGCAGGGCAGCTCGATGGTGCGCACGTTGGGATTGACGTCGCCGTCCAGCGGCGGATAGACCGCCCACTGGCAGCGGAAAACGAGCAGTTTGGGCGGCTTCATCTCGGCGATGAGCTTGGGCAGCAGGTCCGAGATTCTGTCCCGCTCCCAGTTTTCCAGGTCGAGAGCGAAGGCGGGGCAGAGGGAAACGCAGATGCCGCAGCCGCGGCAGGCGTCCAGGTCGAAGCTGATGCCCCCCTCGCTTTCCAGTTTGGGGGCGTCGTAGGGGCAGTAGAAAACGCAGTTGCCGCAGGCGATGCAAAGGTCTTTGTCCACCTTCACCTTGAGGCTGTTGCGCTTCATGGTTACCGTCGCCGGGCCGTAGCCCAGTTGCATCAGCATCCGGTTCAGGGCCATGACGCGCCGCGCGGTGAGCGGGCTGCCCCGGTGAAAACGACAGTAGTCCTCGTCACAGGCGAGGATGTTAATCTCTCTAATCCCCTCGGTCATCATCGCCAGCAACAGCTCCTCGGAAATGCGCCCGACACAGGGCACGGAAAGGGGCACGAACTCCTTGACGCCGAAGAGCTTGTTAACCTGGCTGAAATCGGGGGCGCTGCCCTTGCACATGATAACCAGGGTATCGCTCTTGTATTGCGGCTTTACCTTTCTCAGGTAGTTGAGCAGCGATTCGCGGTCGTAGTAGATGGTATCGATTGCCCGCGCCGGGCAGGCCGAGGCGCAGATACCGCATACCTGGCACTTCTCGATATCCAGTATGATTTTCTTGTTCTCGCGGTCAAGGCTGATGGCGTCGTAGGGGCAAAGGGAGCCGCAGATGGAGCAGCGGCTGCAATGGTCCTCGTTAATATTAACGGCTGGTTTGGCTTCGGCGACCTGCGTCAATATAGTCCCCCTTTCTTAGTTCCAGCGGACTGTCACCCTTAGGTCAAAACACCTAGGCGTAAAGCCTGCAGGCATCAATCAATTTTAGCGTTAGACGCCAAAGCTGTCAATGACCCCTCTCCACCCCAGCTTTTTGTCCCACACCAACCCACCCTACAGGGGTTAACCCCTATATACCTCTTATTTGGGGGGTGTTTAAGAGGGGGCTTTGCCCCCTCTTTACCTTAAAGGGCGGCGGGCGGGAATAGATAAAATCAGGGCGGGTGGCCCTAAAAACCCTTCAAAGTACCCCCTTGACAACCTTAAAATCATATGATACACTTGTTTTCAGAACAATTGTATTAAGGAGCCGGCATGAGTTCGCCCACCCGTGAGCGTATTCTAAACTTCATCCGCCGCTTCCTCGACAGGAAGGGCTACGCCCCTACCGTCCGCGACATCGCCAGGGGCTGTAACATCAGCACCCCCTCCGTCGTCCAGCACCACCTCAACAAGCTGGAAGCGGAAGGCCACATCCGCCGCGACCCCACTGTCTTCCGCAGCATCCAGCTCACCGACCGCAAGCTGGAAGCCGTCTCTTTAGTGCCGCTTTTGGGCACCATCGCCGCCGGCAAGCCCATACCCGTGCCCACCGCCGACACCTGGAACGCTGTCCCCGAGGAAACCTTACAGCTCACCGACGAGGTGACGCGGGGCCGCAAGGGCATCTACGCGCTGCGGGTCAAGGGCTTTTCCATGATTGACGCACTAGTCGGCGACGGCGACATCGTCCTCATCCAGCAGATGTCCCGCGTGGAAGAGGGCGAGATGGCGGCGGTCTGGCTCAAGGTGGAGCAGGAAGTGACCCTGAAAAAGGTCTACCACGAAGGCGGGCGCGTACGCCTGCAACCGGCCAACAAGGAAATGCAGCCCATGTACTACCCCGCCGCAGACGTTGAGATTCAGGGCAAGGTAATCGGCGTTTTACGCAAGCTATAAAGGGGAAAGGAGCCTTGGCCAAGATTTTGGAGAAACCGCTGAAGGTCACGGTGAACGTCCGGGGGATACCCTTGTCCCTGGCCCGCGACGGCGACAGGCAGCGCGTCACCCGGGTCTATGAAAACTGGCATAAAGACGAGGAGTGGTCCGGCAAGGAAACGAGCCGTCACTACTTCCGCGTCAAGACCAGCAAGGGCATCGTCTGCGACATCTACCGCGATATACCCGACGGCGGCTGGTATTTGAGCCGCATCCACGACTAAAATTAATTGACAGCACCGCACTCGGCAATGGTAAACTGTTTATACCATGGCCGATATTGGAGAAGTCAGCCGACAGCTTAGCGACGCTCTGAAGAAACAGAGCGCCGACTACATCGAAGCCCGCCTCGAGCAAAGCCAGCGCAGCCACATCAGCTACCGCGGCAAGGAGCTGGAATCGGCGGGGCAGTCCACCGCTATCGGCGGCAACATCCGCGCCCTGGTCAAAGGCGGCTGGGGCTTCGTCAGCTTTAACGACCTCACCGACCTCCCCCAAAGAATAGAGCGCGCCGTCCAGGAAGCCAGACTGGTCGGCAAAGAGAAAAGCCAGCTAGCGCCGACGGAGCCGGTGGTCGACACGGTATCGAACGGAAGGGACGTTCCGCTGACCGTGCCTCTCGCCGATAAAAAGAAGCTCCTCGACGAATACAACGAGATTATCTGGCGCACCCCCCACCTCCGCACCTCCACCATCGGTTACGCCGACAGCCACAAGCGAACCATCTTTATCAACTCGGCGGGCAGCTACATCGAGCAGCCGCGCACCGATATAACGCTGCGCGTCAGCGCCGTGGCCGCCGACGACGGCGAGGTGCAACAGGCGGGCATCAGCCTGGGCTCCCGCGGCGACTTCGAGGCCATCCGCCATTTGCATAAAGAGGTGGAGGAGACGGCGCAGAAAGCCGCCCGGCTTCTGGCCGCCCCCAAGCTCAAGGGCGGCGAGTACACCGTGGTTCTAGACCCGGTGCTGGCCGGCGTCTTCGTCCACGAAGCCTTCGGGCATCTCTCGGAAGCCGACCACATCTACGAAAACGAGCGCCTGCGCGAAATCATGGTGCTGGGCAAGAGATTCGGCGGCAAGGAACTCAACGTTATCGACAGCGCCGCCGTGCCCGATTTGCGCGGCAGCTATAAATACGACGACGAAGGCGTGCCCGCCACCAAGACCTATCTCATTAAGGAAGGCGAGCTGGTGGGGCGCCTGCACTCGCGCGAAACGGCGGCCCGGATGGGCGAAAAGCCCACCGGCAACGCCCGCGCCATCAACTATAGATTTCCGCCCATCGTGCGCATGACCAACACCTACATCGAGCCGCGCCGGGGCACTCTGGAGGATATCATCGCCGGCATTGAGGAAGGCGTTTACGCCAAGAACTGGTTCGGCGGCACCACCTCGATGGAGATGTTCACCTTCTCCGCCGCCGAGGCTTATATGATACGTAACGGCAAAATCGCCGAGGCTTTGCGCCCCGTGGTATTGACCGGCAACGTCTTCACCACTTTGAACAACATCGACGCCATCGGCGGCGACCTGGACATGAACCAGGGCGGCGGCTGCGGCAAGGGCGGGCAGATGCCCCTCCCCGTCTCCAACGGCAGCCCCGACATCAGAATCCGCAAGTGCCTGGTGGGAGGCAGCTAGTGGAAAGAATACTGGAAAAAGCCAAAAAGGTCGCCGAAGCCGCCGAGGTCTTTCTCGTCACCGCCGAGGAAACGCCGGTGCAGTTCGAGGCCAACCGCCTCAAGCACATCCAGAACAAGCAGAGCACCAGCGTTGCCTTGCGCATCGTTAAGAACGGGCGGGTCGGCTACGCCACCGCTACCGACGTCAACGACGCCGAAGGACTTATAGAAAACGCGCTGGCCACCGCAGAATTCGGCACCAAAGCCAGGTTCGAGCTTCCTTCTTCCACCACCTATCCCCCCGTGGATATCTTTGATACCGCTGTGGAGTCTATCGCCGTGGAAGAGATGACTAACTTAGGCGAGGAGCTTATCGCTCTGATTACCGCACACACGCCCGAAATCGTTTGCGAGGGCGGCGTGGAAAAAGAGACCATTGGTCTGCGGATTATAAATTCTCGCGGCGGCCAGGCCGAATACAAGAAAAGCGTTTTCGGCATCGGCGTCTACGGCAGCCTCATTCGCGGCACCGACATGCTCTTCGTCGGCGAGGGGCAGGCTTCCTGCCACCCCATCACCGACGTCAACGGGATTGCCAAGGTAATTTTAAAGCAGCTGGATTTAGCCAAGAACCAGGCGACAGCCCCCACCAGAACCCTGCCCGTCGTCTTTACCCCGGAGGGGGTGACCAGCGCCATCATCTCCCCGTTGATGGCCGCCTTCAACGGCAAGACGGTGTTGCAAGGCGCTTCCCCCATCGGCGGCAAGCTGGGCGAGCGCGTCTTCGATAATAAGCTCTCGCTATTCGACGACCCGACGATAGCCTACCGGCCCCACAGCCGCCCCTGCGACGACGAGGGCGTCCCCAGCCGGCGCACGCCGCTTATCGAAAATGGTATTGTCGCCAACTTCCTCTATGATTTGCAAACGGCAGCGCTGGCCGAGACCGAAAGCACCGGCTCTGCCAGCCGCGGCGGCGGGCTGCCCCTCCCCTCCCCCAGCACCCTGGTCGTCGCCCCGGGCGAAAGCAGTTTCGACGAGATGGTCGCCGACATCAAGGAAGGGCTGGTCATCGAGCACCTGATGGGCGCCGAGCAGGGCAACGTCCTCGGCGGCGACTTCAGCGGCAACGTGCTGTTAGGTTATAAAGTGGAAAGTGGTAAAATAATAGGTAGGGTAAAGGATACCATCGTAGCGGGCAACGTCTACCAGATCCTGAAGGAGATTAACGCTATCGGCAGCCAGGCCAAGTGGGTCGGCGGCGCGGTCAACACCCCACCCATCTACTGCCCCCGGCTTTCGGTAGCGAGTAAGTAACCAGGGGGAGATAGGGGCCGTAACCCGATAAGCAGCCGATACCTAAAAAAAATACGATAATGATACGACGAGGTAAATTATATGAACACCGGAATGATGCTGGTCCAAATGATGAACTCTATCACCCTGTTTCTCGATATGGCGATAGCCTATCTGGTAGGCCGGGACGCCCGCAAAAAGAGGCTTCCCTGGTCAAGTACCATAATGTGGGTGTTAATCTCGCTACTATTCTTCCCCATCGGCACCGGCCTCTACTTCTGGCTGGGCCGCCCCCGGCTCCAAAAAGCCAAAGAAGCCTGAAATGAAAAACATCGTTAAAATATACGCCCGGCCCAAGCTGAAAAACCCGGTAATGCTCGCCTCCTGGCCCGGCATCGGCGACGTATCGCTGATTGTGGCCAACTACCTGCTCAAGAAGCTCGACTTCAAAGAGCTGGGCGAAATCGAACCCTCTTATTTCTTCGACGCCATCGGCGTCGTGGCCAAGAGCAACGTTATCGAAGCTCCCCAGTTTCCCCAGAGCCGCTTCTACTACTTCAAAAATGAAGGCGGGGACAGCGACGTCATCCTTTTCATCGGCGAAGACCAGCCCGTCACCAAGAGCTACGAGCTGGCCAACTGCGTCCTCGACGTCGCCGCTAAATTCCAGGCGAAGCGCGTCTACACCTGCGCCGCTGCCTTGAGCCGCATCCACCACACCGAGCAGCCCCGCGTCTGGGGCGTGGTCACCAGCTCCCACATGTCGGCGGAGCTGGACAAATACGAGCTGGTGCAGCGGGGCAACCTCCAGATTGCGGGCTTGAACGGGCTGCTGCTGGGCGTGGCCAAGGAGAGGGACGTCGAGGGGATGTGCCTGCTCGGCGAGGTGCCCATGCACGCCACCCGCCTCCAGAACCCGGTGGCGGCGCTGGCGGTATTGCAGGCGCTGACCGGCATACTAAAAATAGAGGTCGAATTCGGCGAGCTTATCCAGATCGCCCAGGAAGCCGCCGAACGGCTCAAGCAGGTCGCCGCCGAGGCCATGGGCGAATACATCGATAATTTCACCCGCCCCATCTGGGAATACGGCGAGGAAATCGAAGACGACATAGAAGACGACGAAGAGGAGAATTGAGGCAAGCCATGCCGCTGCCCATCGAGGAAACCATCGGTGAGCTGGGCGACAGCCGGAAGCCGCTGCTCAGCTCGAAGCTGGCCGATCTTTCCAACCTCAACACCGAGGAGCTGGCCCTTTTCGAACGGGTGTGGGCGGAAATAGAGCCGAAACGGCGGCGGCAGATTATGTACCGGCTGGTCGAGCTGGCCGAGGATAACTTCGAGCTCGACTTCGACGAAATCTTTAAATCACACCTCGGTGACAAAGACGCCGACGTGCAAAGCAAGGCCATCGAGGGGCTCTGGGAATGCGAGGAGACCTGCCTCATCGCCCCCCTGATTAAGCTGCTGGCGCCGGAAACCCCGGAAAAGGTACAGGTGACGGCGGCCATCGCCCTGGGCAAGTTCGCCATGCTCGCCGAGCTGGAAAAGCTGCGCCCCCAGCAAAAAAACCAGGTCTGCCGCGCCCTGCTCGAGGTCATCGAGGACGAGGAGCGCTCCCTGGAAATAAAGCGCCGCGCCCTGGAAGCCGCCGCGCCGTTGAGCCTCCCCCGAATGGAAAAAGCCATCGCCCGCGCCTACCGCAGCGGCCAGCCCAAGCTCAAGAGCAGCTCCATCTTCGCCATGGGCAAGAGCTGCAACCCAGACTGGCTGCCCCTGCTCATCAAAGAGCTGTCCAGCGCCGACGCCGAGATGCGCTACGAAGCCGCCGGCGCCTGCGGCGAGCTGGGAGAAAAGGAAGCCGCCCCCTACTTGAGTGATTTGACCAGCGACCCCGACATCGAAGTCCAAATGGCGGCTATCCAGGCGCTGGGTAAAATCGGCGGCGCCGAGGCAAAAGACAGCCTGGAGCGCTGCCTCACCGACGACAGCGAGGCCGTCCAGCGGGCGGCGGAGGACGCCCTTAACGAAATAGAAGCCGGAGAAGACCCGCTCTCCTTCCGGTTGTGAACCTTTGAAAATAAGATGACTATCGCCAACAAGGTTAAGCTCCGGGAAAAAAGGCTGGCCGACGCCGCCAACGATTACGCCTGGCTCACCGACGCCGAGCTGGCCGAGCTCGACGCCGCCAGCCTGCCCACCACCACCTTCACCCAATACCTGGCCGACTACCACGCCGACATCAGCTATCCGCCCACCGTCCGCCACCAGTTCGCCATCGAGACGCGGGAAGGCAAGCATATCGGCAACTGCACTTATTACGGCATCGACAGCGAGAAAGGCGAAGCCGAGCTGGGTATCATGATCGGCGACCGCGACTACTGGAACCGAGGCTACGGCACCGACGCCGTGTCCTCCCTGCTCGATTACGTTTTCACCAAGACGAAGCTGAACCGCGTTCACCTCAAGACGCTGGACATCAACAAGCGGGCGCAAAAGTGCTTCCTCAAGTGCGGCTTTACCCCCTGCGGCTTTCTCAAGAAGGACGGCTACAATTTTATCCTCATGGAGCAAACCCGCGAGGGCTGGCTGAGGCGCCAACGTAGAGTATAACGTCACACCCTGTCATAGCGAGTCCTTCCCCTTTTTCTGTCATTGCGAGAAGTGAAGCGACGAAGCAATCTCCCCCAACCGCCTCACTCTGTCAGCCAACGTATTATCATCCCACCCTACCCACCCAACGAAGTCTTTCAAAAGGGGGCTCCGCCCCCTTTCAAACCCCCAAAATAGGGTGGGGCGTAACCCCAAAATAAGAAATCTGTAAAGGTGTAACCTTTGCAGGGTGGGTATTGGGTGGGACTGAAAGACGTATGTTGACAGAGCGGGGCGGCGGGCGGGAAAAGATATAAAACGGGGCGGAGCAACAAAAAGAGGGGGCTTTCGCCCCCTCTTCGTTTCTTCAAAAGTTCGCCCGCTACTTATCCGCTTTGGGCGGCGCTGGGTTCTTGTAGCCCTCCAGCAAGACCCTGGGCACCTGCTCGATAAGCTCCTCCACCGTCCACATCCCCTCTTTCTTCACAATGGACTTCTTCTTCACCGGCTCGGAGTAGATGGCGATATCGCCGCCGGTGACGTCGAAGACCTGCCCGTTGATATCGGCGGCGGCGTCGGTGCAAAGGTAAACGATAAAGGGGCCCACCGTCTCCGGCTTGGGCGGGTTGGTCAGCTCCTCGAAACGCTGCTTGGTCATCAGACCCGCCTCGTAGCGCTTCTTGAAGCCGGCCACGATTTCGTCGCTCAGGGTAAAGCGGGTGGCGGCGGTGGGCGCGTAAGCGTTACAGGTCACGCCGTAGCGACCCACCTCTCTGGCCACCGCCCGGGTCAGGCCCACCAGCCCGGCCTTGGCCGCGCCGTAGTTGCAATGCCCCACCGTGCCCAACCAGGCGGTAGAGGTAGTGTTGATAATGCGGCCCCACTTCTTTTCGCGCATGGCGGCGGCGGCGAAGCGGGTGCAGTTGAAAGAGCCTTTGAGGAAGGTATCGACGCAGCGGTCCCACTCCTCCTCGCTCATGTTCCAGACCATGCGCGGCGCGTCGGCGCCGGCGTTGTTAACCATTATGTCGATGCTGCCGAACTTGTCCACGGCCAGCTTGACTATCTTCTCGGCGTCCTCGAAGTTATCGACGCTGCCGAAAAAGGGCGCCCCCTCCCCACCCATCGCCTCGATTTCCTTGACTACGGTCTCGGCGTCGCCGCCCTTGGAACCGGGACGGCGGTTATTGGTTATCACCTTGGCTCCCTCGGCGGCCAGGGCGATGGCGATTGCCTTGCCGATGCCCTGCCCCGAGCCGGTGACGATAGCTACCTTGCCTTCCAGTCTCTTGGTCATCGTTTCAGCCTCCTTTATTTTCCTGTATCTCAAGCGGCGTCAGGCCGGCAGCGTCACCGTTGCCCGCCCCGTCGCCGTTTTCTCGCCCCCGGGGTTTTCCGCCCAGACTTTACAATCGAGGCAATAGTCGCCGTCTTTTTCGTACTTTTTGGTTACCTCGCCCTTGCAGGTAATAGCCTCGCCGGGGTAGTTCATGCCCTTGTAGCTGCAGCTCAGTTTTTTGAGTGCGCCTTCTTCGCCGACCCACTCGGTGAGCATTTGCCCCAGAAAAGCCCCCACCAGCTGCCCGTGGACGATAATCCCCTTCAGCCCTCGGCTGCGGGCGTATTCCTGGTCGTAGTGAATGGGGGTGTAGTCGCCCACCGCCCCCGCCCAGACCACCAGCTGCTTGGGGCTCGGCTCTTTGACCAGCGGCGCTACGGCGTCGCCGGCGTTGACATCTTTATAGCAAAGCTGTTTCGACATGCTAGTAACCGATAACCATCTGGCGGCACTTGGCCACCGTTTCTCCCTTTTGATTCGTGTAGCGGCTGTCGAAGGTCATGAAAGCCATCCGGCCCTCGTCGCCCCGGCGCTCGCGCAAGCCGCTGATTTCGAAGGCGGCGGTGATAACGTCACCCGTCCTGATGGGCAATAAGGACTCGATTTCGGTGCCCGCCATGAGCACGCTTTTGAAGGACACGACGGCCAGCAGCGCGTCGGTGAAATCCTCGAAGCCGACGGACAGAACGAAGGTCGGCGGCGCTATTTCGCCGTCTTGCCATTTGGGGTTGGCGTCGCCCACGGCGCGGCAAAAGCGCCGCACCATCTCCCGCTCGATGGGGTAATCCTTGGGCGGCCACCCCTTCCCGACCATGCTTTTCAGCTTTTCGATACCCGCCAGAGCCTCAGACATGCCAAAAGTTTACTTTGCCCCGACTGACCCTGTCAAGAAACCCCACCCCATTTTAGGGGTTTGAAAGGGGGCGAAGCCCCCTTTTGAAAGACTTCGTTGGGTGGGCAGGGTGGGAAATTCTAAGTTACGCACAACAGAGTGAGGCGGTGGGTGGCATCCCCAACGCCATCGCACCACGTTCGCCCCCTTGACGTCCACCTCGAAGCTGGGCTACATTAACGCTATGAATCCTATCGAATGGCTGGGCGACCGCGTCAGGCTCCTCGACCAGACCAAATTACCCTTAAAAGAAAGCTATCTGGAGCTGAGCCGCTACCAGGACATAGCCTCAGCCATCGTAGAATTGAAAATACGGGGGGCTCCCGCCATCGGGGTAGCCGGTGGTTACGCCGTGGCTTTAGGCGCCCTTAAAATCGCCGCTGGGACGCCCAAAGATTTCAGGCGTGAGCTAAAGGTCGTTATCGAGGCCGTCGCCGCCACGCGCCCCACCGCCCGCAACCTCTTCCGCGCTCTGGAGAGGATGGAGAAGGTGGCGGGAAAAAGAACCGGCGTCGAGGGCTTAAAGAAGGCTCTGGTTAACGAGGCAATCGCCATCCACGACGAAGAAGCCGCCGCCACCCTGAGACTCAGCGAGCTGGGCGCCGAGCTTATTCAAGATGACTCAACTATAGTTACCCACTGTAACACGGGGCCACTGGCCACCGCCGGCTACGGCACAGCGCTGGGGGTTTTGCGCAAAGCGCACGAAGCGGGCAAGAAGATAAAAGTGCTCGTTGACGAGACGCGCCCGCTGCTTCAGGGCGCGCGCCTGACCGCCTGGGAGTTGCAGCAAATGGGCATCCCCTTCACTCTCATCACCGACTCGATGGCGGGCTACTTTATGAGCAAAGGCACCTTCAACGGCGTCAACGGCGTCATCGTCGGCGCCGACCGCATTGCCGCCAACGGCGATACCGCCAACAAAATCGGCACCTACACGCTGGCCGTGCTCGCCCGCGTCCATAAAATCCCCTTCTACGTTGCCGCCCCCCTCACCACCATCGACCCCGCTATTGAATCAGGCCCCCGGATACCCATCGAGCAAAGAAACCCCGACGAGGTGACCCATATCCAGGGTGTTCCCATCGCGCCGGAGGGCATTGCCGCCGCCAACCCCGCCTTCGACGTTACCCCCCACCGCTACATCACCGCCATCGTTACCGAGGGTGGTATAATAAGGCAGCCATTCGGAGAGGGGATTAAAAAGATAACAGGTCTTATGTAATGTATGTTTACCTGGATGAATCGGGGGATTTGGGATTCGCGCCTGCGAGCACCAGCTTTTTCACCATCGCTTTTGTCATCGTAGAAAATCCCTCGCTCTTCAAGAGGTGTGTTAAAAAAGTCAAAATGAAACATAGAATTCCTCAAGACGTGGAGCTTAAAGGCTCCTCTACTCAACAAACCATTAAGGAAGACCTGCTCCGAAGACTTGTGAAATTGGACATGGAAATACACGCCATAACCGTTAACAAAGCGAGCGTGGCATCGAGACTGCGGACGAACACGAATATCCTGTACAATTACATGGTCGGTCTATCGCTGGTCGAACGGATTCTGGAGGAGCCGCTAGATTCTCAAGTAATCGTAGAAGTGGATAAGAGGATAACTTCCGTTACTTCTGGTTTTAACTTTAACGATTATCTAAAGTATAAAATATGGTATGAAGCCAAAAGACAAGACATTGATTTACATATTAACCACCTGGAGTCTCACCGGGCTTATGCCATACAGGGAATAGATGTCATCTGCAACAGCATCTATAGAAGATACAGTTCGAATAACGAAAGGTTGTTCAACATTATTCGGAGCAAGCTGAAAGGCGAAAAGAGGTTGTTTTTTGGCAAATAAAAAAGCGGACCCTACGGGCGACTAGCTTACAGCTAGTTTATGCCACCTTCCGGTGACACGCTTAACGCAGGACTTACCCGCTACTTGAAGTATATTGTGAAAATAGTTATTTTGTCAATACAATAATGGCACGGAGATGGGATTAAGAGGATAAGAAAATAGGAGGGGTAATATGCCAAGCATTAATTACATGAATGATGAAACAGTTAGAATATACTATAAAAAGTGGGCTGCTAGTCCCACTAGCCATCCTTCAGACACGGAGAATTTCTATAAGTTTGTTAAAGCATACCTAGCAGTAGACAGAGAATTGAACACTGAATTTCTAAAGCTAGCACTGTACGATTCTTTTCACGAAAAATATAGTGAAGAACATTACGACAAATTTAAACATAAAACAGTAGTATTGTTTGAACAACTTAGAGATTTTGCTAATACAAATTTACCATAACTAAAATGAGCCAAGAATAATATTCAGGAGTAACCATGCCAAAAGCTAAAATCGCCGTCGTCGGCGGCAGCGGTCTATACGAAATCGAAGGCCTGACCGACTTCGAAGAGGTCAACCTCCCCACCCCCTACGGCAGAACCAGCCACGCTATTACCATCGGCAAGCTGGAGGGGACCGGCGTCGCCTTCCTGCCCCGTCACGGCCGCGGGCACACCATCACCCCCACCGAGGTGCCCTACCGCGCCAACATCTACGCGCTAAAAGCGCTGGGAGTGGAGCGCATCATCGCCGTCAACGCCGTAGGCTCCTTTAAGAAGGAGTTGAAGCCGGGCGACCTGGTCATCCCCGACCAGATTATCGACCGCACCCGCCACCGCGAGGACACGCTTTTCGGCGACGGCATCGTGGTGCATATCCCCTTCGCCGACCCCTTCTGCCCGGACTTGAGCCAAGTGCTCTATGACGCCGCAAAGAAGACGAAGGCCACCGTGCATTTCAAGGGCACCTACCTGGCGATGGAAGGACCCGCCTTTTCCACCCGCGCCGAGTCGCGGCTCTACCGCTCCTGGGGCGCCGATATCATCGGCATGACCGCCATACCGGAGGCCAAGCTGGCCCGCGAGGCCGAAATCTGCTACGCGATGGTGGCCGGCATCACCGACTACGATTCCTGGCAGGAGCAGAGCCAGACGCTGGAAGTGGAGGAAATCGTCAGGGTGCTGCGCAGCAATATAGATTCCATCAAAGAAATCATTAAGATAGCGGTGGCCGAAGTCAAAGACGAGCGCACCTGCCCGTGCGCCGACGCACTGAGCGTGTCCATCGCCACCAGCCGCAAGAACATTGCCGCCGCCACCCGCAAAAAAGAGAAGTACGAGCTGTTGCTCGGCAAATACCTCAAAGGAGACAGCTAGTGCCCGACCTGGAATTCAACTGCCTGCCCACCATCATCGGCAGCATGCCCCACACCGACCCCGCCGCCGCCTGCGCCCAGGTGCTCCAGTACCTGAAAGACATACCCGCCTGGCCGCAGCTGCCGCGCCGTGATTTTAAGGAGAACATGAACGCCCAGTACAGCGAGGGCTTCCCCGGCATCAGCCTGGCCAACGACGCCCTCACCGTTGACCGCACCAAAGATTTGGACGCGGAGCTGGAGCGACTTTATACCGCCTACCTCGACGAGGACGCCGACAAATACCCCACCTCCCCCGACTACGCCGCCGGGCTGCACGCCTTTTTAGGCTCCGGCAAGATGACGTCTCTGGCCGTCAAGGGGCAAATCACCGGCCCGCTCACCTGGGGCCTGAGCGTCAGCGACGAAGAAGGCAAGGCCATATTGTACGACGACATACTCGGCGACGCCGTACCCAAGTTCCTGCGCCTAAAAGCGGAGTGGCAGGAAAAGCAGCTGTCCAAAATATCGCCCAAGACTATCGTCTTCGTTGACGAGCCCTACATGGCCTCCTTCGGCTCGGTGGCGGTGCAACTCTCCAAACAGGATGTCGCCGACCTCATCGACGAGGTCTTTCGCGGCATCAAGGGCATCAAGGGCGTCCACTGCTGCGGCAACACCGACTGGTCGGCGCTGCTCGGCACCAGCCTCGATATCTTGAGCTTCGACACCTACAACTTCGCCGAGTCGTTGAGCCTCTACCCCAAAGAGGTCGGCAAGTTCCTCGACCGAAAAGGCGTCATCGCCTGGGGCGTTATCCCCAACGACTCCCCGTCACTGGGCAGGGAAAGCGCCGCCGCACTCAAAGACCGGCTCGAAGAAGCCATGGCCCCCTTCACCCAAGACGGCTTCCCCTTCAAGCAGCTACTGACCCAGAGTATTATCACCCCCAGTTGCACCCTGGCCTCGCTCCCCGACCCCGACGCCTCCGCCCGCGCCCTGGAGCTTTTGGCCGAGCTTTCCCGGATAATGAAAGCCAAACTATAATCACGAAAGAGCGCATCCATCCCTGTAGGGCGGGTCAGGGTGGGAAGCAGGACTAAAGCC
>JASFHK010000014.1:0-40549 GCA_050123275.1 Dehalococcoidia bacterium
TAAGGGTAATAGACCTTCTGTTTCGTCGTTTGGTCCAATCAGCCAGCCTCTGTGTTTCTACAGGGCGACTAGCTGTGAGACGCCTGTTATAGTCACCTTCTACTGGTTCTATCTGGATGACATCGGCACCAAAGTCGGCCAACATGGTAACCGCGAATGGTCCTGCCAGAACTTGGGTTAAATCCAGCACCACTATGTCCTCTAATGCCTTGGCCATTTTATTTCCTCCTGTTTAAACTCCGCATTGTGGAAATAACAACGTGTTACTGCTTCTCCACACGATAAATGATAGACTGGGCAGAAACGTCTTGAATTTTCGGAGTAGGTACCAGAATTATACAAGCTCTACTCTAAAGATGGTTAGGCGGCCTGTGATTCACCCCAAGCTGTCCCTTCCTTAACCCTGAGGCTCACACAATGTGCTCCTTGATGGTAGAGCTACAGTGGCATGACCTATGTCTATTGTTTCACCCTTCTGATTCTGGCACCATATATCGCATTCTACCAGGTGTTCATCATTCTTCACGTACTTTCGGGATACTTTCCCCCGGCACCAATTAGTATTGCCGAGGGAATTAATAGCTCTAAACTGAACCCCCAATTTTTTAAGGAAACCGTCGTCGCCCATCCAATTGGTCATCATGTGGCCAAGCCAGCACGACCGTTGTATACCCAAGTCGTATGCAGCTGGTACGCCTATGCTACGAGCTACCTCGTCGAAGAAATGAACTGCGCCTCTGGGCATCAAGGCGTTGGTTTGAGGATCCCTCCAACATATTTCTGGATTACTCCTGACTACGCTGAGGCTATGAGCCTGCCACACACCACCTATGCCTAAAAAGAAGGCAACCATGTCAGCATAATTCGTCGGCCCCTTAACAACCGGTCTTATCTCATCGCCTACAGCCACATCCTCCCAGTTACGATGATTAGAACCCCTTATTTCCTCCTCATTATAGGCCTGTTCTATAGTATCCAATTCCTCTTGGGTGTACACGTAGCGGGCTTGGCCTTTGAGTTTGTCAAAAACAACCTCGCCTTTTTCTCTGTTGAATTCACTTTGTATGTTTTGCCATTTACAAACACCCGTAAGTTCCTCACGTTGATTGTAATACTGCATTCTTCCTGATTGTAAAAAGAGCCGTTGACCAACTGGTGCCTTTCTTTTTACCGTGAGATCGTCAAATGTGTTCGTTACGGTAAATTTATCATTTACCTTGATAGGTCGGTACCACTCCCATTCGCAGCCGGCAACAAATGCCCTTAATGTTGGAAAACCCTCGTGCCACTGTGCTGGCAAAATGGCATTAAGGAAAGTGGGGGGCGCAATGAGACACCCATAGCGACTATTACTTGCATAGGATTCATCGCGCCAAAGCGGGTTAGGGTCGCCTACACCATCGGCAAAATGTCTGATAGCATCCTTCGTAGCAGATTCGTTAGTCTGCACTACAGGCCGTTTGGTACCCATGCGGGCCTTAATCAGTGCTATATCCTCATCAGTGGCGATACCAGTTTCTTGGCCGTGCGTGTTTGCTCTTCTCTCTATTGTCATATGCTCTTTGTTCCTAAAGTCTTAATAGCTGATTTTCCAATTATATGTCATGCATGACATATAATTACAGCATTAGTATAACACTAACAAACAAGCTGTCAAGTCATTTTTCGGCAGAAAGCGAAAGTTGCTGGAATAACTAGTATTTATTGTGGAATTACGCAAGGAGCCAAGCTGTCATTTAACAGAACATCTTTTTGTTCAGCTAGTGAGACAAACTATTGGAATATTACCTCACCCCCTATATATAAACAATGTAGGAACCGACCCTCATCCGTCCTTATTTCCTTACTACTAGTAAGGCCTATATATACTACTACTAGAACCTCCCACACCGCTCCTAGTATATAGAAAATAGACCTCTCCTACTATAGGCATAAGCTTCCGTCTCCCATCCTTATTCCCCTAGTACTATATATACTACTAGGACCCTATAAATTATCCTAGTATATAACTAGACCATTATTACTTATAAGAAGGCCGAGAAGGCTTTGATGTGGTAACTAATACCAAAGATTGAAAGCTAACTTGAAGGTTCTACCTATCGTACGGTACCGCCCACTTTAGCCTTAATTTCAGCCCCGAAACTCACTAACGACCCCGAAAAGAGCACCTGCTTTACCGGTTTCCCCAACCTTCCAACAGCTTTGGGATGCTCCTGGCTCAAAGCTAATTGAAGCCGTACAGGAGCGATTGCTTTACACTCGTTAGGACCCGAGTGACATCTCAGTTTTTTGACCTCTTAAGTTGACAAATTTATTTTATATTGACAATAAAAAAACTTTATACTATACTTAGCAGTTGATTGTTTCATCTGGAAATTTTTGGGGTGGTGTTTGTGGAGAAATGGCTGAAACAGAAGATTTACAGGTAATAGAGCGTAAGCTGAGCATTATTAAAAAGTCAGGTTTCGGTGAAATCCGTATCATGGTCAAGAATGGGATTGTCCATCGCATATTGAGCACCGAAGATGAACTGGTAGAAAAAGACCAGAAATAATACGCGCGTCCTAACGGAAAGACCGAGGAGGGCATCTTAATTTTAAGATGCCCTGTTTTTTTTAATCAACGTGCTGAGAAAATTCCAGTGAATAAGTTAAGTGTGTCTGGCGTTACTAAGATATTCCAGGACAAGAAACGTGGCGATGTATCCGTTCTTGAGAACCTGAGTTTTGATGTAAAAGAAGGCGAGTTCTTCTGCATCGTAGGGCCGAGCGGTTGTGGTAAGACTACCCTGCTGCAGTTAATCTTTGGGCTGGAAAAACCGGCTTCCGGCGAAATCATTATCGATGGGTCGCCGGTTACCGGTCCGAGGCTTGATTGCGGGATAGTTTTTCAAGAGTACGCGCTTTTCCCCTGGAAGACGGTGCAGGCCAATATCGAATTCGGTCCCAAGATGCGACGGGTAAAGAAGGAAGAGCGCCGGGAGATTGCCCGCCGGCATATAGAGATAACCGGGCTGCAGGGATTCGAAAACCACTACCCGTACGAGATAAGTGGGGGGATGAGGCAGAGGGTCGCCATTGCTCGAGCTCTGGCTAACGAACCTAAAATCTTACTCATGGACGAGCCTTTCGCTGCTGTCGATGCGCAATTGAGAGAGAGCCTGCAGCAGGAGATACTGCGAATCTGGGATAAAACAAAGAAGACCATAGTATTCGTTACCCACCAGATAGATGAGGCCATATTTCTGGCGGATAGAGTGCTGGTAATGTCGGCAAGACCCGCGAAGGTCAAGCAGATAATAACCCAGAATTTGCCGAGACCCCGCCGGCAGGAGACTAGGATAAGCCCCGAATTTCAGAAGATACAGCGGCTAATCAGGAAGCTGGTCTGGGAAGAGGTTTCGGCAGAATATTGAAAGGAGGGAAACGGTTAACGTGAATGGTACGTTTGCCGGTATGCGTGTTAACGGGAAAATAAAGAACCTGTTCGCCCCGATCCGCAAGGTGCTCACCAACGACAGAATTATATGGTTAGGGTCGCCTATCCTGATTCTAATTGTATGGGAAGTGATTGCCCGTTGCGGCTTGGTGCAGTCCTACATTTTGCCTGCCCCGAGTGCTGTCTTTCAGACCCTTTTCAGCCTGATTGCCAGTGGTGAACTGTGGCCACACATTTATATGAGTATGTTTCGGGCACTCTCCGGCTTTGTTGCCGGTTCCATTCTAGGTATATTGCTGGGGCTGATCATGGGCTGGTCAAGATTCGCGAATAATGTTGCCGACATCCCGTTTAATGTGATGCGCGCCGTACCAAAAGCGGCACTGGTGCCTCTGTTTATCGTCTGGTTTGGTATAGGCGAGTTCCCCAAGATATTGCTGATAGCACTCTCGGCCTTTATCTTATGCACCATCAACACTCAGGCTGGCGTCAGAAGTGTGGATACCGCCTATATCAAGGCCGCCAAGGCGCTGGGGGCTAAAGACAGGGATATTATCAGGGAGGTAGTTATCCCAGCGGCCGCTCCCATGATATTCGCTGCCCTTCGTCTCGGTATCTTGGTTTCACTGGTTCTTTTGGTAATCGTAGAAATGACAGCTGCTAAGGAAGGACTCGGTATTTTTATTACGGATTCACAGCGTCTTTTCCTTACGGCCAAGGCGTTTGCGGGCATAATGACCCTAGCTTTGTTGGGATACGCACTAGATAGGATTGTAAGAATGGTGGGTGACAGAGTGCTACGGTGGCACAAGGGTGTAGCTGCTGCCGGGGGGTGATAAATATGAATTAACACAAGGCCCAAAATTCAAACCAACTAGAGATTAAGAGGAGGTAAATAATGAAGAAGGTTTTATTCATCGCGCTGAGTTTGGTTCTGCTCGCCGCCATTTGCGGTGGCTGCACGTCGGAGACAGAGCCAGAGACGCCAGCAACGGAACCGGAGACACCTAATACTGGGCAAGAAACACCCGCAACCGAGCCAGAAACACCTGAATTAGTTACTTTGCGATTTGCTCACTTCGGAATACCCCACTTTAGGGATATTTTTGTAGCCCAAGAGTTGGGTTTTTTTGAAGCAAATGGGGTCGAGGTCGAACTGGTGCAGTTGGACTCGACGTCGATAGTGCCGGCTCTCATAGGTGGTAGCGTGGATGGCGGGGCAGTAGGTCCTATGGACACCTTGCCGGCTATTGCCGCTGGTGCTGATATGAAGCTTATTGCCTCGGGCTATCGATCTGTAGGACCGGAGGACGTTCCCTATATATGCGTGCTCAAGGACTCCCCAATAACAACCATAGAAGACTTGGACGGTAAGACAATCTCAGGACATGGGTCGGTAGGTAGCCAGGCTTGGCTTTGGGTAGAGGATTTTCAGAAGGAAAACGATATAGAATTTTCGCAGTATTTTGGGGCACCTTCCGGCGAGTTTCAGCCAATGATGACATCTGGACAGGTAGACTGTAGCACACTCTATGCCAATGACCGGCTCATCACAATGAAAGACGACATTAAGATAATAGCCCCTCTAACTGCGGCGGCCAAGTTCGGAGCCCCCAGTAGCCTTTGGTTTTCAACGGAGTTCCTCGAAGAAAACCCTGAGGCGGTACAGGGGTTCATCGACGCTATCCAGCAAGCTCGCGAATATGAGGAAGACCATCAATTGGAGTGCTTTGAGATGGCGTGTGAGTACTCAATGTATGGTATGGCTGTAGTAGGTCCACTCTTGGAGCATGATGCCATGTACGGATTCCCGGACGAGATACAGATAGAGGTGTGGCAGTATACATTAGCGCAGGATTTGATGTTGGAGTTAGGGATAATGGAAGAGGCAGTTGATATTGAAGCGATGGTTGATACCAGATTTGCCGAGCCGGTTTGGGAGATGCCGGAAGGTTACCTTGACTTTCTCTCCTAACAGCATTAGCAAAGTAGGAAGGAGCAAGGAATGGATAAGTTGACCCGGCGGGTTAAGGATTTTGCCCGCCAGCTCGGCGCTGACTTGGTGGGCGTTGCCGGCAAGGAGTGCTTCAGCCGGCTTCCTTTCCTCAAACCGGACGAGTTGCTTCCCGATGCTCAGTCTGTCGTCGTTATAGCTACGAAAAGGTCTCCCCACTCCCTTATGGGAGATGGCACTTGGGAGGGCCAGGAGCATTACCTGGGATTCCTTGCGCTGGAGATGAATATCCTCCTGCGTACATCCGGCTTCCTCGATGATGAAGGCTTTAATACCTACACCGTCGGCCACCACGGTTATTTCATCCCCAATGACGCCAATATACGTGAGGCTGCCAAACATCTCAGTGTGACACGAGACGGGGAATTGCGGGGGGTGGAGGAGTTTGAGAAGGTGTATTGGGGACAAATGAAGATTATATCCCATGTATATCTCGGTGAGGAAGCCGGGCTTGGGGAGATAGGGCTATGCCGGCAGCTGGTAACCCCGCAGTACGGGCCTCGAGTCGGCCTGGTAAGCCTGATAACGAGCGCTCCCCTTGAGCCAGACGGCAAACTTAAGGAGCCGGTGTGTAAAAAGGAAGAGTGTACTAAATGCATAGAGTACTGCCGTTCCGGGGCCCTAACGGTAGATAGCTATAATGTGGCGAAGTGTATGTTTCAGATGGGAGCACTGCCCAAGATAGACTATATAAGGCGGGGGGACAAAGAAGCCATTGCCCGCCATTTTCATTCAATGAGGACCAAAGTATTTCCTTTTGAAAGAGGTGACTTCCGCTGGGAAGATACAGCTGGCGGTGAGCCGCGAGGAGGGTTTGGTTGCGGCATGTGCATACTGGCCTGCCCGGTGGGCAAAAGGCACGAGGATAAGCCTCGGCTGACTTCCGGCACGGCTTCGGTCTCTGGGGAGATATACTAAATGATCCGTCATGATTTTCTGTTTGAGGAGGGGCTGGTTTGAAAAGCGACGGAGCTTCTGAAAATACCACTCTGTGGCGGGATTTGGGTCTCAACTTAGAGAGACACGACAAGCTGCTGGCGGCGGTTGATAGTGCTTATCGTGAGGTCTATGCCGGACAGACGAATCGCCCTGAGGGCATGAAGTACTTTGACGATATGCTCTCCGACCTGCACGGCGGGCGCATCAGGGAGCTGCTGGAACACAAGAAAAGAGGGGGCAAGGTAGTCGGCGTATTCTGCCTTTTTGTGCCGGAGGAAATTATCCACGCGGCGGGGGGCATAGCCGTTAAGATGGAGGGAGGTACGCAATTGCCTATCTCCGACGCCGAAACAATCCTGCCCGCCGATATCTGCCCCTTGATAAAGTCCTTAACGGGGTCGAAGTTAAGCAAGACTTCTCCCTACTTCGAGCTGGTGGACTTTGTCGTTGGCGAAACCACCTGCGACGCCAAGAAGAAGACATGGGAGATTCTCAACAACTATGTACCCACCTACGTGATGGAGTTACCCCAGAAAAAGACGCAGCGTGACCGGGAGCTGTGGCTGAGGGAGCTTTTTGCCCTGAAGGAAAAGATGGAAGTGGAATCGGGGGTGAAGATAACATCCGAAAGCTTGGGGAAGAGTATCAAGATATTCAATTCCAAGCGCAAAGCTATGAACCGGCTCCATGCGTTGCGGAGAAACAGCCCGCCCCCGATAAGCGGACGGGATGCGAACTTGGTATCCCAAATAGCCGACTACGACGACCCGGAAAGGTTTACTGCCAAAGTAAACAATCTTTGCGACGAACTGGAAAAAAGGGTTAAGAATGGGCAGGCCGCCGTCGCGCCCGGTGCCCCCCGGATTATGATTACCGGTTGCCCGGCGGCTTTGCCCAACTGGAAGGTACACAGTCTCATTGAAGGCGGTGGGGCTGTCGTGGTCGCCGAGGATACCTGCCTCGGCGCGAGATACTTCATGGACCCTTTTATCTTTATCGAGGATACAGCCAGTACGGTGAAGCAGATCAAGGCGCTAGCTGACCGATACCTGAACATCGCCTGTCCCTGCTTTACGCCGAGCTACTGCGGGGTTATTCAGATGTCGGAGACGGTCGAGGATTTTCGTCCGTCCGGGGTGGTCTATTACGTGCTGCAGTTCTGCCACGCCTTCAACATTGAGTTCTACAAGATGGAAAAACGCCTCAAGGAAATGGGCATACCCGTGCTCAAGGTGCAGACGGACTACGCCGGGGAGGATACCGGGCAGCTGAGTACCAGAATCGAGGCGTTTCTGGAGAGGGTTTCCAGCAGGAGGTAACCGGATTGACATTCGCCGGAATTGATATTGGCTCGCGGACAACGAAACTCGTGGTGTTAAAGGACGGCACTGACTTCGATTTCAGGATTACTGATACCGGCACTGACTTGGTGGAGCTGTTCGAACGGCTTAAAGATGGTTATCAGGTTGACCGTATCTTCGCTACCGGCTATGGTCGCCACCTTGCCAGTGCCAGCTTTGCCGATGACATCATAACCGAGATCAAAGCATATGCCATTGGTGCTAGGCACCTTTTCCCGGACTGCCGGACCGTGATAGATGTTGGGGGACAGGACAGCAAGGTAATCGCCATCGGTGATGACGGCACCTTCGCTGATTTTGCCATGAACGACCGCTGCGCGGCGGGAACGGGCAAATTCCTTGAGGTTATATCTAAGACAATTGGATTTGAGATAGATGAATTCGGCGAGCGGGCTTTGGAAGCCGAGCATTCGGTGAACATTAACAGCATGTGTACCGTATTCGCGGAGTCGGAGGTGATTTCACTCGTTTCCAAGGGGGAGCACCCGAGCAATATAGCATTGGGACTGCACGAATCTATTGTAAGCCGTCTTACTTCCATGGCCAAAAGGGTTGGGGTGAGGGAGCCGATTGTCTTCGGGGGGGGCGTGGCCAGGAATCGCTGCGTCTGCCGCCTTTTAGAAAAGAGCTTGGAGCACCCTATTGTCATCCCGGATAACCCACAACTCGTCGGTGCGCTCGGTGCTGCCTTGGAGGCACGCGATGGGCACGGCTGTAATGCCTAGGGCTGCCTTGGGATAACTGTCTGATTTTCGACCCTGTTAGAGAAAGCGTAATGATAGGGCCTATCTCGCTTAAGTCTCCTTCAAACTTGGGCGTTGTATTAGTAACACTATGTTCAGTGATAACCGCTTGCCCATAAGTTGTGATCAAGGGGAAATAGGAGTTTTTGCCATGAAAGAAGAACGCGATCAGGGAAGCACCTCTGCTATTCCGAAAGGCAACCGGGAGGTTAAGACATTCTGCCGACTCTGCGGTGCCAGGTGTCGCATTGTCTTGTGTATCGAAGACGGGAAGATAGCTAAGGTCAAACCGGACGGTGATGCCCTGTGTCCGAAGGGCAGGGCATTGGGGGAAATAGTCCATGCCCCCGACCGCATCCTCTATCCCCTGAAGAGAAATGGGAGCAGACTGAAGAGGGTATCCTGGGATGAGGCGCTTGATTTCGTCGCCGCCAGGTTGAACGATATCCGCCAGAGCTATGGGCCGCAGGCCCTGGCCGTCCACATGGGGTTTCCCACCGTCCTCTTCGATAGCCAGGACTACATCAGGAGATTTTGTAACCTCTTCGGTACCCCCAACCTATCCTCTGCGGCGAGCCATTGCCACTTAGCCCTTGTAATGGGCAATGCGCTGACCTATGGCGTCCTGCCAGTGCCCGATTACGAGCAGACGAGATGTATTGTCCTCTGGGGCTGTAACCCTTACGCCTCGAACCGCTATGCGTTGACGGCTATTCTGAAAGCTGTCAGGCGCGGTGCCAAGCTGGTGGTAATCGACCCCAGGGGCACCGAGTTGGCAGTACGGGCAGAACTGCATCTTCAGCTGAGGCCGGGGACCGACCGGGCGCTGGCGCTGGGTATGCTGCACGTATTTGTCGGGGAGCGTCTCTACGACAACGAATTCGTCGCGCGGTGGACGCTGGGCTTTGATGAACTAAAGAAGACCCTGCAAGAATATACCCCGGAAAAGGTGCAGGAATCTACAGGGGTTCCCGCCGACATGATAAGGCAGGCCGCCCGGCTGTATGGCTCCACGAAGCCGGCCTGTATTGTCCAAGGTAACGGCTTGGAGCTCCACGCCGATGGTATCCAGGCTATCCGGGCGGTCTCGATACTTCAGGCTATTTCCGGTAATCTTGACGTATCCGGAGGAGCCAGGCTTAACCCCGGTCATGGCCTCGCCAGTTTGGAAATCGATACGGCGAAGACCGCAGCGGCGGCCATTGGCGCCGATGCTTATCCTGTTTATTACGATTTCAGAAAGGAAGCCCATGGTAATCTGCTGGCAGACGCCGTGCTTGAATCGAAGCCTTACCCCATCAGGGGGATGATCGTCACCGGTGCCGACCCCATCCTGACCTTTCCCAATGCTGTGAAGATGAGAGAGGCGATGGGGAAGCTGGATTTTCTGGCGGTAATGGACCTATTTCCAACCGAGACAGTAGAGCATGCCGACATCGTGCTGCCGGCGGCGACTTTCCTGGAGAGAACGGAGCTTAATGACCTGAGGCTTCGCTATCCTCTGCCCCGTATTGCGCTAGCCCAGTCTGTTCTCCCGGCGCAGGGGGAGTCCTGGCCCGATTTGAAATTCTGGTTCGAATTAGCACGGCGAATGGGCTACGGCGAGTATTTCCCTTGGCGCGACATCAGAGAAGCTATCGCCTTTCGTGTGAAGCCTTTGGGTATAACGGTCGAGCAACTTGAGGAAGCACCGGCAGGCTTACCCTTTATGGCTGAGCAGTATAAAAAGTATGAAGAGAAGGGATTCACAACCCCTTCGGGTAAGGTGGAGATCTATTCCCAAAGGCTGAAGGATCTGGGGTACCATCCACTACCTACCTACGAGATAGGGCCTGCATGCGATAAGGTGCTAGTCATTTCCACAGGGGCGAGGGTCGGCGAGTATATCCACGCCCGCTTTCGTAACATCCTCTCGCTGCGAAAGAGAAAGCCGGAGCCATTTGCCGAAATTTCGCCTCAGACCGCTCGTGAACTGGGCTTGACTGATGGAGATATGGCTGTCATAAAGACGAAGGTGGGGGAGATTGATATCAGGGTACAGGTTAGTGAAGCTATAATCCCCGATGCTGTATTCGTTACTCATGGCTGGGGAGAAGCAAATGCCAATATTCTTACGGATGATGAGAACCTCGACCCCATCTCCGGCTTTCCGTTATTCAGGTCAATGCCATGCAGCTTAGAGAGAAAAGCTGAGTGATTCATGTTATTATCACCGCTTGATTTGTGTCTTTACCGGAGTTATCCTCCGATAAGGAAAACAAATAAATTCAAGGAGGTAAAAATGGCGAAACAAAGAGCACCTGCTTTACCCGATTCCCCAACCTTCCAACAGCTTTGGGATGCTCTTGGCTCAAAGCTAATTGAAGCCGCACAGGAGCGATTGCTTTACACGCAGGGGGTCAGAGGTTCGAGTCCTCTACCGCCCACCACTCATCCTCCCCAGTCCTCGTCCTCTGCCGCCTATTCCCCCGTCCCCTCCGAGGATGCGAGTCCTCTACCGCGCTACGCCCATAAGTTCCGTCACACCAACAGCGTCATCTACCTGAGGAACGGGTGATTTCCCCATCGGCAACCTATCTTAGCTTTCGCAGCTTGTAACTTCTTATCTTACTGAAACATTGTCGAAGCCAGGAACTGTATTCCTCGGGATTTTTAGTTATTTCTTGTTTGAGTTCCTCGATGGTTACCCATTTCCAATCGGATACCTCGGCATGGTTAGGGGTTGGCTTCTGGTTCGAGGTCCCGAAAAATATATGGTCAAACTCATTTTCGGTTAGACCGTTTCCGACATCAGCGTGATACGAAAATGTAAAGACCTCGGTTAATGTGGCTGCGAGTCCCATCTCTTCGCTAAGCCGACGTTGCGCGGCTATAATAGGAGATTCTCCGGGGTAAGGGTGAGTGCAACAGGTATTAGTCCACTTCCCGGGGGAATGATACTTGTCAACAGCACGTTTCTGGAGTAAAAGCTCATTTCTATCGTTAAATATAAAAACAGAGACCGCCCTGTGTAACAATCCGTAACGGTGAGCTTCTATTTTCTCCATTGTGGAAACTTGGCCATCTTGATTTAACAGGTCATGGCCATCTTCATCAACTAGCACAACGGAATCTCTTGGTTTCATCGAATAACCTAAACTCTCAGCTGGTTTCACTGGAATTATGTGTTGGAATGGCTATAAAGAAGGTCGAGCCTTTGTTCAGTTCGCTCTCCAACCAGATCTTTCCCCCCATAGCCTCCATCCACTCTTTGGCGATATAGAGGCCCAGTCCACTTCCCCTGATACCCTTTGTCTCTGGCCTCTGTATCCGGTGAAAGGTTGTAAAAAGCTGCTCTTTATCTTCCGGGCCTATTCCTATGCCTTCGTCAGCAACACTTACTACTATTCGATGTTGCTCGTGGCCATCATGTGCCGAGAGAGTGATGCGCCCACCGTTAGGGCTATATTTGACAGCATTGCTCAATATGTTGCCGACAACGTGACTGAGTTTGTCGCGATCCACGAACACGTCAGGGAGGTGGGGTTCTATGTCAACCACAAATTCGTGCCTGTTGGTGCTTTCCTTAGCCAAAGATATCGTCTCTTCAAGAACAAAGGCCAACTTCACTCGCTCAAGCTTAATACCAGCCTTACCGGACTGAATGCGGCTGACGTTCAATAGGTCGTCCACCATCGCGTTAACTCTCTGGCTGTTATCAAAGATGTTCTTTAGCCATCGCTTTCTAGTATCATTGGGCGGGTCTCGGTGTAGCAGGAGTTCAGCATAACCCGTGATCGAGGTCAGCGGTGTGCGGAGTTCATGAGAGGCGACCGAGATGAAGATATCTCGCATGCTGACATCACGTAGCAGCATAGCGCTGTGTAGCGATGTAGCTGATACGGAAGCTAGTCCCTGAAGCAAATATATATCGTTGGATGAGAAAACTTGCCGCGAAATCTTCTGTGACAGACAGAGAATGCCGACCTCTTTATCACCTACCGTGAGGGGGATAAAGAAAGCAAGATTTGAGCGGACGGTTGAGGCTGAATTGGGAAACTCGGTTTCACGACTCCGTTGAGACAGTGAGGTTAGTAGTTGTTTTTGCTCGTCCGTATTGGCAAATGTGCCCTGGGCGGCCCCTACCTGATAAGAACCGGACTGCGCTTTAAAGAACAGACAACCACCGGCCAGGTTCAGCGTATGGACCGTCGTGCCAACTATGAGACGTGATATGTCGGTAAATTCCTTAAGCAAGTTCAAAGAGGTGCTCAGACTTTGGATTATCTGACGATAATCATACCGGTCTTTGTAGAAAAACTTGTCTACTAGAATCTCGACTCCTCTTTTTGTGGGACCAAAGAGGATCACGGCAATGATACCCAGGGCCAGGGAAATAGTAACCTCTCCAACAAGCCCCAGTGTCTCATGGAAGGCTATGGCAGAGAAGGTAGCGACTGACAGGATGGCGGCCATTACTATCGTGATCAGGCCGTAGATGACACCCCGCCTGATAACAATATCGATATCCAGCAGTTTTTGGGTGACCACGGCATACCCCATCCCCAGCGGTATGAACACGATGAATAAGAGACCGAGCCCGGGGGGTAAGACAGTTTGTCCCCATATCGCCTCTGGGAGTATAGCCAAAATCAGGAAAGGAACCACGGCGGCCAGGCAACTAATCAGCACAATCTTCATTTGCTGTCGTGTTCTAGGGAAAACAGCGTGGAAGTAGTTGAAAACGGCCACACTAGCTGCTGCTACCATCCCAGCCCCGAATTCGAAAAGCCGGAGAGACCGGAACCATAGCACAGGTTGGTCGTTAGCGTAGCCGATCAGAGGAAAGAGTACCATTGATATAACTGCCGGAAGATAGATGAGATAGACGAGGGGGTTGTTACGAAGCCAAGCACGCTCCTCGGGCAGGACGAGGAAAAAGTGCGCGAGTAACCACGGACCGGTGACAGAAGCGATAACCTCACAATAAGGTGCTACGGGAATGGCTCGTATTGTAGCCATATTGGCGCTAAGGCCTAGTCCTATGGTCAGACAACCGAAGCAAAATAACAGGGCCGCGATATTCTTGGGACGTTTGAAGAAAACGTAAAATCCGATTAGCCATGTTATGAGGCAAATGAAAAAAAAGGCTCCCAGCTCAATCACAGATTCCCGGGAGGGAGGGCTATCTTTGAGATCCGCTGATTTTAATTGCCCCTGCTCATCAATGACGGTAAATTCTGTAATCAGCCGCCCAAACACTACACCAGCTTCTTCATATTCTTCCAGGAAGATATCGGCTGGTTGGCCGTTAATCTCTAACGGTCTGTCTCCCTCTTTTATGCCGGCTTGGGTTTCTATGCCGTTACGGTCTACGCTTTCGACTGCCCATCCTTGACTATCCATGGCAAGCATAACCCCTATATGAGGTTTGCCTATGCTTAAGGTAAGGAATAATAGCGAAACAACCAGAATGCAGAAAGCGAATAGCGAGAGAATGGCTAGTTTGAGACGCCCACGGTCCTTGGCAAGCTTATACAAGATATTATTAGGTCGGCTCATGCGAACCTCGTTGTGCTCATTCCAAAAGCGACTTTAATCGCTCCACGCTGGCGCCATGTCGTTCTATTTCAGAGAGGTTATCTTGGGCCAGCTGTTTGTAAGATTCCATCTTTACCGTCGCAAAATGGATGGCTCCGGTGCGGAACAGCAAATCCCTGATCTGTGCGGGGTCAGCTACGGATTCAAACGGCTTGCGGAAGGCAAGCTCTAGTTGGTGGCGAGACTCACCCTCGGCCTGAGTTAAGGCATATATTACCGGTAGAGTCATTTTGTGCTCCGGGATGTCGCTGCCACGGGTAACGCCCCGAATGTCGTTAGTGATTTGAGCGGCCATGCCAAGGTTATGACCGAATCTAGCAAGTATGTCGACTAACTCTTGGCTCGCCTTGGCTAGAAGGGCCCCGATGTGGCAAGCGCATTCTACCTGAGAGGCGGACTTCAGGCCTGCGACTCTGAGGTAGTCATCTTCTGAAATAGCTGCCTCTGAGGAGAGAGACAGGTCTAGGTGCTGGCCGGCACATGCGCTCATAAAAAACGAGTTTGTTATCTCAGTGACGCGGACTATAACAGAGTCCGCTATGCCTCTATCCTTTAGTCGCGTTATCGATTTCTCCGCCAAGCTAAGCAGGGTGGTGGCTACATTTGTGGCGATGGCAGGGCCATATCTGGCGGGTAGCGACTCTGACGAGTCGGCATCTTCGATATCATCGAAGACATCGCCGGCAGCCATGAGGAGTTGAAGGGCAGCTGCGGTGGGGAGTGCCTGTTTATAACTACCCGAGATAGCCTCGCAGACTATTAAGGACAATAGAGACCAGGGCTTACCGTGGGCAACTTCAGCGCCTAACCCGCGTCTACCTTGGGTTAAAGCCTCTCTAGTTAAATCGCGCAAACCCTCGACATCGGACAAGGTGACTAAAAGTTGCTCTATCTCTTCCCTGAGAAGCTCGGTTTGCCTCTTTTGCCACATAACGAGATATTGACGTTATTTTAAGTCCAGATGGCGAGAGGTTCAATAACCTCTTCCAGCTGCTGCGAATCAGCGGTCGCCAACCCCAGTCTGGCATGCGTGCTCAACACTGCCCTTTTTTCCGGCTCGGTTAGCTTAAACTGGGCAATAACGCTCTCCGGGTCTGACGCGAACTGGAGCCTGGTACTCTCATCACTAAAGACTTTTTGAATCATCTCCTGTAGTGCCTGAGATTTCATGTTCCGACCTCCTTTAAAATATTTGTTTTTGGGTCCCGCGTCTCTAGCCTGCACAAATGCGTTGATTATCCGAATATAGATATACCATAATTTTAGAGCTATTTATTATGATTGCCGAAACGGACGTAGCTGTCAACAGCGCGTAATATATTGGAGCTATTAAAGGGCTTGTTTACAATGCCGAAAGGACCGTGAGCCAAGGCTCTCGTCATTGAGTCGCTATCAGGGTACCCGGTGATGATGGTAACCGGCAATTCGGAGTTGATTAACCTTATTTGCCCAAATAGTTCAGCGCCATCCATTTCAGGCATCTTTAGGTCAAGAAAGACGAGGTCATAATCCTGCTCTTTCACCAATTCTAGTCCTCTGGAGGGTTCGCTGGTGGTTGTTACCTTATGCCCCGCCTCCTCTAAGGTATCCTTAAATAGGGAGCAAATCGTTTCATCGTCATCGATGATCAGGATAGCTGCCTTGTTCCTGTCTGATTTTTCACTTAGCCACTTTACCCATCTGTCAATTTCCACCTTGTCGAATCTCCAACTGTGGCCGACCTTGACTGCGGGAATGTCGCCGCGCTCTAGCAGCCTATATACGGTCTTCTTGGTAACTCGCAATAAGCGCGCCACTTCCTCAACGGTCATAAATTCTGTCATGTTAGCCTTTCTTCCCTAGTTCTGGCACTCACTCAGCTCTGGTCTGCACCGATGGGTCACTGCAATGCCCATTGTACTCTATAGCAAGAGGGCTTCGTATAAGTTTGTCAAGCAAGGATTTGATTGCTGCGTTTCTTTCGGTATCAGCTTTTAATCTTGGGGCTACCCAACTGCCAGGCAATGTCAACAGCTTCTTGAATCACTATCTTTGAATAACCGAGACATGCGTTAAGCCTTGCCTCTACACCACAAGCTACGGCGCATAGATAACCCTGTTCGTCATCAACGGGCAGTACCTTCGGCTTTGCTTTGGAACTACTTGCATTAGCTAGTACTAGTTTATCTTGATGTCTGCGAAAAGTAATTAAAGTCTACTATAGTTCACTTAGTATATCAAGATGCCTTGTCAACTCAGGGATAGCAATTTATCTAAGAAGGGACAACGTACAGGTTAAACCTTGTCTTTTATCCTCGCCCGGTCGGATTCCCTTTCCCGCCAACAGCTTTGGGATGCTCTTGGCTCAAAGCTAATCGAAGCCGCACAGGAGCGATTGCTTTACACGTAGGGGGGCAGAGGTTCGAGTCCTCTACCGCCCGGTTTAGCTTTCATGTGATTGGGGGGTATTGCCTTTTCCCGTAGAAGCGTTATAATGATGAAAATCAACCGTGGTTGATATTAAAACAAGTTCGTTGGACTATGATCGAGGTATTACGTAATAAAAACCTGACCACCAAGTTCCAGATACTGGTCGAAATAGCCGACCGGGGCCCCGATATCCAGCAGCGGGAAATCGCCGCCAAGCTGGAGATTACTCCCCAGGCGGTATCGGACTACATCGCCCGGCTGGTCAGGGATAACATGCTGGTCGCCCAGGGGCGCTCTAGCTACAAGGTAACCAACGAAGGCGTCAACTGGGTCATCAAGGCGTTGCGCGAGTTGAGCGGCTACAGCCTCTTTATTCAGCGGGCCTTAAACAACATCTCGGTCTGCGCCGCTATCGCCGGCGACGATTTAGAGAAAAACCAGGCGGTGTCCATCAAGATGAAAGACGGCCTACTCCTGGCCCTGGCCGATGGCGACGGCGGGGCGACGGGCGTTGCCACCTCGAGCGCCCGTGCCGGGGAGGACGTCGGTATTTCCAACATCAAAGGCATTGTGCCGCTTGATGTCGGCATGGTCACTATCGTCAAGGTTCCCAGCGTGGAAAGAGGCGGCTCGCGTAAGGTGAATTACAAGCTAGTGGAAAAGCAGGTCGCCGCCAGCAGCCCCGTAACCTCGCTGGGCCTGGAGTCGGGCGTGGTGCTGCGCCGGCTCGGCGCCGAATTCTACCAGTACGGCGCCGCCGGAGTGGCTATCGAATCGGCCAGGAGCGGCCTTAACCCGCTTGTCGTCTGTGCCGAAAACGAGACCCCCGAGCTGATAACCAGGTTGGAAAAAGAGAAGATTCGCTACCAGCTCATCG
This sequence comes from Dehalococcoidia bacterium, assembly GCA_050123275.1. Classification (GTDB taxonomy): domain Bacteria; phylum Chloroflexota; class Dehalococcoidia; order Dehalococcoidales; family BS750m-G39; genus E44-bin88. The sequence continues at coordinate 17,362 of JASFHK010000014.1, forward strand.
ACGCCGAAAAGCGTTAGTTATTCCCCCCTTTTTAGTCCCAAAGAACTGTTGACAGCCCCCGACTTTGCCTTTATAATCAAGTTGACTTGATTATAAACAACTTAACTTTCATAAGGAGGTGGCTTTTTACCCCGAATTCGAGACAATATCATAGATAGACCAAACGGCTAAATCATCGATTAAGGAGGCAAAATTGAAGCGAATTCCGAAAACACTACTGGTAATAATCGGCCTGCTCGCCGTCCTGGCGCTGGCCCTGGTCGGCGGCTGCGACACCAGCGAGCCGTCCAACGGCAATGAACCGTCCAACGGCAGTGAGCCGACCAACGGTAACGAGCCGGAGGAAGTAAGCACCGAGTTCAGCGTCACCGACGACAGGGGCATAACCTTCGATTTCGACGCGCCGGTGGACACGCTTATCTCCCTGGCGCCGAGCAACACCGAAATCGTTTTCTTCGTCGATGCCGGCGATAAGCTCATCGGCCGGACGGAGTACTGCAACTACCCGGCCGAGGCCAGCGATGTGGAGAGCATCGGCGGCTTCTGGGACCCGGACAAGGAAAGAGTAGTCGTGCTCGACCCGGACGTGGTGCTGGCCACCGATATGCACGTTTCGACGGGCGACGCCGAGTGGCTCGAGTCCCAGGGCCTGACCGTAATCGTTTTGGACCCCGAGGACATGGAAGGCATCATGGCCAACATTGAGATGGTGGGCAAGCTCACCGGTAACGGCGAACTCGCCGAAGAGAAGACGGCCGATTTGGAGGCCAGGATTGACTACGTCACCGAGCGCACCGCCGGGCTCGACGAAGCCGAGAAACCGAGGGTGTTGCACGTTACCTGGCACGACCCGCTGTGGACGGTGGGCTCGGATAACTTCCTGAACACCGTAATCAGCCTGGCCGGCGGCATTAATATCTTCACCGACGTCAGCGGCGACGTACAGGTGGACATCGAGCTGGCGGTAACCCGCGACCCGCAGCTGATTACCGTCGTGGGCAGCCACGGTATTGACACCAACTCCTACGACTATCTCGTGGCCGCGGATTCGCCCTTCGCCGAGACGGAGGCCTACCTGAACGAGAGCATCTTCATGGTGGACGCCGATGTCGTCAGCCGGCCCGGGCCGCGCATCGTCGACGCCCTGGAGCTGTTCGCCGGTTATTTGCACCCGGAGATATTCTCTTAGAGCTATAGGCGGCCCCGGTTTCCCGCCAGCGTGCGGTAGTATCCAATATGGCTAGAAGGCTCGATGTTTATCAGTGTTGGGAAAAACGGCTAACCTCGAAAACCCGTCCATAGCCCCGCTAAAGTGGAAGAGCCGGGTTATCGCCCTGGCCTGTCTGCTGGTTCTGGTGGTGGTGGCTATAATTATAGCCGTCAGTATCGGCAGCACCCAGATACCGTTGTCGACCACCTTCGGCATAGTCCTCAACAAACTGCCCTTCGTTTCCATCACGCCGACCTGGGAGGGGCCTATCGAAGCGGCTATTCTCGACATCAGGATGCCCCGGGCGATTCTGGCCGGGCTTACCGGGGCCGCCCTGGCCGTGGCCGGGGCGACCTACCAGGGGCTTTTTCGCAATCCCCTGGCCGACCCCTATCTCATCGGGGTCTCCCAGGGCGCCGCTCTGGGGGCGGTAATCGGTTTTATCGTTCCCCTGGGCGGCTCCGCCTGGAGCCTTAACATCGTGCCCGTTTTCGCCTTTCTGGGCGGTCTGGGCGCCGTATTTATCGTCTACTCGCTGGGCAGGGTGGGCCGCACCCTGCCCATGACCACCCTCATCCTGGCCGGCGTCGCCCTGGGGGCCTTTCTGGCCGCCATCACCTCGTACCTGCTGATAACCAGCGGCGAATCGTTGCACGGCATATCCGCCTGGCTCATGGGCGGCTTCTCGGCCCCCAAGTGGAGCCATGTCTGGGTGGCTATGCCCTTCATCACCGTCGGGGTGGCCTTTATCTGCCTCTACGGGCGCCCGCTCAACGTGATGCAGTTCGACGAGGAGCAGGCGCAGCAGCTGGGCATCGACGTCGAAAAGACAAAAAGAATACTCCTGGTAGCGGCTACCTTGATAACCGCCGCCGCCGTTAGTTTCGGCGGCATTATCGGCTTCGTCGGCATTATTATCCCTCACGCCGTGCGTTTGATATGGGGACCGGACTTCCGTTTCCTGTTACCGCTCTCCATCTTCTGCGGCGCTGTCTTCCTCATCGTGGCCGACCTGCTGGCGCGGACGATAATGTCGCCCATGGAAGTACCGTTGGGGATAGTCACCGCCTTTTTCGGTGCCCCCTTCTTCTTATACCTTCTGCGAAGGAAGAAAAAAGCCGTTTTCTAAAAACAAGATGGAAAAGTTACGTTTAGAGGGACTGACCCTCGCCTACGGCGATAGAGTGATTCTGGACGCCATCAGCTTCGGGGTGAAGGCGGGGGAACTGCTCGGCATCGTGGGGCCCAACGGCTGCGGCAAGTCCACGCTGATAAAGGGCGTCACCCGGGTCATGCCCCTGAAGAGCGGCCGGGTCTATGTCGATGACAGGTCGGCGGCGGCCATGTCCCAGGAGGAGCTGGCGCGCTTCATCGCCGTCGTCCCCCAGCACAGCTCGCTGCCGGAGGCCTTCACCGCCTTCGAGGTGGTGCTCATGGGGCGCACTCCCCACCTCGGATTCCTCCGCTACGAGGGGCAGAAGGATGTCGATACGGCGATACACGCCATGCGGCTGACCGATACCTGGCCCCTGGCCACGCGGCGGGTGGACGAGCTTTCCGGTGGGGAAAAGCAGCGGCTGACCATCGCCCGCGCCCTCACCCAGCAGCCCCGGATAATACTGCTCGACGAGCCGACTTCACACCTGGATATAAACTACCAGATTGAAACGCTGGAGCTGATATCCTCGCTCTGCCGCCGGGAGGGGCTGGCCGTGCTGGCGGCGCTGCACGACCTCAACCTGGCCGCCCAGTACTGCGACCGTATCATCATGCTTAACGGGGGTAAGATATTTGCCGAGGGCGATGCCGCCGCCGTGGTCACCCCGGCCAACGTCAAGCGGGTCTACGGCGCCGACGTTTGCATCTCGCCTCACCCCGTCAACCGGCTGCCGGTGACGCTGATTACCGCCGGCAACGGCCACCAGACGCAAAGCCCCGATATTAAAACCAAATAACCGCGATATCTAAAAACAGGGGGAAAAGAAAATGCTATCGGAAAAGACGGAATCAATCGGCAAGGGTTACACCCAGGTCTATACCGGCAACTGCAAGGGCAAGACGACGGCCACCCTGGGCCTGGCCTTCCGCGCCATGGGGCACGGCCTGAAGACCTATATCGGCCAGTTCATGAAGAGCCAGCCCTACGGCGAAGTCAGGTCCGCCGAGATGGTGGCGCCCTTTATTACCATCGAGCAGTACGGTAAAAACGGGTTGATTCACGTCAAGCCCGAGCCCGCCGAGGAGGACGTCGACGCCGCCGAAAGCGGCCTGGAGAGGGCGCGCCGCCAGCTGCTGTCGGGCGACTATAACATCGTCGTCTTCGACGAGATTTTCACCGCCTGTTATTTCCGTCTCATCTCGGTCAGGGATATCCTGGCCCTGATGGCCGACAGGCCGCCCGGCGTGGAGCTGATACTGACCGGGCGCTACGCCCCCAAGGTCGTCATCGAGGCCGCCGACCTGGTCACCGAGATGAGAGAGTTGAAACACTATTACCAGCGGGGAGTCGCCGCCCGGACGGGCATCGAGTACTAGGCGGAGGGGAGTGACTTGGAAAACATTCTGGTGCTGCCGCTGGCTCTGGCTATCGACCTGGCTATCGGCTCCTATCCTTATCCCTTACACCCCGTAGTCTGGATGGGCCGGGTTATCTCGGCGGGGCTTAAAATAGCGCCGAAGCGGGGTAATAAGGCCCGCTTCGTTTACGGCGTTTTCATGGTCTGCTTCACCGTGGCCCTTTTCGGCGTCCCGGTCTATTTCCTGCTTAGCTACATCAGGGGGCTTTCGCCGCTGGCCTACCTGTTTCTGGCGGCGCTGCTGCTCAAAGCGACCTTTTCCGTGCGGGGGCTGTACCGTGCCGCCATGAAGGTGAAAAGGCTGCTGGCACAAAGCAAAATAGCCGAAGCCAGAAAGGAAACGGGCTACCTGGTGAGCCGCGACACGAAGCAGCTGGGCCGGCGGGCGCTGACCTCGGCGGTGGTCGAGATGAGCGCCGAAAGCCTGACCGACGCCATAGTGGCCCCCCTCTTTTACTGGCTGCTGCTGGGAGTGCCCGGTGCGGTCGCCTACCGCGTGGTCAATACTTTCGACGCCCGCATCGGCTATCACGGCCAGTACGAGTACCTGGGCAAGTTCGCCGCCCGCCTCGACGACGTGCTCAACTACATACCGGCGCGTATCGCCGGGCTGGTTCTGGCGGCGGCGGCTTACCTGAAGCGAGAAAACGGCGGCGCGGCCTGGCGCATAATGCGCCGCGACCGCTCCCGGACGGAAAGCCCCAACGCCGGCTGGACGATGGCGGCGGCGGCGGGGGCGCTGGAAGTAAGGCTGGAAAAGGCGGGCTGTTACCGCCTGGGGGATGCCGTCCGGCCGCTGGTGCCGGATTCGATAACGGCGGCTTCGCGGCTGGTGGCGCTCTCGTCGCTGCTCTGGGTCGGCCTTTGTATCGCTATATCGGGGGTGCGCTATGCCCTTAGCGCCTAGAAAGGCCGTCGCCAGTCTCACCCCCGGCCAGCACGGCGGGCCCGACTACGCCGAGCTGGAAAAGCTCGGCATCGCCCCCGAAGAGCTCATCGACTTCAGCGTCAGCCTCAACCCCAACGGCGTCCCCTCCAAAATCAGGCCGCTGGTCAAGGGCACCCGGCTGGCGAGTTATCCCGACCCCCGCTGTCTCGGCCTGAGGCGGGCGATAGCCCGCCGGACGGGGCTATCAATAGGGAATATTATCGCCGGCAACGGCGCCACCGAGCTGATTCGCCTGGCGGCTATCGCCTATCTCGATAGGGGCGATAGAGCCCTTGTCATCGAGCCCACCTACGGCGACTACCGCACCGCCGCCGAGATTACCGGCGCCGAGGTGGTCGCCCAGCGGCTCTCGGCGACTAGCGACTTCAAGCCGGACATACTGGTCACCATAGCGCTGATTAAAAGCGCCGGACCCAAGCTCGTTTTCATAGGCAACCCCAACAACCCCACCGGCGCTTACCTTTCCCGCCACCAGTTCGAGAGGATACTGGATGCCGTCCCCGACTCTCTGGTCGTTTTGGACGAGGCCTTCGTTTCCTTCGTCAGCCGCGGCCAGTCGTTTCTGGAGCTTATCGACCGGGGCAACCTGCTTATCGTGCGCTCCATGACCAAGGACTACGGCCTGGCCGGGCTGCGCCTGGGTTACGCCGTCGCCGGCGCCAGGATTATCGCAACGCTGGAGCGTGTCCGCCCTCCCTGGAGCGTAAACGTGGTGGCGCAACAGGCCGGTATCGCCGCCCTGTCACAGGAAAACTACCTGCAAAAGGGCCGGGAGCTGGCCGTCAACGGCAAGCGATACCTGGTCGAGGAGCTGGAAAAAATGGGCTACCGCTGCCTGCCGTCGCGGGCCAACTTCTTTCTGGCCGAGGTCGGCGACGCCGCCGGACTCAGAAAACAGCTTTTATCCCGGGGGATACTGGTGCGCGACTGTGGCTCCTTCGGCCTGCCTCGATATATCCGCCTCGCCCCCAAATCGATGAAGAAAAACCGCCGCTTAATCGCCGCCCTCGAGGAGATGGCGATGGGTGGCGCAAAGGAGTGACCATGGCCAACGCGCTGTCAAAAGTTATTGAAGCTATCGAGCCCCCGGACGAAAAGGCGATGGAGGCTGCCCGGAAGCGCCAGGACGAGCTGACCAAGCCGCGGGGCAGCCTGGGCGACCTCGAAGAACTCTCGGTGAAAATAGCCGGTATACGCCGTTCCCCCCTCTCCACGCTGGAAAACAAGGCCATCGTGGTCATGGCTGCCGACCACGGCGTCGTCGCCGAAGGGGTCAGCGCCTATCCCCAGGCGGTTACCCGCCAGATGGTGGCTAATTTTCTGAATGACCACGCCGCCATCAACATACTCGCCGGACAGGCCGGGGTGCGCCCGGTCTTCGTCGATATGGGCGTTATCGGCGGCTTCGAGCCCCACCCCTCCCTGCTCTGCAAAATGATTGACTTCGGCACCAGGAACATGGCTAAAGGCCCGGCCATGAGCCGCCGGCAGGCCCTGGGGGCGCTGAAAGCGGGTGTCGAAGTGGTCGAGGCCCAGCTGGAAACCGGGCTGGATATCATGGGCACGGGCGAGATGGGCATCGGCAACACCACGGCGGCCAGCGCCATCGCCGCCGCCGTTACCGGCCTCTCCGCCGCCGAGCTGACCGGCACGGGCACGGGCATCAATGAGAAACAGCTGGCCCATAAAATCGAGCTGGTGGAGCGGGCGCTGGCAGTCAACCAACCCTCTGCCGATGACGCCGTCGATATTTTAGCCAAGGTCGGCGGCTTCGAAATCGGCGGCCTGGCCGGCGCCATACTGGCGGCGGCGGCCAACCGCGTGCCCGTGGTTATCGACGGTTTCATCTCCGGGGCGGCGGCGCTCATCGCGGTCAAGCTGGCGCCCCGCGTCAGGGACTACCTCATCGCCGCCCACCTTTCCGCGGAGCGGGGGCACCGCGCCGTGCTCGGCTACATGGGGCTGAGACCTTTGCTCAATCTCAAGATGAGGCTGGGCGAGGGCACCGGCGCCGCGCTGGGCATTTTCCTGGCCGAAGCCTCGGTCAAGCTGCTTAAAGATATGCTCACCTTCGACGAGGCGGGCGTCTCCGATAAAGATGGGGAGGTGGCCTAGCCTTGGGCTTCTGGATAGCCTTACAGTTCCTCACCGTCATCCCCGCCCCCTTTCACCGCCGCCCCGAGCCGCACCAGCTGGCGTCGGCGCTGAGCTTTTTCCCGGTGGTGGCCGCTATCGTCGGCGGCCTGGTTTACCTGGCTTACTGGGGGCTGAACGAGGTCTTCTCCCCGATGGTCGTCGCCGCCCTGACTTTGGCCGTCTGGGTGCTCGTCAGCGGCGCTCTGCACCTGGACGGGCTGGTGGACAGCTGCGACGGCCTGGCCGGGCATACCCCCGCCCGCCGGCTGGAAATAATGGCCGACAGCCGTGTGGGTGCCTACGGCATCGTCGGTGTCTGCCTGGTGCTGTTGGTAAAATACGCCGCGCTCGCCTCGCTGCCGGCTGAGTATAGTTTAGAAGCCCTGCTGCTGACGCCGCTGCTGGGCGCCTGGGCGATGGTGCTGGCCCTGTTCCTTTTCTCCTACGCCCGTAAGGAGGGGCTGGGTCGGCATTTCAAAGACGGCGCCAACGCCTGGCGGCTGGCTCTGGTCAGCCTGCTCACGCTGGCGGCGGCCGTCGGGCTGGTGCGGTGGGTGGGGCTGGTCCTGATGGCGGTAAGCGGGCTGATTACCCTGGGTATGGGCTTCTTTTTCAAAGCCCGCCTGGGGGGGCTTACCGGCGATAGCTACGGGGCTATCAAAGAGGTCGGCGAGGCGATAGTTTTGGCCCTTTTCCCGGTGATACTAAACCTCTTTTGAAGAGTGGTATGTTATGAGACTGATTCTGGCCAGGCACGGCGAGACGGACTACAATCAAGAGTGGCGCTACCAGGGCCGCACCGATATCGGCCTTAACCGGACGGGGCGGCGCCAGGCGGAAAGGCTGCGTCACCGCCTTTCCCTGCAGCCGCTGGACGTAATCTATACCAGCAAGCTGAAACGGGCGGGCCATACCGCCGCCGTCATCGCCCGCCGGCGCGGGGTGCCGGTGCGCGCCTGCGACGAGCTGGCCGAGCTTGACTTCGGCAAGCTGGAGGGTTTGACCTACGACGAGATAGTGGCGCGCTATCCGGACTGGAAGCCGGACGAGGACGGCTTCGACGCCTACGGCGGAGAAAACCTGGCGCAGCTGGCGCGTCGCATAAAGGCTTTCGAGAAAAAGCTCCGCGGCGACAACCCCGCCGAGGCCGAAATCCTGATTGTAGCCCACGGCGGCCCCTTGCGCGTGCTGCTCTGCCGCTTGCTGGGGCTGAATATTGAAAACTGGCGTTACTTCCGGCTGGCGCCGGGGTCGCTGACCGAGGTCGAGGACTTCGGCAACCAGCCGGTGCTGACCCGGCTCAACGACGTCTCTCACATCAAAATAAAGTACCGGGAGTGAAGGGAGGTCGACCGAAATGAAAAGCATTCTAATTACCGGCGGCGGCCGCAGCGGCAAGAGCCGTTTCGCCCAGAAACTGGCCGCCGAATCCGGCGGCCGCGTCCTTTTCGTGGCCACCGCCGAGGCCAGGGACGAGGCGATGCGCCGCCGTATCGAAGCGCACCGCCGCTCCCGCCCGGAGAACTGGGAAACCCTGGAAGCGCCGCTGGGCATCAGCGCCGTCATCAAAGGCTATACGGCGGGGGCGGACGTCGTGGTCATCGATTGCATCACCATGCTGGTGAGCAACACCATGCTGTTAGAGCGTGATATGGATGCCGCCGAAGAGGCGGCACTGAAAGAAATCCAGTCCCTGGTCGACAGGATGAGCGGGACGGAGGCGACCTTCATCATCGTCACCAACGAGCTGGGGTCGGGGCTGGTGCCCGACACCGAGCTGGGCCGCCGCTACCGGGACTGCCTGGGCCGGACCAACCAGATTCTGGCCGGCCACGCCGACGAAGTCTATCTTATGGTGGCAGGCCTTCCGGTCAGGTTGAAGTAAAGGCGGAAATCTTAGAGCGTCACCCGCTTGCTTTTTATTACCCCACGTTCACAAATAAGCTTTCGCCTCCCCGCATCTTGGTTTATGACGTTGCGAGACTTCACATCGTGTAATTTCGTCCGTTGCCCGGAATCCTGTTGTCACTTCCAATTTAATCCTTTACAATGACTAGGCTATTGTGACCCTAATCTGAAGAAAGGCGGTTACGTTATGGCGCTTCACTATCGGGATAAAATTCGTTCTGAGCTGGACGCCGATATTTTTGGCACTAAAGAGGCCGATATGTCGTTGCCGAAGTACCGGATTTCACCGCATGAGCTACAACCGGAGATAGCCTCCGAGCTGGTTCGCGACGAACTGGTTTTGGATGGCAATGCACGGCAAAATGTGGCCACGTTCTGCCAGACCTGGCTTGACGCCGAGATTCATCAAGCGATGGACCTTTCTCTTGACAAGAACATGATAGACAAAGATGAATATCCGGCGACGGCGGAGCTGGAAAACCGCTGCGTCCATATGCTCGCCGACCTCTGGCATTCGCCCGAGGCGGCCAATACCATGGGCTGCTCGACGACGGGTTCCAGCGAGGCGGCCATGCTGGGGGGGCTGGCTCTCAAGTGGAAGTGGCGGGAGCGTATGAAAAAGGCCGGGAAAGCGGCCGACAAGCCTAATCTGGTGACCGGGCCGGTACAGGTATGCTGGCATAAATTTGCCCGCTATTTCGACGTGGAAATCAGGGAAATTCCGCTGGAACGTAACCGAATCGGCATGACGCCGGAAGAGGTGCTCAAACGCGTGGATGAAAACACCATCGGCGTGGTGCCTACCTTCGGGGTAACCTTTACCTGCCAGTACGAGCCGGTTGCCGAGGTCGCCAAGGCGCTTGACCGGCTGGAACGCGATAAGGGCCTCGATGTCCCGATACACGTGGATGCCGCCTCCGGCGGCTTCTTGGCGCCGTTTATCGAGCCGGAGCTGGTCTGGGATTTCCGCATACCCCGGGTACGTTCCATAAACGCCTCCGGCCATAAGTTCGGACTGGCGCCCCTGGGAGTGGGCTGGGTTGTCTGGCGCGACGCCGTTGACCTGCCCGAAGACCTAATTTTCTGGGTCAACTATCTGGGCGGCAACATGCCCACTTTTGCCCTTAATTTCTCCAGACCGGGGGGGCAAATCGTATCGCAGTATTACCTCTTCCTCCATCTGGGGAAAGAGGGCTACCGGCGCATACACCACAATTGCTACGATACCGCCCAATATCTGGCGCGGGAAATTCAGAAAATCGGCCCCTTCGAGATGCTATTCGACGGTGATAGCAAAAAGGGCATTCCCGCGCTGTCGTGGACGATAGAAGAGGGCGCCGAGCCGGGCTATAACCTGTTCGAGCTTTCCGACAGGTTGCGTACCAGGGGCTGGCAGGTTCCGGCTTATACCATGCCGCTCGATATTACCGAGCTTGCGGTGATGCGGATACTGGTCCGGCATGGCTTCAGCCGTGAGATGGCCGATATGTTACTGGAAGATATTCGCCGCTCCGTAGATTATCTGAAGAAACACCCGTTAGCTAAACCGATGACCGCCGCCGAAGGCACCAGTTTCAATCACCACGCCGTAACTAAAGACAGGCTACCGTAGAGGGGTTGATATAAATACGGCTGAGGCTAACGTGAACTCACCCGCCGGCGTTTACTGGTCCCCGACGCGTACTCCGCCCCAGATGGCGATAGCCCTGGCCAGGGATTCCACATCGACGCACTCCGTCGGCGCCTCCCCATCGAAGCAGATTTTCATGTAGTTTTTCAGCACAAGACCGGCAATGCCTTCGATGGCGGAGCGCACCGCCGCCAGCTGGGTAATAATGTCTTCACACTGGCGACCGCTTTCGACCATCTTTTCGATACCGCGAATCTGACCCTCTGCCTTTTTCAGGCGCTGCTGTAGGGTTTCTTTGGATACCGGTTCTTCGAGCATTTTTACCTCTCACTTATTCTTTTTGTGAAAGTATTGACATGCCATACCCCCGTGGGGTATTATGCGTTGGGCTGGCGTTGTTTGTTGTTTAAATTTTACCACATCATGTGACCAAACAACCAAGCTGTTATTTTGTGCCCACGAAATTTGACAATGGGCGAATTTGAGCCAAAAATAGTTGGTTTCCTCTGCAACTGGTGTTCCTACGCCGGCGCTGACTTAGCTGGCACCTCCCGTCTGAAATACCCCCCCAACGTTAGAGTTATCCGGGTAATGTGCTCCGGCAGGATTGATGAGCGACTGGTTCTCAAAGCTTTTATTGCCGGTGCCGATGGCGTTCTTATTTGCGGCTGCCATCCCGGAGACTGCCACTACCAGAAGGGGAATCTTAATGCCCGCCGGAAAATGACGGGGCTGTTCCCTTTCCTGGAGGCCATGGGTATCGGCAAGGACCGGCTCCGCTTGGAGTGGATAGCGGCCTCTGAAGGTCCCAAGATAGCCGAAACGGTGAAGAGCTTTACCCAGGCCATAAGGGAGCTTGGCCCTAACCCGATCGTAAGAAAAGTGTCTCAAGGTGACGGTAAGAAGCAGGGGGCGGCGGCTGGCTAAAGGTGTTTTGGGCATCTGGCCTTAGACATAGAAATGATCTTTAAATAAGGAGGGTTTCATGGCTAAAGTAGCGATCACGGTCAACGGCTCGGCACCCCCCAACATTTACCCGCCTATGATTCTGGGGTCAAGCGCGGTGGCCAGCGGGGATGACCTCACCATATTCTGTTGCCCCGGTGGCGCCCCGACGATGGTGAAGGGCGAGCTGGAAAAAATCTCGGGCAAGGGTCTGCCTAACATCGTGGAACTTTACGACGGCATACGCGCGCTGGGCGGCAAGATTTACGTCTGCGAGCTGGCGCTGGAAAACAAGGACCTCAAGCCCGAAGATTTTAGAGAAGGCGTAGAAATCATCGGCGCTACTGCGTTTATCGCCTCGATTTCGGACGCTACCATAACCTTCTCTTTCTAAAACAGCTAAAACTAAGCGTTAGGGTAATTAAGGAGGCAATCATGGCACTACATACCTTGGATGTTTTGGGGCTGAAATGCCCGCAGCCGGTGCTCAAGCTGGCTACCATGGCTAAAAATGTCCCGGCGGGAGACACCGTGGAGGTTCTGGCTGACTGCGAGTCTTTCCCCAAGGACGTTGAAGCCTGGTGCGGCAAGATGAACAAGACGCTGCTCTTTTGCGTCGACGAGGGCGGGGGCAAACACAAAGCGCAAATCCAGTTTTAGCCGGGAGGTTTTATGGAGACAGCTTTCGCCCCCAAAATAGTCGGCTTCCTTTGCAACTGGTGCTCCTATGCCGGCGCCGACCTGGCCGGGGCAACCAAGCTGGAAGTGCCCTCATCCCTGTCCGTTATCAGGGTGATGTGCTCCGGTCGCGTTGACCCGGTTCTGGTGGCCACGGCGCTGTTGCACGGCGCCGACGGCGTGCTCGTTGCCGGTTGCCACCCCGGGGACTGCCACTACCGGGAGGGCAACTACTACGCCCGCCGCCGCTTCGCTCTCTTAAAGAAAACCTGGCAAACGCTGGGTCTGGACTCGGAGCGGATTATGCTGGCCTGGGTGTCGGCGTCGGAAGGGCAAAGATTCAAGGAAGTAGCCACCGAATTTGCCAAGCAGATTACGGAAATGGGGCCCAACCCCATGAAGGCAAAGACTTCGCTATAGGGTGTAAAAAAATGACTGATAAAGGAAAAGGTGCCCCGGTAGTGGTTATCGGGGGAGGGGTGGCCGGTATTGAGACCAGCCTGCTTTTGGCCGGCTCGGGGAGAAAGGTGTACCTCGTCGAAAAGAGCTCCTACATCGGCGGTAACGTCATCAAGTTCGAAGAGGTGTTCCCCAACATGGACTGCTCCACCTGTATGATAGCCCCCAAGCAGCAGGAGCTTCTGGCTGACGAGAATATTGAGCTGCTGAGGCTGAGCCAGGTCGAGTCCGTCAGCGGCTCGGCGGGCGATTTTTCGGTGAAAATCAGGAAAAAGGCGAGCTATGTCGACCCGGACAACTGTATCGGCTGCAACGCCTGTTTCGAACCCTGCCCGGTGGAGGTGGACAACGAATTCGAGGAAGGGTTGTCCAAGCGGAAGGCGATATATATTCCCTGCGCCGGGGCGCTGCCCAACGTCCCCGTCATCGACACCGAAAACTGCCTGCGCTTTAAGGGGAAGGAGTGCAAAGCCTGCCAGGAAGCCTGCATGTTCGAGGCTATCGACTACAATCAGAAGGACGAGGAGCTGGAGCTGAAGGCCGGCGCCATCGTCGTCGCCACCGGTTTCGCATCGTTCGACGTCGGCCAGACCGCCCAGTACGGCTACAAGAAGCTCGATAACGTCTACTCTGCCATGGAGGTGGAGAGGATATGCGCCTCCAACGGGCCCACCGACGGGCAGATTACGCTGAAGAACGGCCAGCCGCCCAAGTCGGCGGCGGTTATCCACTGCGTGGGGCGGGAGCAGAAGGGCTATTGCTCCTCGGTATGCTGTATGGCCTCCCTCAAGCTTTCCCACTTCATCAAGGCGAAACTGCCCGAGGTGAAGATAACCCACTTCTACTCCGACCTCTGCATTCCCGGTAAAGACTACCAGCATTTTTACGAAGAGGTAAAGGGGCACGGGGTGGACTTCGTCCGGGCTGCGGTAACCGGGGTGGCTCAATCGGGGAAGGATCTGGCGGTTAAGTATAAGACCGAGGACGGCCAGGAAAAAAGCCTGGCCGTGGAGATGGTTATTCTTAACCCGGCCCTGGAACCGGGGTCAGATTCGGCGAAACTGGCCGGGATTCTGAACATCCCGCAGGGCAAGGACGGCTTCTTCAGCGAGAAGGAGCCAGACCTTAGCTCCATAGACACCGCGCAGGACGGTGTGTTTATCGCCGGCTGCGCCCAGGGCCCCAAGGATATTGCCGAGACGGTAGCCGAAGCGGAAGCGACGGCGGGAAGAATACTTTCATCATCAAAGTAGAGGTGGCAAAGTGGCCAAGAGAATAGGCGTATACGTTTGCGAGTGCGGTACCAACATCGCCGAAAAGATAGATGTCGACCAGGTAATCGCCGCCGTCAGTCCTCTCAAAGATGTGGTGGTTGCCGAGAAGTATAAGCTCTTATGCTCCGGCGACGGGCAGGCATTCCTCAAGCAGGCTATCGAAGAGCACAATCTAACGCACCTGGTGGTGGCGGCCTGCTCGCCGAAGCAGCACGAGATTACCTTCATGAACGTTTGCGCGCAGGCGGGTCTCAACCCGCAGCTGTTCCAGCTGGCCAATATACGCGAACAGTGCGCCTGGGTCACGCCGGACGGGGCCGAGGCCACGGCTAAGGCGATCAGACAGATAAGAGCCGCTATCAGCCGGGTCGGCTATCATCGCCCCCTCGAAAACAAGGAAATCAGCTGTAATCCCGACGTGCTGGTCATCGGCGGCGGTATCGCCGGCATCAAAGCCAGCCAGCTGCTGGCGTCACCGGACAGGAAAGTCTATCTGGTGGAGAAGAGCCCGGTGCTGGGCGGCAAGGTGAAGGATTTAAGCCGCCTCTTCGTCAACATGGAATCGGGCCCAGAGCTGATAGAACGGGAATTAAAGGGCCTTAACGGCAATAAGTATGTTCAGCTATTCACCGAGAGCGAAGTGGAGCAGATTTTGGGCTTCCTGGGTAATTTCGAGGTGAAGGTGGTAAAGAAAGCGGAGGGTGCTGAAGACAAGGAGCTCGACTTAAATGTCGGGGCGGTGATACTGGCTACCGGCTTCGAGCTGTTTGACCTCAGCGGTCTGCCCCGCTACGGCTACGGAAAGATAGACGATGTTTATACCGGTCTGGAGTTCGAGGAGATGAATATCCCCGCAGGGCCTACCGGCGGCAAAATCCTGCTTAAAAACGGCCAGCCGCCCCAGTCGGTGGCCATCATTCATTGCGCCGGCAGGGAAGAGAAGGGCTATTGCTCCAAGGTATGCTGTGCCTACTCGTTCAAATTCGACCGGATGCTTAAAGACCAACTGCCCCAGGCCAAGGTGACTCATCTCTATTCCGACCTTTGTCTGCCCGGCAAGTCTTTCCAGAAGTTTTACGCGGATACCAGGGATTTGGGCGCCGACTACATCCGTGTCGCCAAGACCGAGGTCGGCGGCAACGGCAAAGGCCCCGCCGTCAAATACGAGACGGAGGCCGGCAAGAAAAGCGAGCTGGCGGCGGATATGGTCGTTCTGCTGCCGGTGATGGAGCCCGCCGGCGATGCCGGAAAGTTCGCCGAAATGCTCAATATCGCTCGGGACGACAAGGGGTTCTTCGTCGAAGAGCACCAGCTGCTCGGCCCGATAGCCTCCACCGTCGAGGGAGTGTTCGTTATCGGCTGCGCCCGGGGGCCGCACAGCATCGCCGAATCGATAGTCCAGTCGGAGGCGGCGGCGGGGAAGATACTTTCGGCGCTGGTGCCGGGTAAAAAGCTGGAGCTTGAGGTCAGGGTGTCCGAGATATCGGAGAGCTTCTGTACCGGCTGTAAGACCTGTATCGAGGTTTGCCCCTACGGGGCGATTAGCTTCGACGAAGACAAGAGAGTCTCGGTGGTGAACGAGGTACTGTGCCATGGCTGCGGTAACTGTGCCGCCGCCTGCCCCTCCGGAGCCGCCAGGCTGAAGCATTTTACCTTCCCCCAGATTTACCAGGAGCTTAAAGAGGTATTGCGATAAGAGGTGTCTGATATGGCTGTCGATAACAAGGGTGCACTTTTCGCTGCAGAAGGCGGACCGAGAGAAAAGGTCGTAGCTTTCCTGAAACAGGCCATCGGGAAGGGTTGTTTCGACGCCGTCCTCATACCGGTAAGGGCAGCGGGGACCGATTCGTTCAGCTATTTGGTGACCCGGGACGAGTCGATACTGGATAACGCCTATCCCCTGCCTCCGGTGATGCCCGTTCAGGGAGCCAAAGCCATTTCCGGCCTTACCGGGCACGGCCCGGGCCATAAAAAGATAGCCGCCGTAGTGCGACCCTGCGAAGCCAGAGCCACCGTCGAGCTGTTCAAACTGGGCCAGGTTGACCTGGAAAACATATATCTGATTACCATCGATTGCCCCGGAGCCTTGCCGCTGGCCGATTGGGCCCAAGACGCCAGGAAAGCCGAGGCGGAGTTTGCCAAAGTCCAGAAAGGGGAGGCCGGCGAGAGCCTGAGGCCCGCCTGCCAGATATGCGATAAGTTCTCGGCTAGCGGCGGCCAGGACCTGCACATCGGCGTGCTGGGGGTCAAGGGCGGCGCTATTTGCCTTATCCCCAACAGCCCCAAGGGCGAGAGTATTTTGGGTTGCCTGGGCATGGCCGCGGACGCCGATACATCGGGCTGGAAAAAAACGGTAAATTCCCTGACCGAGGCGAGAAAAGAGCAACGCCGGAAATTCATGCAGGAATTCAAGCCCAAGGCTACCGGGCTGGATAACCTGCTTAACACCTTCAGCCAGTGTATAAACTGCCACAACTGCATGCGGGTCTGTCCCATATGCTACTGCCGGCAGTGTCTCTTCGATTCGGGCGATATGAAGTTCGCCTTTGAAGACTACCTCAACCGGGCCGAAATATCCGGCGGGCTGAGGCTTCCGCCCGAGACGCTTCTCTTCCATATCGGGCGTATGCTGCACATGTCCCTCTCCTGCGTATCCTGCGGGGCCTGTGAGGATGCCTGCCCCACCGCCATCCCGGTCGCCCAGGTCTTCAGCCTGGTGGGCGGCCAGAACCAGGAGGAGTTTGACTACGTGCCCGGCCGGAGCCGCGAGGAACCGCTTCCCTTGAGGGTTTATCAAGAGAAGGAATTCGAAGAAGTGGAGCAGTCTTACCTAGAGACCTCCGCCAAACAGGAGGCTTAGAGATGCCCAAGGCGTTGAAGTTGAATAAGGGCGCTGAAGCGTGTTTGCTGGAGTTTTTGAAGTTCCTGCTGGAAGAGGGCAAGGTCAAGGGGGTTTTCACCCTCAAAAAGGTAGCTGAAAACGGCGTCGCCTATTCGTTGATTACCGACCCGGCGGCGCTCGAAGAAGCCCGGCCTTTTTTCCCCTTGATGCCGGCCAATGCCGCCAAAGTGCTTTCCCGGCTTACCCTGGTGGAAGCCGCCGACAAGCCCGTCGCCGCCGTGGTAAGACCCTGCGAACTGAGGGCGCTCACCGAACTTATGAAGCTGAACCAGGGAAGCCTGGATAACCTCTTGTTGATTAGCTCGACCTGCGGCGGGGTCTATCCGCTGGAGACGGCCGTGAGCGGGGATATCGAGGAAAAACTGCCCTCGTACTGGGAGGCGGTGAAGAAGGCCGAGATTGCCCCCGGTATCAGGGATGCCTGCGCCAGCTGTGAGAATTTCGTGCCCTATAACGCCGACATCACCCTGGATTTGATTGGCAACGATGCCGCCGAACATTGCCTGATGCACCTGAATACGGAAAAGGGCGCCGGGTTTGCCGACGGCTTTAAGGGAGATATCGGTGGCGAAGAGGTTAAAGCGGCGATAATCGACGGCCTGCGGACGAAGCGGCAGGCCAGAAAGCAGGAGCTTTTCAAGGAGCTGGGCGTCGACAGCTTCGATGTAAACAAACTCTTCGAGAAATGCATCGGCTGCCGTAATTGCAGCAAGGTCTGCCCTGCCTGTTACTGCCACGTCTGCTTCTTCGATTCCGGGGGCGATGAGCATGAGCCGAAATACTACGAGACCCAAATGGAGAGAAACGGATACGGGCAGGTTCTGCCCGTCCCGATATTCTATCAGCTGATAAGGTTATTCCACGTGAGCCTGACCTGCACCGGCTGCGGCCAGTGTTCCGATGTGTGTCCGGTGGATATCCCGCTCTGGGCGATTGCCCTGAAAACGGGCGGGGCAGTCCAGGAATCGTTTGACTATCTGCCGGGAAGGGACCTGGAGGAGTCGCTGCCTATTCTCGCCTTCAAGCCCGACGAGTTCGCCGCCGTTGTCGATTGATAGCGGCTCGGCTTAAACGGATTGAGATTCCTGCTGTAACTCTTCGACTATTCGCCTAATCCTCTTCTTGTGCCCCTCTTTGCCCAAGGTGTAGGAGAGAGGTATCCATTTCATATCCTGCAGGTTGTTCACCATGTTAGGTAGCAGGTCAAAGGGTATGGATAATAGTATCAACCCTTCGGGAAAGAGCCTCCTTGCTTTCATACCGTGGCCGAAACCGGTGATGCTAAGGTTCATTTCTCCGCTTAGGTATGGGTAGATGTATAGCCAGGCGCAGCTGATAACCGTCGTCCCCTTCGCCGTCCACATCCTGCCGCTGCTGTAGCTTAAGGCTCTCAATAAGATTTCGGCCTGAATCACATTAGCCGTAATGATTAACACGTCTGGCTCGAAGGTCAGTTTGTCCAGGGGCGCGAAGGCGACATAGTTGACAGTATTTTTACGTAGCTTGGGGATGACTTCATAGATTCTCTGGTTGGCGCGCACGTCCTTGAGAACTTCCAGTTTCGGCCCTACCTGCCCGGTCTCAAAAGTGGGCTCGTGCTCTATCATGCCCAGCAGCAGCGGCCCGATGCAGGTGAAGTTTTCTTGGGTAACGTAGAAAGCGTTTCCCGCCTGGGCTTCGGGGAGCATCTCGCAAAGGTCTAGAATTTTGTCCAGCTTCTTTAAGCCCTCTGGTTTATTGGGCAGAAACTTAACCCCTACGGGCTTTATTTCAAAGTCGAATTTGTTAAATACAGATAACTCCAGTTGGCTTGAGTTCATCTTGCCCCCCTTTAGCCTTTATAGTGGCTCGAAGCCGGGCTATTGCCAGGCGTTGAGAAGAAACCTATAATATGATGATTAGGAAAGCGGGCGGCCACTCGCCCCGCTGAAGCCATTTTCGCGGGGAGGGTGGGAGAGACTAACGACGTAAGAAGCCCCGAATGGCACACCCTGGCCAGCCCGCCTTTCCCCGTTTATTCTCTGGCTAATTTTGACCTACCTGTAACATCATATTTCCGGAGTCCCCGAAATTCCGGCCCGCACAGCTGTTTTTCAGGACAGTAGCTATAACCGATTGGCCCACCAGTGAAGATATGGTGGGAATTTCCGGGAGCCCTACGGGGATGGAGCCATAGAGCCCCCGGATTAATGATAATATGGTTATTCTTGCTTGTAGATGTGGTGGACCGGATAGGAACCCATGTCTACGATAATACCGTTTTGAACCTGCTGGATACGCACACCATCAGCCCCCTCGACATCACCCGGTCCGTAGGTAAGCGGTGAACCGGTTATGCCACCGGTGGAAAGGTCCTTAATCTGGTAGTAGCCATACTCCAGGACATCAACCGCCTCCAGCTCGTCAGGAGATTTACCAGTCGCTATCAAGGCCAGCCTTTGCGCCTCAATCTGGGTCATGGCTTCAACTATGCCATCCACATACATGATGTGCATGGCTCCAGCCTTGTCGGGGCGGTTAGCCGCCAGCAGCTGGTTGGCGAAGGTCATTCCCTCACCGGTGTCATCCCAGGAGGCGTAGCCGCCGGCGACGACGAAGCCGTTAGCCTCTTGCCCCATGGCCGGAACGAATACCTGAAGGTGGCTCGGCGTGGCACAGCCGAAGGTTATCTCGTAGTCCATACCGGGGCCCATATTCAGGTTGTTCATCTCCTTTACCGTTGGCTGGGAACCAGGGTTAATCATGACGCCGAAACAAACATCAACATTGTTGTCCTTCAGCCATAGAAGCTGGGTGGTTGGCGGCGCGGTGGGGACCAGAGGCACGTACTGCTCACCGACTACCTCGTATCCGATGCTCTCCAGATAATCCTTCATCTCATCGGTCACCACCGACCTACCCATGGCGTTATCGGCGGTGAGGAAGGCGAACCTTGGTGCCCTCGTCTCATCCCAGTTCTCCAGGAACCAATCGGCGTAGGCACCACAATCATCGGTATAGATAGGGTAGTTGGTGAAGATGGTCTTTGGCGGCGACAGGAGATAGGGGCCGGCCGCCGCGCTGGTGGCGCCGATGCGGTCCTCATTCATCAAGTCCATTAACGCCAGAGCCTGCGGTGAACCTGATACCCTCTCGACCAGGAGTCCTGCAGCCTTAAGCTCCTCGTAGATGGACAGCACCTTATCTACATTGAGCTCATCATCTCGCCACATAACCTCAAAGGTTACGTTATCGGGGATTGTCTTGTCCGGGTACCATGGAGCCAGAATCTTGTTCTCATTCACCCAGGCAACATAGTCCTCATAGCCAGCCAGGCTCGCCGCCATATCCTCGGCGTAGGCACCGGTCAGGGCAAAGCAGCCGCCGACATACATGGTGTACTCAGCCGGCGGTGGTGTAGGCTCTTCTCCGTCTGATGGCGGAGGCGTTGGTTCCTCCTCCTCTGCTCCGCAGGCACCCAATAAGGGTATTGCTACCAGCGAAATAATTAGGGAAGCTATCAATAACCACTTAATCTTAGCCATCTCCTCTCCTCCTTTCCAATGTGTTATTTAGTTCGCCCCCTAAATTAGCCGTTCTCTTAAATTCACTCACCCCCTTTCACTCATATTTTGTTTTAATGCGAGAAAGGCCATAGCCGATAATATGCCTTGACCATCTCCCACCGGTGAGCCAGCCCCCTGGGCTCAAAGATGAGGAAGATGATGATTACCAAGCCGCGCAGGATGAGTCCCAGCGAAGCCGCGGCTTGAGGAGCGACGGCGACCGCCAGCATGGGGCCAACGATAGTAACCAGCTCGTCCAGCATTTTGAGGGCGACGACGCCGAAGATAACGCCGGTGGTGCTGCCCATACCGCCGACAATCAACATGCCCAGATACCAGACCGAGTTCATAAAGGGAAACTGGTCGACGGCGGCGAAGGCGACATAGTGAACCGTCAATGCGCCAGCCACGCCGGCAAAAACACAGCCGATAAAGAAGGCCAGCAGCTTATAAGACCACAGATTGACCCCCATGACCTCAGCCGCCAACTCATTATCTCTGATGGCGATAAAGGCTCTGCCGACCCTGGTCCTGACGATGTTTTTAGCCACGAATGTCGCCAGACAGGCCAGTATCATCACCAGGTAGAAATAGCTGGCTTTGGACTTAAAGACAAAGCCGCCTATCTCAGGCCTGGGCACGGACATGCCATCGGCCCCACCGGTAAGACTGACTAGTTGGAGGACGAACCAGATGATAATAAAATAGGCGGCTACGGTGGACATAATCAGGTAGAAGCCCTTGACCTTTAGCGACGGCAGTCCAAAGATTATACCCACTATTCCCGACATCAAAGCCGCGCAGGGTAAGGCCGCCCAGAACGGCCAGCCAAGGTGGGCGGTAAGAATAGCCGAGGTATAACCACCCACCGCCATGAAGCCCACATGTCCCAGCGAGACCTGATTACAATAGCCGGTTAGAATTTGCAGGCCGTGAACGCTGATAACGGTGATACCGATTATGGTTATTATGGTCAGTATTCGGTCGCTGGCATAGAGCGGGCAGGTGAAAATAATGGCGAGTAAGGCAAGCAGCATTATCCACTGCGTCTTGGTGCGGAAGATAGCCATGTCCTGACCATAGCTTTCGTTAAAGGTTCCGCTGGGCAAAGCCATCTATCAAATCCTTTCTATCTCAGCCAGACCAAACAGACCGTGAGGCCTGAAGATGAGCACGATTATGATGACGATAAAGGGGAAGACACCAGCCAACCCACCACCGGCCGGTAATAGAGGATCCAGGTAACCGGCGGCTATATTCTCGGAAATACCCAAAATTAATCCGGCAAGAATAGCTCCGCCAATCGAGTCCATTCCTCCCAAGAGCGCTACGGCTAATGCTTTCAGGCCGACGTTAGACATTGGTACCATGACACCAGATATGCCGCCTAAAAGGATGCCGGCGATGACACCAACGACAGCAGCGATTACCCAGGAAAGGGCATAAACGGTGGTTACCTTAATACCGGCACTCTGTACCACCTGCTCGTCCTCGGCGGTGGCTCTCATGGCCAGCCCACTTCTGGTGTAGCGGAAGAGCATCATGAGTATAACCACGACAATAACGGAGACAATTATGCCAATTACCATCTCCGAGGATATGGATAGCTCGCCAATTTTTATGGATATGTCCGGCAGCACTCCGTGGTAGGCCTTATACTCGCCGCCCCAGATTAGGGTGGCTAGCCCTTCCAAGACAGTGGCCAAGGCTATGGTCATCATGATGACCGCCAGTATTGGTTGACCCACCAGGGGGCGCAGGGTTAAGCGTTCTATTGCCATACCCATCACAATAGCCACGGCTATCGCCGCCAGTATGGCAGCCCATATCGGCAGATTGAAGGTTACCAAGAAGGTAAAGCCCAGGTAGCCACCAATCATGACGAAGTGTCCCTGGGCAATGTTAAACGCCTTGGAACACTTGAAAATTAGCACAAAGCCGATGGTCACCAGGGCATAGATCATGCCCGCAGCAAAGCCGCTTACCACATACTGTAGCAAGGAAGTCATTGAGCAGCTCCTTTAACAGACTGGATGCTAAGAGTAGTCTTTATTGTCCCCATCCGCCCGTCCCGATATCTGACCTGGGCTTCTACGGGTACCTCAGTCTTGTTACTATAGATGGCTTTGATAAGCTCGCGGTAGCGCTCTTGCACAAATGCCTTCCTCAGCTTCCTGTCTCTGGTTAACTCAGCCTCGTCAGGGTCAAATTCCTTGTGCAGATTGACGTATTTCTTGATCTTAGTGCCCGGGGGTAAAGTCTGATTCACTCTATCTATATCCTGCTTCACTAACTGGTAAACCTCTGGCTTCTGGGAAAGCTCGGTGAAGGTGGTATAAGACACACTATTCTCCCCGGCCCACCTGCCGACGCTCTCGTAATCAATGATCAGGATGGCTGAGGCATAGGCTCCATTCGGACCACCTAGAACCCAGGCGTCCCTGATATAAGGACTGAACCTCAGACGGCTCTCAATAAGCTGGGGGGCCAGTTTATCGCCACTGACCAGCTCAACCAGGTCCTCTACCCTGTCCAGAAAGACAAGGTGTCCGTCCTCGTTAATGAAACCGCTGTCCCCACTATGGAACCAGCCGTCTTTAAGCATCCGGGCAGTCTTATTCGGGTCATTATAGTAACCAAGGAAAACGCCGGGCTGCCGATAAATAATCTCACCATCATCGGTTATTCTCACCTCGGCTCCCTGGTGAACGGGACCCACGGTCTCTAAACGGATGTCGTCGTTCTTGGCACCAGTTAGGGCTCCTCCCTCCGTTGAGCCATAGAGGCTTTTGATGGGGAGATTGAGGGCATGGTAGAACCTGAAGGCTTCGGGGCTGAGCATAGCCCCGGTGGCATAGCAGATCCTGGCGTTTGGCAGACCAAGGCTATCTCTGACGGGTCTAAACAAGGCGACGTCGGCAAAGGCATAGAGCATCTTCCAGAACAGGTTCGGCTTTCGCTTTCTATACCTTAGCT
>JASFHK010000015.1:0-34380 GCA_050123275.1 Dehalococcoidia bacterium
TTTCCCGCTTTTGACCTCTTTGACGAAGCCTTCCCTTCCCAGCTTGAACCAGTAGGGCTGCCACTCCATCTCGTTGAGGTTTTCCATCAGCCCGGGGAGAAGGTCGAAGGGGACGGTGATAATCAACAGCCCCTCGGGGAGAACGCCGCGTGCCTTCATACTGTAACCCAGACCGCTGACGGTCATGTTAATCTCGCCGTTGAGGTATGGGTGGGCGTACATCCAGGCGCAGGAGAGGCAGGTAGTGCCCTTGAACGACCACATCTTGCCGCTGGCAAAGCTGCTCGCTCTCAAAATGACCTCGGCCTGGGCGGGGTTGGCGGTGATAATCAGAAAGTCGGGGTCGAAGCTGAGCCTGTCCAGCGGGGCGTGGATGATATACTTCACCGAGTCTTTGGGCATGAGGGGTATGTAGTCGTAGACGCGGCGGTTGGCGCCCGGCGTCTTGAACATGGAGAATATCGCCCCCAGCTGGCCGCTGTACATCAGGGGGGGAAAGTCGACAAAGCCCACCACGTGCTCGCCGCACTGGACGCTCTCCTCGGTGGCGTAGAAGGGGTCAGAGGTCTGGGCGGCGGCGAACATCTCGCAGATGGCCAGGCTGCCCTCCAGCGGCTTGATGCCCGCAGGTTTGGTCAGGGAGTACTTGACGCCGACGGGCTTCCTTTCGAACTGGAATTTTTCGAACACGGAATAGTCGAGCATATCAAACCTCCTTCGGGTGGTTAATGGCTCTGTATTTTCCGTCTCAGCTCGTTAAAGAGCAGGTCAACGCGCTTCTTGTGCTCGTCGCCGGTGATGTCGTCCGAGAGCAGGTGCCACTTCATGTTGCGCATGTTCTTGAGGACTTCGTCGAGCCGGGTCCAGGGGATGGAAATGATTATCAGTCCTTCGGGAAGGACCTTGAGGGCGCGCATGCCCAGGCTGATGCCGCTGATGGTCAGGTTCATCTCGCCGCTGAGGACGGGATAGATGTACATCCAGGCGCAGGCCGCCACCGAGGTGCCCCTGGCCGACCACATGTCGCCGGAGGCGAAGTTGAGAGCGCGCAGGACGTGGTAGGCCTGGCCGGCCTGGGCGGTGATGACGACCACGTCGGGGTCGAAGCTGATTTTGTCCAGCGCGGCGAAGGCGACGTAGTTCACCGAGCCTTTGAGCATGCGGGGCAGGTACTGGTAGACGCGGCGGTTGGCGCGGGCTTCCTCGAAGAGGTCGTCGGCTTCCCCCACCATCCCCCCGACTAGCATCGGGTCGGGGTCTTCCATGCCCAAAAGCAGCGGCTCGACGCATTTGAGGTCTTCCTGTTGCACGTAGAAGGGGGAGGAGGTCTGGGCTTCGACGAACATCTCGCAGAAGGAGAGGCGTTTTTTGATGCGGGCGATACCTTTGGGTTTTACGGGAAGGAACTTGACGCCGACGGGCTTTCTTTCCAGGTCGAGTTTGTCGAGGACGGAGTAGTCGCGAGGTTGAGCGGTCATGGCAACCCCCTTTCGGTCAGGTTGTTTCGAGCTCAGTAACCTGCCTGATTTTAGCAGCAAACCGGGTGGGGTGCAACGGGGTGGGGAGATGGGGAGGGGTGCCGATTGTTAATCCGATGGCGCTAGGGGCAGCGCCTGGCCTGCTTGCGCTGCTGAATCTGGCGGGCTTTTTCCGGGTTTTGGGACAACCAGCGCTTTACCCTCTCGTTGTGGCGCTTGCGGAACTCTTCGGACTGGTTTTTATAGCGGTTGGCTTCCAGGTAGCATTGGTGGGAGCAATAGACATGGCGGTTACCGGGCACGGGGTGGTGACAGACCGGGCAGGTGTGGCGGTGTAGGTAGCCGGTGATGGCGCCGACGGTTTCCGGCTTCCAGAGCGTCCGCCCGTGGCCGATGACCATGGCCGGCTTGATAACGCCCTGCCTTCTTAGCTTACTGATGTAGTTATGGCCGCAGCCGGCGCGGCGGATAAGCTCGGTGACGGTGAGCAGGTTCTGGATTCGGGTAGAGCCGTAGTGCTCGGTGAGCAGCCTTCTCACGCCTTCGCGGGTGATGCCGAAGCGGTCGGCGACGCGGTCGAGGGTAGTCCCCGATTGCCTCATCTTATACATGGTTTCCAGCTTATTCTGGGTGGTCATTTCCCACCTCCCGGCTCTGTTTAACCAGAGCCCCCCTTCTGATGAAGGGGGGCTCTTTTGCTTATCCGTTGAAGCTCTTACCCTCTTAGTCTAGATCAGGGTACTCTCCGGGTCGTGACTATCAGGATAATCACTGCAATCATAAGCGCGCCACCAATTCCGATGAGGACCCAAATCCAGGTAGGTGTAACCTCTTCGATGGTCACCTCTACCGGCGGTTCGGGTTCCGGAGGTACCTCCGGCTCATCCATGGTGGTGAAGATGCAGACGGCCCACGCGCCAGCGACGCCGTCGCTAATGGCTCTCACCCTCCAGTAGTAGACCGTTGAGTACTCCAGGCCGGGTATGCTGGCCAGTGCGTTAACCGAGGAGGTGTAGGTGGTAGCACCGGTCCAGTCAACCGTGCCGTCGGCACTGGCGGCCGCTATCTGGAGCTCGTATCCGGTGGCGCCAACAACCTCATCCCAGGAGAAGTTGGTGTTGAGGATGATATCGTCGGAACCGCAGATGGGCGAGCAGAGACCGGGTACCGAGCCGAGGGCGGTATCGAATTCGCGCAGGTCTGACCACTTGCTCACGTACGGTGAGTCACAGGCGACCCTGACCTTCCAGTAGTACTTGGTGCCGGCCAGCAGCGGGTAGTCGGGGTAGAGCGGCAGACAAGTATTCGCCGTCAGGACGGAGTATTCGAGGTTCTTCAGGGTCGGGCACGTGGCGCAGTAGCTGTAGATGTAGACCTCGTACATGGTAGCGCCGTCCAGGGCCTCCCATTCGAGGGTGGCGGTGGTCGGTGTGGCTAACAGGGCGCCGTCAGCGGGCGCCACCTGGATTACCGGGGCGGCCAGCGGGTCGTCCCACATCCAGATGGTATCCCACAGGGTTGGGTAGAAGTCGAGCGCCCAGAGGACGTTGCTACCCATGGTCAGCCAGAGGTCGTCGGGGAAGGTGTAGGTGGGGAAGTGCGCCAGGAAGGAAACCGGCGACAGGCCGAAGCTCAGGAACTCCCATTCGACCAGAGGCACCGGTGAAACCGGTGGCATCGGGTCTAGCGGGTTGACCGAGCGCCAGACGCCGGTCGGCTCGTCCGAAGTGGCTGCCGTGGCGGTTACCTGGAGGTGGCTGCTGATAATCAGGGCGTTGCCGGTGTAGTTGCAGTCAGCGATGTAGTTGTAGTCACCCGTGATGTTGTCAACGCCAGTGGCAGGCGCTGTGTTGAAGGTGACCGAGTAGGCGCCGGTGGTGTAGTTGATGGTGCCCGTGCCGCCAGCGCTGCCGGTGAGCGTGCCGTCACCGTTGTCGGTGAAGGTTTCGGTACCGTCGGTTATGGATAGCGAGCCGACGCAGATGGGGTAGTTGACCAGCGTGCCGGAGAAGGTCACCTCGGTGTCATCGCCGCTGCCTATTACCTCGTCGTCAACGGCAACCAGGGAGCCACAGGTGATTACGGCCTCGTCCAGGATGTCTATCTGGCCGTAGGCTTCGGACTCAAAGCCCCTGATGCCGATTTCGCCGGCAATGGTGCAGATGCACTCGTCCTCGATGCACTCCGTGGTGCAGACCAGGTTGTAGGTGACAATCTCGACCAGCTCGTTGCTGGTGAAGCTACCGCTGATTACGGTAACCTCTTCCGCCGAAAGCACCAGGTCGCGGTCGCAGATGCAAACGGCTTCGCCGGAGCCGGTGGAACAGTCAACCTCGATGGTGCCGGTGACGGTAACGGAACCGGGGTTACCCTCGTCGCTGCCGGCGTCGGAAACATAGAGCACGGTGTCGCCCGTGGCGTCAATGCCCGTCGCCATTTGCAGCGTGCAGGGGTCGCAGGACGCCGAAGCGTCGTCGATGTAGACCCAGTTCTGCTTGGTCATCAGGGCGTCGAAGTTGATGGCGCAGCGACCGATATCCTGGCCGCCCGCGGCGTATATGGTGTTCATGCCGGGGTCATCGGCAACAGCGTAGCCGGGGTCGAAGACGACGTAGGTTTCGTCGGTGTCATCGGCGAAGTCGTGCGTTATGGCGTCTTCGATTTCGGCCCAGGTCTCGCCCAGGTCTTGTGACAGGTAAACCTGACCACAAGCATCGCCGAAGAGGACGTCGGAGGTGGCGCCTCTGGGTAGCGAGAGGTCGAAGTCAACGCCGTCGCAGGCGGGTAAGCCCGTGGAGGTCAGACAGGGGAATTCGCTCCAGGGGCGGGTGCCGTGGCGGGTGGTGCGGTAGATGGTGCCCGCGTAGCTGCCAGTAGCGCCGGCCGCCAGCACGGTCTCTTCGTCAACGACTATCCAGGCCGAGATTTCGGGCAACGGGTCGCAGGGGTAAGCCAGCATTCGCCAGCTGCAGCCCCGGTCGATGGAGCGGAACATCTGGAAATCGTTGTTGGCCATGTAGAGACAGTCGGTATCGTTGAAGTCGGGAGAGACCTCAACCCAGTCGAGCAGGGTATCGACAACAGCCACGTATTCGGGGCTGAGGCTGCTGAAGACCCTTTCCCAGTTGCTGCCGTCCCAGCGGAACAGGCTGACGGATTCCTGGTCTTCACCGATATCCGCGCAGCTGTCTTCGTCCCAGGTCAGCACGTACATGGTGGTGCTACCGTCCAGGTAGCCCGGGGCATGGCTCAAGTCGAGAACAACGTCGATGCTCATCGCAATGAGCGAAATCTGGTTCCAGTACTTGCCGACTTCGTCGCCGCAGGACATGGAGAAGGCGCAGTTACAGCCAGCGGTGCCGGCTACGGCCGTTTGGTCGTACCAGAGTACGTAGGTCCAGCCGGTGCCGGTGCCGGTAGTACTGACCGGGATGGTGGTGGGCGGTAAGCCCAGGCCGGTGGGGTCTTTGTCGCTGTCGTCCCAGGTCCAGCCGCCGTCGGTGCTGTAGAACACCTCGGTCGCGGCCTGGTTTTCGTAGGTGTCGTAGGCACCGGCGATGAGCGAGCCGTCATTGGTGCCGCCCATGATATCCAGGCTGCAGATGTTGGCGTGATAGAGACCCGTGCAGCCGCTGGTGTAACCCTGGACGTTGAGGTCGAGGGTCGGCGTCAGCGGTATGGTGTCCGCTATCAGGTAGACATCGCCGCCGGCAACGTTAGTGTCGGAGCCGTCCCAGGCAGTGACGCCGAGGAACATGGAGTGGGTGTCGGCAAAGTCATCGGGGAAGGCGAAGCGCGAGGCGTGGATGATAGCGAAGTTGAGCGGGGTAACGGCATCGCAGTCGTAGAAGAGTTCACCGATGAAGTTCCAGCTGCAGGTGGTGCCCACCGTGCTAACGACCTGCGTGGACGGTTCGTTGGTCCCGTCGCAGTCCTCGTCAAGGGTGCTGATGAGGGCGTAGGCCTTGTTGGTGGTGGCGAAGTCGGGGGCGCAGCCCACCGAGAAGACATCGAAGCAGCCGGTGGGAATTACCGAGGCGTATTCGTAGTCGGCCTCGATATTGAGCCCGGCACCCGGGTTAGCGCCGTAGGAGATGGTCCAGTCGCCGGTAACGTAGTCGATGGTACCCGAGCCGCCGTTATCGCCGACAAGGACGCCAAAGCCGTTATCGGTGAAGGTCTCGGTAGGAGTGGCATCCTCGATGACCACCGTTCCGGGTACGACCGGGAAGTTGGCAAAGGTACCGTTGTAGTTGAGAGTACCATCAACGGTAGGGCCGAAAATCTCGTCGGTTACGGTGGTGAGGGTGGTGTCGATATCACAGCAGCCGTAGCACTTCAGTTGCAGGTCGCCCCACTCGGCCGGGAAGGTCTCGTCGGATATCCAGAGAACGGTACCGGCGATGATATCACCCGGATAGAGAGCGTGGGTGGTGGGATAGAGATGACCTACATACCTGGTGCCGATGAAGACGATGGGGTCGTTGGCGCCGTCATAAGCCAGGTCGATGCAGGTGATAGGCTCGTGCGTGATAGGCATGCCGCAGGCCCCCATCAGGTGGGATTCGAGGTTCTCTGCCGCCACGGTCATGAAGCTCATGCCGCCGTTTACCGACTTGTAAACGTAGTTACCGTCGGTAAGGTAGATGACATCTTCGCTCAGGCTGGAGCAGACCATGTCGACAACGCGTCCGCCTCCATAGTAGAAGGGGATGGTGGATGCCGACCAGGTACGCCCGCCGTCAACGGACTTGAAGATGTCATCCGTACCTGGGTTGTTAGGAGTTGCGGCGGTACCGGCTACATAGGCGTAGAGGTCACCGTCGATGCCTTTGGCAACAGGCCCCACCCGTTCGATAGCGGGGTCAAAGAACCAGGCGCCTTCAAGGCCCGGGGTCGGGTCGTAGCCCGTCCACATGTTGGGGACCGGGTTCAGGTCTTCGAAGGGACCGGCCGAGGCGGGAAGAGCGAATACCATCAGGCTGGCTAAAAGAACCAGCGATAAGGCTATCCCCAGCACTCCTTTCATTTTGGCTTTCATTTTATTAAGTTTTCTCCTTTGTTTTATATAACCTCCAATGGGCATAACCCATCGGATGGCTCAAAAGTCACCTCAGTTGAATTCTATATTTGATTTCCCCTCGCGGGTCGGACACTACGGCATCACCTCCTTTTATCGGTATTCCTTTCGGTCTATAACGCTTTTTTGGTAAGCGGGTGGTCGATTGGGTGTAGAACCCCAAGGAGGAGAGCCGGTGAGGGAGGCCGATGAAAACCCCGCTCCGGCCCAGGACCCTAGCTCTACCCCCAATCGACACCTTTAGGCGGGAAGTCGCCTGATCACGCTTATTAGCCTTGCGGGCTGGCCAGCCCGCCGCGATATTTCACCTCCCGGGCAGGAGCCGACGCTATATAAACGAACAGATGCGGCTCATACCTTTCCCTTACGGTCACAGTTTGTCCGTTAAGGCACATGCTAACACCAATAATCTGGGTTGTCAATAGGTCCAGATACGGATTTTCTCTTTTAGGGTCACTGTATGTCCCTTTGCGGACAATAGTAATACCGTTTGGGGGGTTTGTCAAGGGGGTGGTTTTTAGTTGACAAGCCGCGATATTACACTATAGAATGTAGCCATGAACACGAAAGAAGTCCCCATAGTAACATTTCTTAGTGAGCTTATGCGCAGGCGCAAGCGCCTGCCGAGTCAAATGGCGTCTGATTTAGGTATAAGTCACGCTACCGTCAGCCGCTGGCTTTCCGGCGAGGATATCCCCAGCACCAAATCCTGCCGGAAACTGGCTGATTATAGCGGGGCGCCTCTGGAGAGAATTCTTTCTATCGTCGGTCATCTGCCCAGAGTAACTGATACCGGATATGCTGAATGGCCCGAGTTTCGGGAGTACGCCCATCAGAAGTATCCCGATGAGCTGGATGAAGACCTGATTACCATGATTGAGGATCTCATTGAGCGCCGAAGACAAAAAAAATACGATGCCAAAAAGCGTCCCTAGATGGGAAGCTGAGCTGTGGTCTCATGTGAGCTGCAGCGACGGGATGAGCTGTCCGCTCAGGGAGCAATGCCCGACGGTGCGTGATGGCCTGTGGTGCCCCGACGCCAATCGGGAACACTTAAACGAACTGCTCGATGCCAGGGAATTCCGGCTTAGCGACTACGACTTCATGAAGCCGGAGGGCGATCCCAGATGCCGCATGATAGAGCTGCTGGAAAAGCTGGCCAGCAGTTACCTGAAGAAGGGGAAGGTTTCGCGCCCGCCGGTATCGACGGAGCTCATTCAGCTTTTCGACAAGAACTATCTGGTGGAGGTCCGCTTCCTGCCGCTGAAAGCCTATCACGGCGCTATCTGGCGGCAAAAAGACGGCTGGGTGATACAGATTAAGGGCGGCGACGCTTCATCGACGATGAGGTTTACCATCTTCCACGAGGCTTTTCATATCCTGGCTCATTCCCGGACGAGCCCGGTCTTCCGCAAGAGGGGCAGCGTGCTCGGTTCCTTCAACGAGTGGCTGGCCGATTGTTTCGCCTTCTGTATGTTGATGCCGCGGCCATGGATGGTCAAGAAATGGGCGGAGGTAGGGGACCTGGACAAGATGGCCGAGATATTCGCCGTGCCCAAGTCGGCCATCTACATGAGGCTGCGGCAGATGGACCTGGTTTAACCCCCCGATTTTTTAGCTTGCTTCTTTATTCTCTCCGCCTTCGCGCGTGAGCATTCTGTCTTCCTCGGCGATGGGGGGCGGCACCGGCTGGTCGGCCTTGAGCTTGGTCACCGCGCCGAAGCGAGGCGGGCAGGCTTCGAAACAGGTCCCGCAGCGGATGCATTTATCCTGGTCGATGATATGAATCTGTCCCTTGCCGCCGTCAATGGCTTCCACGGGGCATTTGCGGGCGCAAATCATACACGCCTTGCACTTGGCGGGGTCGATATAATACGAGGGGGCTTCGCTTAAAAGCTTTTCCACCTCTTCCTTGGAAAAGAGGTTCAGGTAATCGGCTTCCTCGGGCAAGTGCGAGGCCAGCTTTTCCTTTTTCTCCAGCTTCATGTAGGGCACCAGCTTCTTGACCTCTTCCAGCCGGGCCTTGAGCTCGGCGGGGTCGACGCCCTCGCTGCTGCCCAAAGGCCCCAGCTTTTTCACCTGGTTGGCGAAGTCGGTCATGATGTCGGCGTAGCGGATGCCTTCGCCGGCGGACACCCATTCTATCCTTAAACGGTCGGGGTTGATGCCGACGTGCTCCAGCAGCCTTTTCGCCAGCTGGGTCATGCTCAGCGCGTCGAAGTTACCGTGGGTATTATAGTGACAGTCGTTGAGGTGACAGCCGCCGATGAAGACGGCGTCGGTGCCGTTGGAAAAGGCGCGCAGGACGAAGGACAAATCGACCCGACCCGAGCACATCACCCTGATTATCCTGATATAGGGGGGGAACTGGAAACGGGAAACCCCGGCCAGGTCGGCCCCGCCGTAGCAGCACCAGTTGCACAGAAAGCCCAGAATCCTCGGTTTAAACTCAGTTACTGCACCCATTATCTAACCTCTTTAATCGGTAATCTTTTAGCTTTTGACTTCGACCCGGTCGGGGACCTCGGCGTCAATCTGCTTGAATATCTCTTCGTCGGTATAGTGCTTGAGCGCGATGGCCCCGGTGGGGCACTTGGCGTTGCACAGGCCGTCTCCCTTGCAGAGGACGGCGTTGACCACAGCCTTCTTACCCTGTTTCGATTCCTTGAGCTCTATAGCGCCGTAGGAGCAGGCGGCGACGCAGGCGCCGCAGCCCATACAACGCTGTTCGTCCACCACGCAGACCGAGCCGGAGGCGACCACGGTATCGTTGGCCAGCAGGGTTAACGCCCGGCCGGCGGCGCCGTAGGCCTGGCTGATGGTCTCCGACATGAGCTTGGGGTAGTGGGCGATGCCGCAGAGATAGATGCCCTCGGCGGAGAAGTCAACCGGCCTCAGCTTGACGTGGGCTTCCTGGAGGAAGCCGTCCGGGCTCAGGGTGATCTTGAACAGCCGGGAGATATCCTGGCTCTGGGCGGAGGGGACGACGGCGGCGGCCAGCGCCACGTAGTCGGCGTCTATGGCCAGCTTCTTGCCCAGTATGGGGTCGGTGACGGTGACCTTGAGCCGGTCCTTGTCGCCTTCCTTGACCGCTTCCACCACGGGCGCGTCTTCGGGCTCGTAGCGGATGAACTTGACCTCTTGCTCGGCGGCCTTGCGGTAGTAGTCTTCCTTATAGCCGTAGGCCCTGACGTCCCGGTAAATCATGTAGACGTCCATGTCGGGATTCAGTTCCTTCAGCTTGAGGGCGTTCTTGATGGATTCCTGGCAGCAGATGCGGCTGCAATAGTTGCGGTCTTCGTTGCGGCAGCCCACGCACTGAATCATCACCAGGCTTTCGGCGTTGAGCAGCTTCTTGTCGCCCTTGGTGATTTTCTCCTCCAGCTCCAGATGGGTCATTACCTGCTGGCTCTTGCCGTAGAGGTATTCTTCAGGTTCGTATACATCGGCGCCGATGGCCAGTATGGTGGCGCCGTGTTTTATCTCGTGCAAACTGCCCCGGCACTCTACTTTAGTCACGAAGTTGCCCACGTAACCGGTGGCGTCAACGATGTTGGCGCCGGTGTAGACGTGCACCAGGGGGTGCCGGTATATCCTGGCGACAATGTCGCGCAGGTATTCCTGGACGTCCAGCCCTTCCAGCGTGTAGTGCAGCTGGCGGGCGACGCCCCCCAGCTCCTTTTCCTTCTCTACCAAGTGCACTTCGTGCCCCTGGTTAGCGATGCTGAGGGCGCTGGTCATACCGGCGACGCCGCCGCCGACCACCAGAGCCCGCTTGTCCACGGGCAGGTCGAACTCCTGCAGCGGCTCCAATAGCGAAGCCCGCGCCACCGACATCCTGATCAGGTCCTGCGCCTTCTTGGTGGCGTCTTCTTTTTCCTTGGAGTGGACCCAGGAGCAGTGCTCCCGAATGTTGGCCATATCGTAGTAATACTGGTTGATGCCCGCCTCGCGCAGCGTGTCGCGGAAGAGGGGCTCGTGGGTACGGGGGGTACAGGCGGCCACGATGACGCGGTTGAGCCCGTGCTCGTTGATGGCGTCCACTATCTGCTGGGCGGAGTCGGTGGAACAGGAGAAAAGCTGTTCCTCGGCGAAGGCGACGTTGGGTAACGTCCTGGCGTATTCCACGGTGGAGGGTACGTCGACAACACGTCCGATGTTGGCCCCGCAGTGGCAGACGAAAACGCCTATCTTGGGCTCTTCCTGGGATACGTCCCTCTCCGGCGGGTAGACCCGCTTCTGGGAGAGGTTGCCGCGCCGGTAGCCGAGCAGCTCGCCGCACTGGGAGCCGGAGCCGCTGGCGGTGACCACCGACTCGGGGATATCGATAGGGCCGGCGAAGGCGCCGCTGATAAAGATGCCGGGCCGGGTGGACTCCATGGGGTTGACCGGGTTGGTCTTACAGAACCCGTGCTCGTTAAGCTCGATGCCGAACTTTTCGGCGATAGACTTGAAGCCGACGGGCGGGGTCAGGCCCACGGAGAGCACTACCATGTCGAACTCTTCCTCTTTGACGCCTTCGGGGGTGGCATACCTTATGGTCACGTTGTTACTGCCCGGTATCTCCCGCCCCACCGAGACGTAGCTCCTTATAAAGCGCACGCCCGACATGTTCTGGGCGCGCTGGTAAAAGCGCTCGAAGTCCTTGCCGAAGGCGCGGATATCGTTGTGGAAGATGGTGCACTTGGCGTCGGCGTCATGGTCCTTGGTCAAAATTACCTGTTTCTGGGTGTAGGTGCAGCAGACGGCGGAGCAGTAGCTGTTGCCGCCGGGGATGACCTGCCGCGAGCCGACGCACTGAATCCAGGCGATGTTATGGGGGTGCTTCAGGTCGGAGGCGCGCAGTATCTCGCCCTCGTAGGGGCCGGTGGCGCAGAGCAGTCGCTCGTAGTCCATGCTGGTGACCACGTTCGTGAACTTGCCGTAGCCGTATTCCTGCCTCACCTTGGGGTCGAAGGCCTCGTAGCCCGGGGAGAGAATAACGGCGCCCACCTTTATCTCCACCTTCTCCGGCTTCTGGGTGAAG
This sequence comes from Dehalococcoidia bacterium, assembly GCA_050123275.1. Lineage (GTDB taxonomy): Bacteria > Chloroflexota > Dehalococcoidia > Dehalococcoidales > BS750m-G39 > E44-bin88. Next base: position 11,585 of record JASFHK010000015.1, read on the forward strand.
TCGATGGCGTCGTTCTTACAGACGGCGGAGCAGATGGAGCACTTCTTGTCTTTTAGATAGAGGCAGCTCTCGTCGATATAAGTCACCAGGGGAATCGCCTGGGCGAAGTAGATATGGATGGCCTTGTTTTGCGATATGTCTTGGTTGAACTGGTCGGGGTATTGCACCGGGCAGTACTCAACGCAGGTGGTGCAGCCCGTGCACTTTTCTTCGTCGATATAGCGGGGCTTTTTGACCACGGTTACCGTGAAGTCGCCGGCTTCGCCCTCGACGCTGTCGACCTCGGTATAGGTCATAATCTCGATGTTGGGGTGCCGTTTGCACTCGACGAACTTGGGCGACTCGATGCACATGGAGCAGTCGTTGGTGGGGAAGGTCTTATCGAGCTGGGCCATGTGGCCGCCGATGGTGGGCGATTTTTCCACCAGATAGACCTTGAAACCGGCCGTGGCCAGGTCGAGAGCGGCCTGGATGCCGCTGATACCGCCGCCGACAATCATGATGTCGCCGAATTCGCCGTTTTGCATATTCTTCAGGAGCTGTTGCTTTTCAACTGTTTCTTCGCTCACTTTTGGCCGTCCTTATCCGCTTTTTTGTCGTCCTGAATCACTTCCTGGATAATCTCGGTGATATCCTTGATTTCGATGGCTTCGCTGTCCTTGAGGGAGAGGCGGCTGTCCTCGAACATGGTTATACAGTAGGGACAGGCCGTGGCCAGCACCTTGGCGCCCACCTCCTGGGCCTGGGCCAGGCGCAGGTCGGAGAACCTTTCGCCCTTGGCCGTCTCCATCCAGATACCGCCGCCGCCGCCGCCACAGCAGAGGCTGTCCTGGCGGCTGTCGGCCATCTCGACCAGTTTCAGGCCGGGCACTTTTTTCAACACCTCTCTCGGTTCATCGTAGACATCGTTGTGCCGCCCCAGGTAGCAGGGGTCGTGATAGGCGACCTTCTTGCGGTATTTTTTGCTGAGTTTGAGCCTGCCTTCGTTAATAAGCTCAAACAGGTATTGCGCCATATGGACTACCTCGAATTTAGCCATAAACTCGGGGTACTCGTTCTTGAAGGTATGGTAGCAGTGGGGGGAGGAGACCAGTATTCGCTTCACCCCGCTGTCGATGAAGGTCTTTATGTTTTCCCGGGCCAGGCGCTTGAAAAGCTCCTCGTCGCCCGTCTTGCGGATGCTTTCCCCGCAGCAGTTCTCCTTGTCGCCCAGTATGCCGAAGTTTACCCCCGCCTTGTTCAGGATTTCGGCGGTGGCCACGGCTATCTTTTTTAGCCTGGGGTCGTAGCTGGGGTAGCAGCCGGGGAAATATAGAATCTCCATGCCCTCGGCGAAGGGTTTCACCGAATGCTCTTTGGCCCAGTCGCCGCGCTGGGCGCGTTGCTCGCCCATGGGATTACCCTCGGCGCCCAGGTTGACGCCGGTGGTGTGGATGGGGGGCGGGGTGATGCCCGCCTCCGAGGCGATGCGGCGGAAGGATACGCTGACGTCAACGGTGCCCACGCCGCGGGGGCAGACCTGGACACAGCGGCCGCAGGTGGTGCAGCGCCACATGTCCTCGCCCTCTATTTCGGGCAGCCCGAAGGCGGCCTGGCGCACGATACCGCGCATGCTGAAGTTTCTGACCCGGTTCCAGGGACAGACGGTATCGCACATCCCGCACTGATAGCAGTATTTATAGGCTTCGCCGCCGGCCTCTTTTATGGCGTCTATCGCTTCTTTAAAGGGTGATACAATCTCCACCTTAATACCCTCTCTTCGCCTTAGTTTTTTAGTCCTTCTGGGACATCCGGGCCACGGTATCCCTTATCTTCTCGGCGCCGTATTTATCGATCAACGACGTCAGCCCCGTCTCCATCTCTTCCAGTTCTACCTCTTCATCCACTTCCTCTTCCCTTTCCTCGTAGGTGAGGACGTCGTTGAGGCACCACGTGACGCAGAGGGGCTCGTCCTCGCCTTCACACAGGTCGCACTTCAAGGGGAGGCCGGAGTCGGGTTCCTTGAAGATGTCCCGGGAAGGGCAGGAAGCCCGGCAGAAGCTGCACTCCGGGTACTCTTTGCCGTCGATAACATACTTGTCCCGGCCCATGCACTCGGCGGGGGTGTACTCGCCGGCGAACACCGGCAACCATATGTCCTGCAGCGGGTAACGGATAATCTGAATGCGGGACCGGGCCGGGTTATTGCTGCTGTATTTGGGCTCGGCGTGGAAGGCCGAACAGATTGCCTCGCACAACCGGCAGCCGGTGCATTTATCGGCGTCGATTTTAATTGTCTTTACTGTCTTTTTTACCTTGGCCATCTTTGATTATCCCTTTCTTTTCCAGCGCTTCGGTAACGTAGTCCAGGTCCAGTTCGTGCAACTTTTCTTTGGTAGGAATACCGTTATTATCCCAGCCCTTGAACTTGTAGTAAGTGGAGAGCAGATTTTCCTCAATCTCGGGGTAGCGCTTCTTCCAGTGGTCGGCGGGCGGTTTCTCATCGGCCCGGTTCATGCCCCTCATGTTGTTGAAGGCCCGGTGCAGGTTCCGGCTCCGGTTGACTATCTTCTTGAGCCCGTCTTCGTCCAGGTCGAGACCGCTGGCCGCCGATATTATCCGGGGGTAGTTATGGATGTGATAGGGCGGCTTGAGGCAGAAGGACGACATGCCGGCGCACATGCAAGTGGCGTCGTCGATGTTGTGCAGCATCTCCATCCAGTCCACGATTTCGGAGGATATTTCGGCGGTGGGGTAGTAAGGGTTGCCGTGCTCCCCCCTCGGCTCCCAGTCCAGCAGGTACTGCTTGAACTTTTCGTTGGGGAGCTGGGGCCAGTCCTTGACGAAGTTTTCCCGCTGTTCCATGGTGGGGAAGGCCGCCTGGGGCCAGTTGCCCTCGATCTGGGTGATGCTTATCTTCTCGTTGGTGGAGTACATCAGGTAGTAGATGGGGTCGAGCATGCCCAGTTTGAGGGGGAGCTGCTCGTGTTTCTTGACGGTGTTATGGTCGAACTCCTCGGCGCCCTTGCCTATATTGCGTGCCGCCCAGTAGACACCGTCGGCGAGGACATCGCCGATGCCTTCTCGGTAGGCGACCTTGTCGAGCAAATAATAGAACCGGCCCTCGTTGTCCTTGGGGAAGTCAGGCATGTCTTTGTCGGTGAGGATGCCGGCTTCGTAGAGCTCGACGGCGAAGGCCAGGATCTGCGGCGTGGAGAACGAGTCCACTCCGTACTCCTGGGCCCGCTGCAGGATTTTCCAGGCGAAGTCCAGGTTGTCCACGTAGGCCGCCATGGCGTAGGTGAGCTTGCCGAAGCACTTGGCCATATAGCGGGGGGTATCCTTATAGGAGATCAGGGCCCCGCAGTGCTGCGTGCAGTTCATGCAGCTTATCAGCCGCTTTATCCCTTCGTGTTGCGTCTTCTCCCATGACTTGGCGATTTCCTCGGTCCAGAAATCCCTTCTGCGGACGCGGGCGTTACCCCAGGCGAAGCTTTCGGTGTGCCACTTCTCGTCGGTGTGCACCATCTCCTGGGGCGAGCCGATGCCGGAGAGGATGGTCATTACGTCCGGAATGGGGTTGGCGTTGCGGAAATTGATATAGTCCCTGACGCCCTTCATCTCCTCCATGAAGGCGGCGCCGTCGGCCAGGTAAACGTCCTTGGTGCCGCGGACGGCCACTGCCTTTATCTTCTTGTCGCCCATGACGGCGCCCCCGCCGAGACGGCTGGCGCTGGAGCGGCTCTGCTCGATGGAGGCGGTGAAGACCTTGTGTTCCCCGGCCGGGCCGATGGCGGCCACCTGGGCGTTGGGCTGGTTCAGCTCGGTGCGGATAAGGTCCTGGGTTTCCAGGGCGCCCTTACCCACCAGGTGGGTGGCGTCGCGGATTTCCACCTTGTCGTTGTATACCCAGAGGTAAACCCACTTCGGGGACTTATTCCTGAAGATGATTTTATCGTAACCGGCATATTTAAGCTCCGCCGACCAGAATCCCCCCATCATGGGGTAGGCCAGCAGGTGCGACTGGGGAGAAACGAAGGTAACCACGGTGCGGTTGGCGCTGAAGGCCGGCGTGGCGTTGAGCAGGCCGGAACTGAATATCAGCAGGTTTTCCGGGTCGAAGGGTTTGGTATCCGGGGAAACCCGGTCCCAGTGTATCTTGACGCTGGTGCCCAGCCCACCGAGGTGGAGTTCGGTCATCTTGGGGTCGGTGGCTACCCGCTCGATGCTGCCGGTGGCCAGGTCGATTTCCAGGTTATATCCTGTCTCTGCGTATCTCATTGTTATCCCCTCCCTCTATCGGGTAGTTCCTTTCCTCTCTTTTTCGTTCAGCTCTTTTTTCAGTTTATCCAGGTAGCTCAACTGCCCTGGTTTTACCCCCGTCAGCGCTCCGTATTGATGCTGTGGCGGGGGGAAACGGGAAGGTGAAATCCCGCCTCGACCAGGTTTTTGGTCAGGGCCTGGGGCCCATCTTTTTCAATCTCGCTCGTCCCTTCCGGGCTTTCCGGAGACACCGAATCGAAATACTCGTCGGCTTTCTCGGTGAGCGAGGCGTGGTATTCGTCAAAAAGGGCCGCCGCATCGGGCCGCAGCCAGTTGCCGGGCAGCAGTTCCAGCGGCAGGTCGGGGTCGAAGAAGGGGAGTTTGCGGTATTCGTGGATAAGGTTGAAGCGGGCCACGAAATACTCGCTGGGCGCGATGGTTTCCCCGGCCTTGAGCCGTTTCTGGTGCTCGGCCAGCTTGGGGCGGTAGGCCTCCAGGAAGTCGACGTATTGCTGGTGTATCTTTTTCAGGTCCCAGCAGCGGGCGACGATGTTTTTCGAGTCGGCGCCGCTCTTGTACTGGGCGTTGAATATGTTAACGTACTCCTCGACGTTAAGCCGTTTCAGCAGGTTCTTCACCTCGGCGGTCAGGTCGTAGGGCGACAGCCAGGTGGCTTCGCTTAAAGGCCCGTAGCCCATCCAGCGCAGCTCCAGGCGCAGCCGGTCGCGGGCCTGCCGCATCGTTTCCGGTATGGAATAGACGACGATGTTCCAGTTGCCGTCCCAGCCGGCTTTGCGGCGCTGGAAGATACGCTGGGCGCCTTCGGTGAGCAAATCGTAGCCGCTCTTGGTCAGCGAGTAATAGCTCTTGCCCCCGACGTGTTTGGCCTGGAGCAGGCCGCCGCGGCACATCCGCGATACCGCCGAGCGCACCGCCTGCTGGGAGAGACCGAAGTTGCCCAGCACCTCGATGAGACTGGCGATCCAGATTTCGCCGCCGCGGGTGAGCAGATAGTCACCGTAAAGAGTCAGTATTGCCGCTCTGGGACTGAACATTTTATTGCCCTAACTCCATATAGCGTTTTTTTCACGCAATAAGATTTTAACAATATAGGGCTCTATTGTCAACTGTCGCCAGGCGTGGTTCAAAGCGACTTTTTTGAGGTCTTGGGGCTAATTTAGCCCCGAAATCGGCGAAAAGTCCTTGAAATTGTCTCGCTTTTCTGGAACTATAGACGGAGAAGGAGGCGAGAAGAAAATGTCCCAGTTGAAGTATGACAAGTACATCATTAAGGAATGTTTTTCCCAGCCGCCCCCCGCCGGCTTTCTGAAGAGAATGGAAGAGCAGAGAAAAGCCGGCGACTATTTCGAGGCCACCCGTATGCTCTCGCTGGACGAAAGCGTGCTTAAAGGCTCCTTTTACTTCGATTGCGTCTGGCTCTGGGAGAAGCACGGCGCCGGAGCCGTCGAGATGGAGATAGCCCATACCCACGATTTCGACGAGATTCTGGGTTTCGTGGGCAGCCGCCGGGAAAACCCGCGCGACCTGAACGCCGAGATTGAGCTCTGGCTGGAGGACGAGAAATACATCATCACCGAGGCCAGCCTCATTTTCGTGCCGCGGGGCATGCAACACCTTCCCCTCCTTTTCCACCGAATCGACAGCCCCGTTTTCTTTTTCACGGGCGGCAACGGGTCGTTATATACCAGATCATCAGGGGAAGAGGAAGAGTAGGGGGTTGATTATTTGACCTGGCAGATTGTTGTTACCGCGATACTGCTCGCCTGGTTTGTCGCAGCCTTGATTACCTTTCTGTTGAATATCGGTCAGTTCCGGCGGTTAGACAAGAAACTACGCATATTCCTGATAATCGTTCACCTGGTGGGACTAGGCTATACGATATATTATGCGGTCAGCCTGGCCCGTAAACTCATCGGCTAGCTATAATGATAATGGAGGCAGCATGTCGAACCAGGATAAACACGTTTCCGCAGAGTCCTATCTCTCCGCAATAACGCAACGTCTTGAGGCCGAAGGTTTCATTATTGAAAAAGACATCACTTTTAAAGAACAGACTTTCGACTACTTGGCGAAGAGAACTAAGTTCGAGATTGCTAAACGCTTGTTTGTAACTACTTCCTATGTTTTCACTAGGTTCTCCTCACTTGATATTAGTTTGCTGAGAAATTTCTCAGCAACAGCTTTTGAATATGCCAGAAATGTGAGGGGCTTACCCCTGCCATTTAGATTTTTCTACGGCGTTGTATGTTACCCCGTCGCCATCGTTGACGATATTGACGAGAGCGTTGCAAAGGCTATTCGCAGCCAGGCACCCCCCAAGCACTTCATGGCGTCTGAAATGCTGGTCGTTTACAGCTTGGCGTCCGGTGCTCTTTACTACTGCGAAATAACACCAATGTGGGGCGCTTTGTATTATGACCAAATGAGAATGATTATTAATGCGATGCTGTCACCGTAATCGGGCATAGAAAACTGGCATAAAGAAAAGGGGCTACCGTCCCGCGAGACCAATAGCCCTTTGAGTTTCTAAAAGATAGCGTTCGTTTTATGACGAGCTTCTTCTGAATACCAGTATAAAGATTACGGCTACTAACACCACCCCGCCGAAAATCCCCCCGATAAGCGGCCAGTTCGTCGCCGAATCGTCTTCCGTTAGTGTTTCGTCGTCTGTTAGAGATGAACCCGGTTCGTTGACGACAAAGCTGCCGCTCAAGCCGTCCAAATCGATGCCGTAGATGCCGGCTTCCTGCCGGATTACCGTGAAGCTGACGCTCTGGCTGGCGCCGGCGTTTACGGTAAATTCTTTGGTCTCTTCGACGACGCCGTTTATCTTCAGCGTCAGGCTATGGATACCGGGGCAGTTGCCGCTGTTGGTTACGATGGCGCTAATGGTCAGCTCCTGCCCGATTTCGACCTGGGTCGCCGACAGGGAGATGTCGTGGCTGGTAAAGCTGGATTTGCCCAGCGTGGTGAAAGTATAGACATCGGATATGGCCAGGTTGCCGTCTCTATCCTGCGACATGGTCCGGTAGCTGTAGGTGGTGCAGGGCAGCAGGCCGGTGAGCTGGACGTGATGCTCCGTAACGTATATCTCTTCGAAGGGCGACAGCTTGTTGGTGTTGACCCAGTAGAGCACCTGGCTGGTGCTCTGCTCGTCCGTCGTCCAGCAGATATCGGCCGTGTCGGCGGTAACTTCTCCGTAACAGCTTGTGGAGACGTCGGAGATGATGGGGGCGGTGGTGTCAGCGGTCGTCACTCCCGTCGGCGTCGGCGGCGGTGGCGATGGTTCCTCTCCGCCGCCGCCGAAGACTGAACCGCTCATTTGAGCTAGGCTGGGCGTGGTGTCGCTTCTTATCTTGGCCCAGATGTAACCGCTGTAGCCACCGCTATCGGCGGTGTTCACACCGCTATCCGAGCAGGCCGTCCAGGCGGCGCCGTCCCACCAGCGTAAGACCAGCGATGATTCGACCAGGCCCTCGATGTCGGCTTCGGTGTAGTAGAGCCGTATTTCGAGCTCGGTGACGCCGCTGGCGTCGTCGATACAAACGTCGATATATCTGCCGATATCTCCGCTGAAGCCGCTGCCGGGGTTGCCGGAGTAGTTGGCCGAGGTGACGGTGGCGTTGCCGTCGACGATTACCTCGACGCCGGCGGCCGCGTTATCTAGTGTGCCGTCGGTTACCACCGCTGCCTTGGCGTTATCAACGGTAATCCCCAGCCAGGGGTCGTAATCGACATGGGTGCTGACCTCGTCGCCGCTAGGCCCGCTGGTGTCGCCCCACCAGTTGTTGGTGGCGTCAACATACTCCAGGCAACCGGCGCCGTCGTAATAGTAGTAAACGCCGTAGCCGATATTGTCCATCAGGTTGTTAAGGTTTACCTTGATGGTGGCGGTGTCGCTGGCGTAGTCGATATGAACGCCGGAGAGAAACTCGACATTGGCGGTAATGGTGTTATCGAGTACAAACAAGCTGCCGCCTTCGACGCGCTCGGCTCTGATGCCGGTGGCGTTTTCGCTGATGGTGTTGGCCTCGATGATGACCGTGCCGGTTGGGCCGATATAATCGAGGTAAATGCCGTCGTCACCGTTGCCGCCGACGTCGCCGTCTTCAGAAGTCAGGTCGTAGTCGTAGGCGCCGATGACATTGTTGATGATGGTAAGCCGGCCTTCGCAGCCGTTAATACCGTCGGAGATGCCGCTGCCGCCATTACCGGCGATAATATTATTGTCGATGAGGACGCTGCCGGTGGTGGCTATGGCAGCGATATCGATGCCGTTGTCCAGATTACCGTTATAGGCGGTAGAGGTCGTGGTGTCCCAGTAGGCGCCGACGACGCTGTCGGTAATCTCCACTGTGCCGCTGACGGTATTCAAGTTAATGCCGGTGGCAGCCCCGCCGTTATCGGCGATGATACAGTCGTTGATGAAGATGTCGCCCTCCAGGGTGCCCCCGCCGTGTATGCCGACGCTGCCGTTGCCGTGGATCAGGCAGTTGTTCACGGTAAGGGCGCTGTCGGCGGTCAGACCGTAGGGAAGGTAGACACCGCGGTCGCTCCCGGTAAGAGCGAAGCCGGAGATGGTGACGGCGCCGTTGAAGAGATCGTCTTCATCACCCGTAAGACGGATAACCCACTCCCCATTGCCGACGGTGGTATCGTGCCAGTCGCCGGAGACGGACGTCACCGTCAGCGATTTGTCGGTTATGGTGACGGATTCCGCGTATGTTCCGGGGTGGACGTTGACCGTGCCGGTGACACCCACGGCGTTGACGCCGTCCTGAATATTATCGAAGGCGTCCAGGCCCCAGGTATGGCCGTCGTTAGCGCAGACGTCGCAGTAGTCGTCGTCCACCCAGACGATGGCCAGGGTTTCCGTTATGCCCATATCAACGGTGGCGGTGCCGTCGCCGTTGCCGTCGAGAAAGCGTGGGTTGCCCATGATGTCGGTGGTGATACCGGCGGGCACGGCGTCGTTATCGCCGGCGTCGATGCAGGGGGAGTTGCCCCGAAGAGAGAAATTGTAGTTGTCGGTATCAATAAACAGGGGGTCGGTGGAAATATCGTGCGTTCCCCCCGTGCCGCCGGAATAGTTATCCGGGGTATTACCCCAGACGTTATTATAATCGATGGTAGGCGAGCCTCCGGAGACATAGATGCCACCGCCGCCGGTAATGGCTATATTGGCGACAACGATGCAGTTTTCCACCACCGAGTCGGAGTCCATACTAAAAATCCCGCCGCCCCAAATAGCCACGTTTTCGTATAGGGTGCAGTTGACCACCGTAGCCGGGGCTCCGGAGCTGCCCACCCCGCCGCCGTAGTTGGTAGCCTCATTATCCAGAAAGATACAATTGGTTAACGTCGGCGCGGAAGAAGTAAAGCTAGCCACCCCGCCGCCCATTTCCCCGGCCGAGTTACCGGAGAAGGAGCAGCCGGTCACCGCTGGCGATGAGGAGTCGTAGTTATAAATCCCGCCGCCGTTCCAGAGAGCATCGTTGCTGGTGAAGTCACAGCCTGTTATCGTCGGCGAGGCGTTAAGGTTGTTGTGAATCGCGCCGCCGTTGATATCAGCCGTGTTGCCGGTGAATTCACAGCTGGTCAGCGTCGGTGAGGCTGCTTCGTTGTAAATGCCGCCGCCGTCAGTGCCAGCCGAGTTGCTGATAAAAGTACAGCCGGTCAAAACCGCCGATGAGGTCCCATTGATCATACCGCCGCCCGTGCTACTGGCCGTGTTGCTGATGAAGTCGCACCCGGTCAACTCCGGCGAGGAGGCGGAGTTAGACATCCCGCCGCCCCAATCGGCTGCGTTATCGATGAAGGTGCAGTCGGTCAGCGCGGGGTTGGAGTTTTCGGTGTTAGTCATCGCGCCGCCGAGGAGGGCCGCGTTACCGTCGAAGGTGCAAGTGTCCAGCGTCGGCGAGGAGTTCGAATGGTTATATATCCCGCCGCCTTCATCGGCCGTGTTGTCGTAGAAGGTGCAGTTACTCACCGTCAGCGATGAGGAGCAGTTGGTAATGTGCATCCCGCCGCCGTAGGTATTGCCACTGGAATTATAGCCGCTGCCGTTGGTGACGGTGAAGCCGTCTAGGGTGGTGCTGGCGCTGATGCTATTAGCGATGACCACGGCGCCGCTGGCGTTGCCGTCGATGGTGGTGGTATCGTCACCCGCCCCCAGCACGTCCACCCCGTCAACCAGGGTTATGTTTTCGGTGTAGCTGCCCGCCGCCACGTGTACCGTGCCCGGTGATTCCACGGTGTCGATGCCGTCCTGGATATTATCGAAGGCGTCGGTGCCCCAGGTGTGGCCGTCGTTGCCGCAGACGTCGCAGTAGTCGTCGTCCACCCACACCTCGGTGATGGGGGCTCCCTGGTACTCGGCGGCACCCATGTCCACGATGGGGGTGGGATCGCCGCCGCCGTCGACGATGCGGGGGTCGCCGTAGAAGTCGGTGGTTACGCCGCCGGGTACGGCGGCGTTGCTGCCGACATCGATGCCGGCGGAGCCGTCCTCAAGGTGGAAGTCGCCGTTGGGGGCGTCGGCGAACGATGGCGCCGAGTTGATGTTGCCGGTGCCGGTATAGCCGCCCTGGACGTTACAGTAGGTGATGGTGGGCGTTGAATCGTTATCGAATATCTCGTCGCTGGCGTCGTCCCAGAGTATGCAGTTGGTTACGGTCGGTGAGGAGGAGGACGCGTTGGCCATCCCGAAGCCGGCGCTGGCCGTGTTGCCGTAGAAGGTGCAGTTGGTTATGGTCGGCGAGGAGGCACCGTTGTTAATTCCCCCGCCGAAGACGCCGGCGGCATTGCTGTCGAAGATGCAGTTGGTCACTATCGGCGAGGAGGCGGAGTTAGACATGCCGCCGCCATATAAAGCATTCGTGTTGTTGACGAAGAGGCAGTCGGTTACAGTCGGCGAGGAGGCGTCATTGTACATCCCGGCGCCCACGTTGTTGTTGGCCGTGTTGCCGTCGAAGGTGCAGCCGGTCAGCGTGGAGTCGGAGCCATTGTCGTTGTACATGCCGCCGCCGAAGTTGGCCGAGTTGCCGGTGAATTCGCAATCGGTTAATGCCGGCGAGGCGATGTCGTTGTACATGCCGCCGCCGTAGTTGGCCGAGTTGCCGGTGAAGGTACAGTTGGTTAGTGTCGGCGCGGAGGTACAATCAATATTGTCCATCCCGGCGCCGAAGATGTCGGACGTATTATCGGTGAAGTTGCAATCGGTCACGGACAGCGATGTGCAGTTATAGTTGAGCATGCCGCCGCCGCTGTCGGTGGCGTTGTTATCGTAGAAGGTGCAGTGGCTTACCGTCAGCGCGGAGGCGTTGTCATTTCTCATCCCGCCGCCGTTGGAGGCGCTGCCGTTGGTGACGGTGAAGCCGTCGAAGGTGGTGGTCGTGCTTATACCGTTGGAGAAAACCACCGGGCCCGAGCCGCCGCCGTCGATAATGCTGTTGCCGGCCCCCGCCCCGTATATGGATACCCCGTTGACCAGGGTGATGTTCTCGTTGTAGGTGCCCGCCGCCACGTTGATGGTGTCGCCGGAGGTGGCCTGGGTGAGGGCGTAGCCGATGGTCTGAAAGGCGTCGGTGCCTGTGCCCGTGCCGTGGGAGGGGTCGTCGGTGCCGGTGGGGTCGACGTACCAGGTGTCGCCGCCGTTGGCCAGCGCCGCCGCCGTTATAACCAGGCTTAAAACGACCACCAGGGCCAGTGTGAAAACAGTGCTCGAAATCCTAAACTTCATCTATCGTTCCTTCCAGCGGCTATGGTTTACCAAACAGCAAAAATCAAAAAAAAGGCCGGACGGCTCTTTTCCGCCGTCTAGCCTTTTATCTCGAGTCTCGATTGTATTCTATCAGGCATGGTTTGTGGGTATATTTACGTATACTTTAAGCAATAGGATAGGCAGTTTTTTGGGATTTGTCAATAAGTATGACAATATCGAAAAAGGGGACGGCTGCCTTTTGCTTCCCCATGTCCATTGTGCTATGGTGACTTCACGGTGACGTTTATACAAAGGCTGATTACGAAAATCCTGCCCGGCAAGCTGGCGAAGTCCATGGAAGCCGAGTCGCGGGCCTGGATGATGCGGTGCCCCTGCGGCCACGAGATTTCGGTGTGGGAGGCGGGGGGCGTCCGCTATAAGGCGGCGGGAAAATCCTTGCGGCTGCGGCGCTGTGAGCAGTGCGGGCGCGCGACCTGGCATCGCTTGTACAAGATTAAATAGTCTATCGGGTTCCGGCAGTATATATCATATAGACAGATATAGCCTCTTTGAAGGCGTAAGCTATACCATCTCCAGCAGGGCCTCAGTAATTAACCGCAGTCTTTCCATTTCCGACAGAGAGTAATCGGTATCTATCCGCAGGCAGGGAAGCCCCGGCCTTATTACTATAAAGAAAATATTACTTGCTAATAAGTTTATTTAATGTTAAAATACCTTCGGATTTCCTAATCTTATTCATCTCTTCCCTTCCTAAGTCGCATTAACAAAAAAGTGAGGGCGACAAAACCAGATCCGCCCCCGGTCGGCCTCTTCCTTAGGTGAGATTGATTGAATACATTGAGGAAGGAGAGCGTAACATAACGATTGGGTAGTCAACCGGTCAAACAAACATAGTTAATACAAGGAGGAAATCTAATGACGGCCGATTACCGACCAATGTGGACAGACCTGGGGCTGGATCTGGAAAAACACGATGCTTTGCTGGAAGTTCTGGGTACGATGTACCGGGACACCTATCTGGCACAAAAGAACCGCCCGGAGGGCATGGGCTATCTGGACTTCGTGATGGGCGAAGTGCACGGGCTAAGAATCAAGGAGCTCGAGGACGCCAAAGCCGACGGGCGTAAAGTCATCGGCACCTTTTGCGTCTTCGTCCCCGACGAGTTAATCCTCGCTGCCGATGCCATCTCGGTGGGCCTGTGTGCCGGGGCGGAGTTCGGCTTCGAAGAAGTCGAAAAACTGCTCCCCCGCAATACCTGTTCCCTGATTAAGTCATTCTTCGGCTTCAAACTGAACAAGGCCTGCCCCTATATCGAAGCCTCGAACATGATCGTGGGCGAGACCACCTGCGACGGCAAGAAAAAAGCCTACGAAATCTTCAAGAGCGTCCAGTCTAATCTCTACGTCATGGAAGTCCCTCAGATGAAAGGCCAACAGGACAGGGAGCTTATCAAGGCAGAATACCTCCGCTTCAAGGACGAGCTGGAAAAACTGACCGGCGTAACCATTGACGCCAAAAGGCTGAAGCAAGCCATCGCCACCGTCAATAACCGGCGGAAGGCGCTCTATCGCCTGGCGGCGCTGCGGGCGGCCGACCCGGCCCCGATTTCCGGGCTCGACGCCCTGCTCGTCAACCAGGTCGCTTTCTACGATAACCCGCCGCGTTTCACCGAGTCCGTCAACAAGATATGCGACGAACTGGAGCAGCGTAGAAAGCAAGGCGAGGGGGTATTCCCCAAGGGAACACCGCGGGTGCTGGTCGCCGGCTGCCCGATGGCCGTACCCAACTGGAAACTGCCGGCTATTGTCGAAAACTCGGGCGCCGTTATCGTCGGAGAGGAATCCTGCGTCGGCGAGCGCGGCACCCAGAACCTGGTCGACGACTCCGGAACCACGGTGGAAGCCCTGATGGAAGCCCTCGTCGACCGCTATTTCAAGATCGACTGTGCCATATTCACGCCCAACGAGGACCGTCTGGAACATATCAAGAGCATGGCCAAAGCATATAACGCCGACGGCGTGATACACTATAACCTGCAATTCTGCTCTCCCTACGTGGTTGAGTCCTATCCGGTCGAGCAGGCGCTCATCGCCGGGGGGATACCGGCCATCCGCATAGATACCGATTACAGCCAGGAGGACATGGGGCAGCTGAAAACCAGAGTAGAGGCTTTCATCGAGACCCTTTCCAAATAATCATGACCAGCGTTGGTATTGACATAGGCTCGCGCACCGTGAAGGTGGTGGCGGTGAGAGATGGGGAGATAACGGTAACGCGCAAGGCGAATAACACCTTCAACCCGGTGGCGGTGGGGCGGGAGTTGCTTGATGGCATCGACTACGACTATATCACCGCCACCGGGTATGGCCGGCATATCTTCAAGCAAAACTTCGACTGCCTGGTGGTCAGCGAAATCAAGGCGTTCGCCGCCGGCGCCATCGCCCTTTTCCCCGATTGCCAGGCCATACTGGACATAGGCGGCCAGGATACCAAGGTATCGGCGCTGACCGGAGCGGGCCGCGTGCTGAAGTTCGAGATGAACGACAAGTGCGCCGCCGGCACCGGGCGCTTCCTGGAGATTATGGCCGGCGCCATGAACTACCCGCTGGAAGAGTTCGGCCGGGAGGCCTTAAAGGCGGAACAGGCTTGCAAGATAAGCAACATGTGCACCGTTTTCGCCGAGTCAGAGGTGATATCGTTACTTAACAGTGGCGCCCGACGTGACGAGGTTGCGCTGGGTATCCACGAAGCAATCACCAAAAGGGCCCTGTCCATGCTGGGCAGGCTACCCGCTTTTAGCAGCCTGGTTTTTGCCGGCGGCGTCGCCCTCAACGGCTGCATCAAGCAACTGCTGGAGCAAAACCTGCAAGTGCCGGTGCTGGTTCCCGACGAGCCCCAGATTGTCGGGGCGCTGGGCGCCGCGCTAAGTCAGGAAAACGGTTAAGAGATAATTCTTAAGATTACCCGAAAGAGGAGGGGAAGATGAAAATAGATGTCGATGCCAGGAACCTGAACTGCCCTATTCCCGTGGTAAAAACCAAGAAAGCCCTGGAAGCGATAGAAGCGGGAGACATCATCGTTCTCATCGAACGCCCCGAAGGGCAACAGAACGTACAGCGCTACGCCGAAAGCCAGGGCTGTACCGTTAACGTCGAAGAGAAAGACGGTCTTTTCTACATACACATCCACAAGGAGAAAACGGAATCGGCCGACTCGCCCCGCCAAAGCGGCGACGTGGTCTTCATTACCACCGACGTCCTGGGCACCGGCGACCGCAAGCTCGGCACCATCCTGATGAAAGCCTTTCTCAACACCCTGTGGGACGCCAGCCCCAAGCCGGCCAAACTCATGTTCCTCAACTCCGCCGTGAACCTTACCACCGAAGGCTCGGAGGTAATAGACACGCTGCGCCTGCTGGAAAAAGAGGGGGTGGAGATATTCTCCTGCGGGACCTGCCTGGAGTTTTACGGGCTAAGCGACAAGCTGGAAATAGGCAAAGCCACCAACATGTTCGAGACGGTCGACGGCCTGCTCAGGGCGGGCAAGGTCATCAAAATCTAAGGCTTGGCTAATACGGAAAGGCGGCAGAGGACTTGCCCGCGGGCTTATCAAGCGGGGGCTGTTCCATACTTTTTAAGAAGAGCTTATCCCCGGCCCGAACGTGGTTAAGAAACCTTGGGTTCCGGGGAAAGCTTTCCGAAAACGCTCACTGTACCGGCTAACATCGTTGCAAGGCTACCCTCAGCAAGAGACAATCGCTTTGACAGCAGCCGTCAATACCTATTCGACCTTGGGGGCTTCTTTTTCAAGTAACTCGGCCAGGCTATCGTAGCCCTTATTCCCGAATTCAGTCACTTGCCAGGTTATCAGCTGTGCGTATGAACTACCCTTCGTTTTCAGCCAGTCCTTATGTTTGCTATCGGTCTGGCCCAAAAAATGCCGGGCCAAATCATGATGGTTAGATGAAATTTTACGACAACACGGACAACGATAATTAGCCATTTACAGTCACCTCTCTATTGTTAAAGGTTATTTTTTCTCTTTCAAAGCCTTTAGAACCTTCTCCGGCTTGATGACATTACTATTAAACTCTACACCGAACAGCTTATAGATAGCATTGGCTACCGCGGGGGATGTAGGCGCGACGGTACCTTCCGCCGACTCCTTGGCCCCGAACGGCCCTTCCGGCTCGTAAGTAGGCACCTCAATAAGCTCAATCTGGGGCATATCGCGGGTCCGGATGAGCTTATAATCCACGAAGGACGGGTTGAGCACCATACCATTTTCATCGAAGATTACTTCTTCGCATAGACCCCACCCCAGTCCTAGCTGAATAGACCCCTCTACCTGACCTCGCGCCCCCAGGGGGTTGATGACCTGGCCGCAATCATGGGCGGTAATGATGTCCTTTACTTCGACCTGTCCCGTTTCCCTATCGACTTTTACCCTGACCGCCATGCTGCCGAAGGCAAAGGCGGGCGATACCATACCCTTACCATGGGGGGTATAGTGCCCCAGGCCGATAATAGGCTCACCGTCGTTAAGCTTGATGGCGTCCTTGACGATATCGTAATACGAATAGCCTCTTTCCGGGCGTAAGGCCAGGAAGATTCGCTTATTTCTAACCTCTAAGTCATAGACGATATTCTCGCCCAGCTTCATTCTGGCTACTTCGATGAGCTTCTGCTTGGCATCTCTGGCGGCGTCTCTGATCGCGTTGCCGTTCATCATCGTTTCCCGGCTGGCCCAGGCGCCTAAGTCGACGGGCGTGATTGCCGTATCGGCAGGATGCAACCTGATGTCCTCGATGCCGATACCCAGTTCCTCGGCGCAAATCATGACGTTCACGGTATTGGTGCCTTGCCCGATATCCGATGCCTGGGTGAAAAGGTCGACCGTGCCGTCGATGTTTATCTTTATCATGGCCCCTGAGAAAGCATAAGGGGTGTCGATCCAGTTGAAAATACCGCCGCACATATAGGCGAAGGAAGTGAAGCCGAACGTCTCGTCTTTAGCCATATCGGTCCACTTTTCCTTGATTCTCGCCTCTACCAAGTCAATGGATTTTGGAAGGCCGCTGGTGGCCACCTTGTATTGACCGGGGGCCTCGTAACCGGATTTCATGGCGTTCTTGCGCCGTATTTCTATCGGGTCGATCCCCAGTTCCTTAGCCGCCCTGTCCATCTGGGTTTCGGTGGCATACAGCGCCGGAGTAGCCCCGAAAGAACGCACCGACGAAGCCCATACCTTGTTGGTATAAGTCCTGACCCCGTCGTATCGATAGCTGGGTATGTTATAGGGGAAGGTTAAGTAGGCGCCCGTAAGATACAGGGTGGTAGCCCCCAGCCCGGTATAAGCGCCGCCATCGGTAATGATTTTGGCTTCCTTGGCCATTATCGTGCCGTCTTTTTTAAACCCGATCTTTAACGCCAGTTTCATGGCGGTACGGTGCTCCGTGGTGGCGAATTCCTCTTCCCGGTTATAGGTTATCCTTACCGGCTTGCCCGTTTTCATGGAAAGAAGAGCGGCGTTGACCGAGTCGGGCATGGTCGAATTTTTCGAGCCGAAGCCGCCGCCGACATGAGGCTTAATTACCCTGATATCGCCTTCTCTCATCTTCAGTGCATCTGAGAGGCCCAGCTGGAGATAATAGGGGGACTGGGTGGAAGACCACACGGTTAACCGGCCGTTACCCTTGTCATAGCTGGCTACAGAACTGTGCACTTCCATGCAGGCCGTGGACTGGGCTAAGAGGTCGAACCTGTCCTCCCTGATATAATCGGCCTTTTTAAAGCCCTCGTCCACATTGCCCCATTCGATGTGGCGCGTGTTGTTGATATTGTTTTCGCAATTATCATGCACCAGAGGCGCGTCGTCCTTGATGGCTTCCATGGGTTCGTATACGGCCGGCAACGGCTCGTATTCCACTTCGATTAATTCCAGGGCTTTCTCAGCAATCTCTTCACTGATAGCGGCCACCGCGGCTACCGGGTCCCCGATAAAGCGGACCTTGGTCGTCGCCAGAACCTCTTGGTCGCAAAGCTCGGGGAAACGCCGCCACAAGCCATATTTGCTGCCGGGGGTATCCTTGCCCGTGATGATTGCTTTTACCCCGGGGAACTTCTCCGCCTGGCTGGTGTCGATGCTAATAATTTTGGCATGGGGATGCGGGCTTCTTAACAGCTTGCCGTAAAGCATGTTGGGCAAAACCATATTGAAGGTATATTCCGCTTCGCCGGTAACCTTGGCGGCCCCATCCACATTTACTGTTGGTTTACCGATTATCGAATATTCGCTCATTTTGCCTTCTTCTCCTGCTTTTTTTGAGCCTTTATCCTGCCGGCTGCATCTCGAATGGCCTCGTTGATCATATTGTACCCGGTGCAGCGGCAGAGATGACCGTCCATGGCCAGCTGTATCTCCTCTCGGGTCGGGTCGGCGTTCTCGTCCAGAAGCGCCTTGGTGGCCATAATTTGCCCCGAGGTGCAGAACCCGCACTGGAAAGCCCAGTTATCGATAAAGGCCTGCTGAATCGGATGTAACTGCGCGCCGTTGGCCAGGCCTTCGATGGTCAAGACCTCTTTGCCGTTGGCCTGCAAGGCAAGTATGGAACAGGACTTGACCGCCTTTCCGTCGAGATTAACCGTACAAGCGCAACAAGAGCCGCTATCACAAGACCTCTTGGTTCCCTTCAATCCCAGCTCGTCCCTTAAGACCTGAACCAAAAGGGTGTTGGGTTCCACCCAGAGGTTGTAGGACTCTCC
Organism: Dehalococcoidia bacterium; assembly: GCA_050123275.1. Taxonomy (GTDB): domain Bacteria; phylum Chloroflexota; class Dehalococcoidia; order Dehalococcoidales; family BS750m-G39; genus E44-bin88. The sequence goes on from JASFHK010000015.1 coordinate 30,336, forward strand.
ATTTACCACAAAATTTAACTCTTGTTTCATAGCTGGATCCCCCTTATCTTAATTAAGTTAAGCCTTTTTAGCTCTGGCCAAGGCTTCACCGCCTACCCGCTTTACCAAAACCTTAACCAGTTCTCTTTTATATTCCTCCGACGATTCGGCATCGGAGGTAGGGCTGGCCTCCTCCGAGGCTATTTGACCGGCTTCGGCAAGCAGCTTTTCGGTGATCTTCTTGCCTTTCAGCAGCGCTTCAGCCTTTTTAGCTCTCATCGGGGCGACCGCCACCGAACCGAGAGCTATCCTTATATCGCTGCATACCTCTTGCTGGTCGAGCGTGATAAATACCGCCACCGATGCGGTAGCATAATCGCCGGCTATCTGGCTGATTTTGGTAAATTTAACGCCGGTTTTGGGTGGCAGGCTCGGCACTTGAATCTCCGCCAGCAGCTCATCGTGCTGGAGTTCTGTCTCGTAATAATCCAGAGTGAAATCTTCAGCAGCTACGGTCCTCTCTCCGTTGGGACCGGTCATCTTCATCTTGGCGTTTAAGGCGATAAATACCGGGGCCGGGTCCCCTCCCGGGTCGCCGTGGCAAACGTTGCCGCCGATGGTACCCCAGTTTCGAGTTTCCACCGAGGATACATTGTTTTCCATCTCGCACAACACAACGCACTCTTTGGCGATTACCGGTGATGTTTCGATAGACCGGTGCGTGGTGAGGGCCCCGATTTTCAAACCCTCTTTTTTATCGAACTTGATGTAATCCAGCTCCGATACACCTTTGATGTCGATCAGGTATTTAGGCGTAACCAATCTTTGTTTCATTAAGATGTTTAAAGATTGCCCGCCGGCGATTACCTTACGTTCGTCTTCGTCATATTTAGAAAGCAGCTTCAGTGCTTCCTTAACTGTTTTAGGGGCAAAGTACTCGAAATTGAATATTATGTCCTTCACTGGAACCTCCTGTCTTTTTTCCTTATATAACGCCGCTATTATCCCGTCCAGATAATATCATAGCAGTAATGATATCCTTTGTTCAACGAAATTAGTTTCGGGCCACAATGGCCTGCCCTCCCCGAAGAAGGCCGGTTTTGATGTTAGACTTGAGCTAGAACGACCGCTACCCCGGAAAAGGTACCGTTATCATTGTAAAGAATAGTTTTAGCTGGCTTGCGCTAAAGAGCACAGTGTCCAACGACCTAGACCACTGTGCTCTTGTATTGCACATTAAAGCTCCGCAACGAAACAAAAGATGGCGAAGTTTACGGGAACAGTCCCATATCCCGCGTATCTATTTAACTTCGGGAGCTTCTTTCTTAAGGACTTCGGCTAAGGTATCGTATCCTTTATTCCCGAATTCAGTACCTTGCCAGGTGATAAGCTGCGCGTAGGAAAGCCCCTTCGTTTTCAGCCAGTCCTTATGTTTGCTATCGGTCTGGCCCAAAAAATGCCGGGCCAAATCATGATGATTAGATGAAATTTTACGACAACACGGACAACGATAATTAGCCATTTACAGTCACCTCTTTAATCACGTTCGCTAATTGCCTTTTCTCTTCTTATTTATCCTTCTTTTTACCCTTATCCTTTATCGCCTTCAGGACTTTCTCCGGGGTTAAAACATTGCTGTTAAATTGGGCTCCAACTGCATTGAAGACAGCATTGGCCAGCGCCGGAGCTCCCGGAGCCGTGGTTGCTTCGGCAGCTTCCTTGGCCCCGAACGGCCCTTCCGGCTCGTAGGTAGGAATCTCCATAAGCTCAATCTGGGGCATATCGCGGGTCCGGATGAGCTTATAATCTACGAAGTTCGGGTTGAGCACCATGCCATTATCGGTTAGTATGTTTTCACACAGGCCATAACCGAGCCCCATTTGGGTGGACCCCTCTACCTGACCCCGCGCCCCCAAAGGATTGATAGTCTGGCCGCAATCGTGGACTACGATAACGTCTTTTATTTCGATTTGGCCCGTTTCCTTATCGACTTTTGCCCTCACCGCCTGTATCCCCATACCGTAGGCGGGCGAAATCATGCCCTTCCGGTGCGGGGTATAGTGGCCGGTGCCGATAATGGGCTCACCGTCATTGAGTTTGATGGCGTCCTTGACGATATCGTAATACGAATAGCCTCTTTCCGGGCGTAAGGCCAGGTATATTCGCTTGTTTTTAACCTCCAGGTCGTAGACGATATTCTCGCCCAGCTTCATCCTAGCGACATCGATGAGCCTCTTCTTGGCGTTACCGGCGGCGTCTCTAATCGCGTTGCCGTTCATCAGCGTTTCCCGGCTGCCCCAGGCTCCGAGGTCGGTAGGGGTGGTGGCCGTGTCGGCAACGTGCAACCTGATGTCCTCGATGCCGATACCCAGTTCCTCGGCACAAATCATGACGGCCACAGTATTATGGCCCTGACCGGTATCCGATGCCTGGGTGAAAAGGTCGACCGTGCCGTCGATGTTTATCTTTACCATGGCCCCTGAGAAAGCATAAGGGGTGTCGATCCAGTTGAAAATACCGCCTGTCATATAGGCAAAAGCGGCGAATCCAATCCCTTCGTCTTTATCAAGGTCGTTCCACTTTTCTTTGACCCTTTTCCCCATCTGATTAATGCAGGGCAAAATGCCGCAACTTTCCACCTTGTATTGTCCGGGCGCCTCGTAACCGGGGGTCATCGCGTTCTTGCGCCGTATTTCTATCGGGTCGATCCCCAGGTCCTTAGCTGCCCTATCCAACTGGGTTTCAGCGGCATATACCGGCGGTACGGCCCCGAAGCCGCGTACCGATGAAGCCCACATCTTGTTGGTATAGACTCTAAATCCATCGTATCTGTAACTGGGTGTTTTATAGGGGAAGGTTACGAAGGTGCCCGTAAGATACAGGGCTGTAGCCCCCAGCCCGGTATAAGCGCCGCCGTCGGTGACGACCTTAACTTCTTTGGCGAGCAGCGTACCGTCTTTTTTAAGTCCGATTTTTATCGCCAGGTTCATGGCGGTGCGATGCTCCGTGGCGGCAAATTGCTCTTCCCTATTGTAGGCTATCTTGACCGGCTTGCCCGTTTTCATGGAAAGGAAGGCGGCATTGACTGAGTCATGCATGGTCGAATTTTTAGAACCGTAGCCGCCGCCAACATGAGGCTTAATTACCCTTATATCGCCTTCTCTCATCTTGAGGGCATCCGCTATGCCCAGCTGGAGATAATAGGGGGACTGGGTGGAAGACCACACGGTTAACCGGCCGTTACCCTTGTCATAGCTGGCAAGGGTATTATGAACCTCCATAGTACAAGGATGCTGAGCATAAAGGGTAAACTTGTCCTCCCGGACGTAATCAGCCTTTTTAAAGCCCTCGTCCACATCGCCCCATTCGATATGGCGGGTAGCGTTTATGTTGTTTTCAAATTCATCGTGGACTAAGGGGGCGTCGTCCTTGATGGCTTCCATGGGTTCGAATACGGCCGGTAACGGCTCGTATTCCACTTCGATTAATTCCAGGGCTTCCTCAGCAATCGCTTCAGTAATAGCGGCCACCGCGGCTACCGGCTCCCCGATGAAACGGACCTTATCCGTAGCCATCTGTGTCTGGTCGCAAAGTTCTTCGAAACGCCGCCACAAGCCCCATTTACCGCCGGGGATTTCCTTGCCTGTGACAACGGCTTTTACCCCGGGGAATTTCTCCGCCTGGCTGGTGTCGATGCTAATAATCTTGGCATGGGGATGCGGGCTTCTTAACAGCTTGCCGTAAAGCATGTTGGGTAGAGTCATGTCAAAGGTATAGGCTGCTTCGCCGGTAACCTTGGCGGCCCCATCCACATTTACTGTCGGTTTACCGATTATCGAATATTCGCTCATTTTGCCTTCTTCTCCTGCTTTTTTTGAGCCTTTATCCTGCCGGCTGCATCTTGTATGGCCTCGTTTATCATATTGTACCCGGTACAGCGGCAGAGATGGCCGTCCATGGCCAGCTGAATCTCCTCTCGGGTCGGGTCGGCGTTCTCGTCCAGAAGCGCCTTGGTGGCCATAATTTGCCCCGAGGTGCAGAACCCGCACTGGAAAGCCCAGTTATC
>JASFHK010000016.1:0-29995 GCA_050123275.1 Dehalococcoidia bacterium
CACAGCTCATCTGACAGTTTTGCATCACTGACCAGTTCGGGCCTCCACTTCGATTTTATCGAAGCTTCACCCTGGCCATGGGTAGCTCACCCGGCTTCGGGTCTAATCCGTGCAACAAAGTCGCCCTATTAGGACTCGCTTTCGCTGCGGCTCCGCAACGCAAGTTGCTTAACCAGCCACACAGATTAACTCACCGGCTCATTCTTCAATAGGCACGCCGTCAGAGCCCTAAAAGGACTCCTCCGACTGCTTGTAAGCACATGGTTTCAGATTCTATTTCACTCCCCTCCCGGGGTTCTTTTCACCTTTCCCTCACGGTACTGGTTCACTATCGGTCATCAAGGGTATTTAGCCTTGCCCTGTGGTCAGGGCGGCTTCCCACAGGATTTCTCGTGTCCCGTGGTACTTAAGTACAGACCAGGAGCCTACCCCTTTCGTTTACGGGACTGTCACCCTCTATGGTTACCCTTTCCAGGGACCTTCAACTAGGGTTCGGTTTGTAACTCCTTGACCCATCCTGAGCTAAGTCGGGTCTGACTTGCAACCCCCTATAAGCACAGGCCTCAGAACCGTTAGGCTTATAGGGTTTGGGCTGTTCCCTTTTCGTTCGCCACTACTCAGGGAATCTCTCTTGATTTCTTTTCCTCAGGGTACTGAGATGTTTCACTTCCCCTGCTTACCTCCACCCAGCCTATGTGTTCAGCTGGGGGTACTCAAGGTTCACTTGAGTGGGTTGCCCCATTCGGATATCCCCGGCTAAGCTTGCTAGACAGCTGACCGAGGCTTATCGCAGTCTTGCTACGTCCTTCGTCGGCCCTTGATGCCAAGGCATCCACCATGTGCCCTTTCCCGCTTGACCTGCTTCAGATTTGATATTAGTCCGCTCTATTCAATTGTTAAAGTGCTTAACACATAACTAAACGGCTTGGCGATTAATCGCCAAGCCGTTCTTGGCTAAATCACCAAAACTATGGGTTATGTGTCAACGCTGTTCATAAGTAGCAGAATAGTAGCACACCGGTGGGGGTTTGTCAAGGAGTTAGGGGGGCGATTTTTTTGTTAAAAATACGTGGCGATTTAGGGTTCAGGTTGTTGACAGCTTAGGGGAGCTATGGTAATATAACAAGTTGCCGCTTGGTTTTTCGGCTGATGGTTAAAATGAGCTAAAAATCGTTAGGCTCAATCGACAACTTTCAGCTTGTGATGGATGAGCTACGGCTCATCCATTTAAATTGTAGGAGGAGGCATAGAAATTGCCCACGGTTAATCAGTTGGTGCGCAAAGGGCGCTCCAGGGCAACCAAGAAAACTAAGGCGCCGGCGTTGCTCCTTAGCTATAATGCGTTGCGCAACAGAATGGTAACGGGGAAGGGCTCCCCGCAGAAGCGCGGGGTCTGCGTCCAGGTAAAGACGACCACCCCCAAAAAGCCCAACTCGGCGCTGCGCAAGATAGCGCGCGTGCGCCTGACCAATCAAATAGAAGTAACCGCTTATATCCCCGGCGAGGGGCATGAGCTTCAGGAACACTCGGTAGTGTTAATAAGGGGCGGACGTGTCAAGGACCTGCCCGGTGTCCGCTACCATATTATCCGCGGCGCTCTGGACGCCACCGGCGTGGCCAACAGACGCCAGGGACGCAGTAAATACGGCAGCAAACGGTCGGCCAGGCCCACGGTGGAAGCACCCGGCGCGGCCACTGAAGCGGCGGCAGGGGAGTAGGAGAGAAAGATGCCAAGGCGTTCCCGTGCTACCAGAAGAGAAATAGTGCCCGATGCCAAATACCACAACGAGATTGTCTCCCGGTTGATTAACCGGATTATGGTGTGGGGAAAGAAGAGCCGGGCGGAGGAAATAGTCTACGGCGCCCTCGACATTATGCAATCCCAGGGTGCCAAAGAGCCCACCGATGCTCTAGAGCAGGCGGTGAAAAACGCCACCCCCCAACTTGAGGTAAAACCCCGCCGCGTCGGCGGCGCCACCTATCAGGTGCCCGTCGAGGTTCGCCCGGAGCGCGCCCTATCGCTGGCTTTGCGCTGGCTGGTGGCTTCGGCCCGGGCCCGGGGCGGCAAGTCCATGGCGGAAAAGCTGGCGGCGGAGTTAACCGACGCCTCGCGGGGAGAGGGCGTAACCATTAAGAAGCGTGAGGATACCCACAAGATGGCTGAGGCCAACCGTGCCTTTGCCCATTATCGGTGGTAGGAGAGGAAGATGGCGAGGAGTTTCCCTTTAGATAAAATACGTAATATTGCTATTATCGCTCATATTGACGCGGGCAAGACCACCGTCACCGAGCGCATACTCTATCACACCGGTCGCACCTATAAAATCGGTGAGGTAGACGAGGGCACGACGGTAATGGACTGGATGGAGGAGGAGAAGAAGCGGGGCATTACCATCACGGCGGCGGCGACCACCTGTTACTGGGAGGACCACCGCATCAACATCATCGATACCCCGGGGCACGTTGACTTCACCGCCGAGGTGGAGCGCAGCCTGAGGGTGCTCGACGGCGGCGTGGTCGTTTTCGACGCCGTGGCCGGCGTCGAGGCGCAGTCGGAGACGGTCTGGCGCCAGGCGGACAGGTATAGCGTTCCCCGCATCTGTTTCATCAACAAGATGGACCGGGTGGGGGCCAACTTCGAGCGCACCGTTAGCATGATTGAAGAGATGCTGGGGGCCAAGCCCCTGGTGATACAGCTGCCGCTGGGCAGCGAAGAGAATTTCGAGGGCGTTATCGACCTGGTGGAAAACAAGGCTTTGCACTTTGCCGCCGACCCCAAGGAGCCGCCCGTGGCGGAGGACATCCCCGAGTCGGAGCAGGCGCGGTGCGCCCGGGCCCGACAGACGCTCATCGAAAAACTGGCCGAAACCGACGACCAGATACTGGCGCTTTATCTCGAGGGCACGGCTATTGCCCCCGAAGATCTGAAGCAGGCGCTAAGACGGGTAACTCTGGCGGTAAAAGGAGTGCCCGTTCTTTGCGGTACTGCCTTTAAGAACAAGGGCGTCCGGCCCTTGCTTAACGCTATCGTAAGCTACCTGCCTTCGCCGGAGGATATGCCCCCGGTGAGGGCTATTGATACCCGGGTGGGGGGCGAGGTCGCCCGCCCGCCCAAGGACGACGCCCCCTTTGCGGCGCTGGCTTTCAAGGTGGTCTCCGACCCCTTCGTGGGCCGGCTGGTCTATTTCCGGGTCTATTCGGGCACGGTCAAGGTCGGCGCCCAGGTCCTCAACTCCACCCGCGGCAAGCGGGAGCGTATCGGCAGACTGCTGCGGATGCACGCCAACCGTCGGGAGGAGGAAGAAGAAGTAGGCGCCGGCGCCATCGTGGCCACGCTGGGGCTCAAGGACACCTTTACCGGCGACACCCTTTGCCATTACTCCCAGCCCGTGCTCCTGGAAGCCATCCGCTTCCCCGAGCCGGTCATCTCGGTGGCGGTGGAGCCCAAGACCAGGGCCGACCAGGACAAGCTGGGCAACGCCCTGCAGAGACTGACCGAGGAAGACCCTACCTTCCGCGTCAAATACGACCAGGAAGCGGGGCAGACGATTATCTCGGGGATGGGCGAGCTTCACCTGGAGTTCCTGGTGAGCCGCTTGGTCAGCGAGTTCGGGGTGGAAGCCCAGATAGGCAAACCCCGCGTATCCTATAAAGAGACGATTACCCAGGCGGTGGAGGTGGAGGGCAAGTTCATCCGGCAGAGCGGCGGGCGCGGCCAGTACGGCCACGTCCTCATCAAGCTGGAGCCCATGGAGCGGAGCGGCGGCTTCCAGTTCGTCGAACGCATCAAGGGCGGTGCCCTGCCCAAACAGTATATTCAAGCCGCTGAGGTTGGCATCAAAGAGGCTATGGAGACGGGGGTGGTGGCGGGATATCCCATGGTGGATGTCAAGGCCACCCTCTACGACGGCAGCTATCACGAGGTCGATTCTTCCGACATCGCCTTCAAGATGGCCGGCTCCATGGCGCTGAGGGACGGCGCGGCTAAGGCCAAGCCCATCCTGCTCGAGCCGATAATGAAAATCGAAATAGTTGCACCGGAGCAGTTCCTTGGTGATATAATGGGAGACCTCAACTCCAGACGGGGTCACATCGATTCCGTCGGGTCGCGCGACGTACTGTCGGTGATTCGCGCCCTGGTGCCGCTGGCTGAGACTTTCGGCTACGCCACCAATCTGCGCTCTCTGACCCAGGGACGGGCGGCTTACTCGCTGGAGTTTGACCACTACGACGAGGTACCGGCCGAACTGGCCGACCAGATAACCGGAAAGGCCATGGTGAGGTAGAAGAGGTTCAAAAATGCCGAAACAGAAGATTCGCATTAAGCTAAAGGGTTACGACCACAAGATTTTAGACCTCTCGGTGGAACAGATTGTCGCCGCCGTGGAGAGAACAGGGGCGGTGGTCGTGGGTCCCGTACCTTTGCCCACCCGTATTCAGAAGTTCAGCGTTATCCGCTCCCCCTTTATCGACAAGGACTCGCAGGAGCAGTTCGAAATACGGACGCACAAAAGACTGATTGACATTGTGGAGATGACATCGAAGACTATCGACGCCCTGAGCAACCTGAACCTTCCCGCCGGGGTGGAGATAGACATCAAGAGTTAAAGCTATGGTTAGTGGCATCATTGGCAAAAAGCTGGGAATGGCGCAGGTCTTCGCCGAATCGGGTGAGGCCGAGGCGGTGACGGCTATCGAAGCCGGTCCCTGCGTGGTAACCCAGGTTAAAACGATGGATAAAGAGGGCTATAAAGCCGCCCAGCTCGGCTTCGGCGAAGCCAAGAGAATCAACTCCCCCGAAAAGGGGCACCTCAAGAAACTGGGGCAGTTCCGGTATTTAAGGGAGTTTCGCCTGGCCGCAGACGCCGAAGTCAAGGTGGGGGATAAGGTTGACGTGGGGCTGTTCAAAGAAGGCGACCTGATCGACGTTACCGGCGTCAGCAAGGGCAAGGGCTTTGCCGGCGTGGTAAAGCGCCACGGTTTTGCCGGCGGTCCCAAGACCCACGGTCAGTCCGACCGCCACCGCGCCCCCGGCTCTATCGGGGCGACGACCTCGCCGGGTAGAGTGCTCAAGGGCAAGCGCATGGCGGGGCACATGGGAAGCGAACGGGTGACGGTTTCGCACCTGAAGGTATATAAAGCCGACCCGGAGCGCAACCTGCTGCTGGTCAAGGGGGCTGTCCCCGGCGCCAGGAACGGGCTGTTGCTCATCGAGAAACGGGAGGGGAAGCAATAAAGACAGTGGAAATACCGGTTTACAGCCTCGCTGGCGAGGTGATTAAGAATATCGAGCTGAGTGACGACGTCTTCGCCGTTCCCTTTAACGAGGCGGTGGTGCACCAGGCGCTGGTCAGGCAGCGGGCGAACTCCCGGCAGGGTACCGCCAGCACCCAGACCCGCGGCGAGGTGACCGCCAGCACGGCCAAGCTGTTCCGCCAGAAGCACACCGGCCTGGCGCGCGCGGGCAGCCGCCGTTCGCCGATAAGGCGGGGTGGCGGCGTTACCTTCGGGCCCAAGCCCCGGGATTACCGCCAGGACATGCCCAAGAAGATGCGCCAGCTGGCGATAAGGTGCGTGCTCTCGGCCAAGGCCAGGGACGCCGAGCTTAAAGTAGTCGAAGAGCCCAAGTTCGACCAGCCCAAGACCAAAGAGATGGCCGGGATTCTGGCGGCGCTGGGCATCGATTCCAAGACGCTTATCGTCACCGATATGCCCGAAGAGAATTTCATCAAGTCGGCCCGCAACCTGGCGGGGGTAAAAACGCTGCCCGCCCATATCCTTAACGTGGCCGACATGTTATCCTATAAGACCTTATTGATGACCGAATCGGCGGTACGCCGCGCCGAGAAAGTCTGGGGAGGCAGCCATGCATCTGTCTGAGGTATTGCGCCGTCCCCTGATAACGGAGAAGAACACCGCCATCCAGTCGCCTCAGGGCAAGTACGCCTTCGAGGTCGCCGCCGGCGCCAACAAGGAGCTGGTCAAGCAGGCGGTGGAAAAGGCGTTTAAGGTTGACGTAACCAAGGTCAACGTGATGACCGTGCCGGGTAGCCGGCGCATGATGCGGGGCCGAAGCGTGGTTTCGCCTTCCTGGAAGAAGGCTATCGTCACGCTGAAACCCGGCGATAAAATCGAACTATTCGAGGGGGTTTAGGTGCCACTAAAGCAGTATCGTCCTACCTCCCCCGGGCGACGGGGCATGACCGGCTCCAGCTTTGAGGAAATAACCAAGGCCAAGCCGGAAAAGTCGCTGCTCGCCCCCAAGAAAAGGAGAGCGGGACGGAGTAATCAGGGCAAGATAACGGTACGCCACCGCGGCGGCGGCGCCAAGCGACGGCTGCGCATACTGGACTTCAAGCGCGATAAGCTGGGCGTGCCGGGCCGCGTGGCCGCCATCGAATACGACCCCAACCGTTCGGCTCGTATCGCCCTCATCTTCTATGCCGACGGGGACAAGCGCTATATCCTGGCGCCCAACGAGCTCAAGGTGGGCGACACCATAAAATCGGGCGGCGATGCCGAGGTCAAGCCGGGCAACGCCCTGCCCTTGAAGCAAATCCCCACCGGCACGCTGATACACAATATCGAGATGGCGGCGGGGAAGGGCGGCCAGCTGGTGCGCAGCGCCGGAGTCGCCGCCCAGCTGATGGCTAAAGAAGGTAAATACGCGCTGATACGCCTGCCCTCGGGCGAGATGAGGCGTCTCAGCATTGATTGCCTGGCCACTATCGGCCAGATAGGCAATATCGACCACAGAAGTGTTAATCTGGGCAAGGCGGGCCGCAAGCGCTGGATGGGCTGGCGGCCTACGGTGAGGGGTTCGGCCATGAATCCCAGCGACCACCCCCACGGTGGTGGCGAGGGTAGAGCCCCGATCGGCTTGCCCGGACCGAAGACACCCTGGGGTAAGCCGGCCTTGGGCTACCGAACGCGTAAGGCGAAGGCTTCCGACAGGATGATTGTCAAGCGTAGAGGGAAGTGACATAATGTCAAGGTCAACTAAAAAGGGCCCGGCGATTGACGCCAAGTTGCTCAAGAAAGTAGAAGCACTGAACCGCTCCGGGGAGAAGGCGGTCATCAAGACCTGGTCACGCTGGTCTACCGTACTGCCCCAGATGGTGGGTCTCACCATCGGCGTCCACGACGGACGGCGGCACGTGCCTATCTTCGTCACCGAGAACATGGTGGGGCACAAACTGGGCGAGTTCGCCGCTACCCGAACCTTCCGGGGCCACGGCTCCAGGGGGGAGAAGGTAACCCAGGTAAGGAAGAGGCCCTAGAGTAGAAAAATGGAAGTAAAAGCAGTATCTAAAGATACCGGTATATCGCCGCGCAAGGTGCGCCCGCTGGTGGATATGGTGCGGGGCAAAAAGGTGGACGAGGCACTGGCTTTGTTACAGTTCACCCCCAGCCCTACCGCCCGCGTGGTGGCCAAGGTGGTCAAGTCGGCGGCGGCTAACGCCGAGAATAACTACCAGATGGAGCCGTCCGATTTGAGGATAACCAGTATCTTTACCGACGACGCCCGGATGCTGAAGCGGGTCCGCCCGCGGGCAAGGGGGCGTTCCAACCGAATATTAAAACGTTCCAGCCATATTACCGTCGTGGTTACCGAGGAGGAAGAGTAATTGGGTCATAAGGTCCACCCTTACGGTTTTAGACTCGGAGTAATCCGCAACTGGCAGGCCAAGTGGTATGCCGAGAAGGGCTACATTGACTTCCTGCAGGAAGACATGCAGCTGCGCAAGGCGATTGCCGCCGGCTACGCCGAGGCCGGGGTTTCCCTGGTGGAAATCGAGCGCCAGGCTAACAAAGTAGCCATCACCATCCATACCGCCCGCCCCGGCGTCGTTATCGGGCGCGGCGGGCAGCGGGTGGACGAGATGAGAGCCAAGCTGGAAGAGCTCATCGGTAAGAGGATTCAGCTAAGTATCTTAGAAGTGCAACAGCCCGAGCTGGACGGTTTCCTGGTGGCGCGTACCGTCGCCGACCAGATTGAGCACCGGGTGGCTTTCCGCCGGGCGATGAAACAGGCGATGTTCCGCACTATGCAGGCCGGGGCCAAGGGGATGAGAATCAGTTGCGCCGGCCGGCTGGGCGGCGCCGAGATAGCCCGCCGCGAGGTCATGCACCAGGGGCAGGTGCCCCTGCATACGCTGCGGGCCGATATCGATTACGGGTTCACCGAGGCGCGCACCACGCTGGGGCGAATCGGGGTCAAGGTCTGGATATACCGGGGCGACATTCTCCCCGAGACCGCCAGGCCCGAGACCGAGGAAGCCGCCGAGGCACCCAAGGCCCCGCCGCCGAGGCGCCCCAGGGCCGCCAAACCCGCCGCCGAGGCAAAGCCCGAGGTGAAGGCGGAGGCGCCCGCCGAGGAGAAAGCGGAAGCTAAGGTAGAAGTCGAAGCGGTCGTTGAGGAAAAACCGGAAGCCAAGGCGGAGACCGTTGCCGAGGAGAAGCCGGAAGCCAAGGTAGAAACCGAAGCCGCCGCCGAGCCGGAGAAGGCTCCCCAGGTGGAAAAGAAAACGACCAAGCGCAAAACAACCAAGAAGGCCACCGGAGAAGCTCCGGTAACCGAGGATAAAGAGGAGAAGGATGCTACAACCCAAGAGGGTTAAATACCGCAAGAGTCATAAGGGACACCGGCGGGGCGCGGCCCAGTCGGGGAACAGCATTGACTTCGGCGATTTCGGCCTGCAGGCTCAGGAAGCGGCCTGGATTACCAGCCGCCAGATTGAGGCGGCAAGGCGGGCGATAACCCGCTACATCCGCCGCGGCGGCAACGTATGGGTACGCATCTACCCCCACAAGCCGGTGACCAAGAAACCCGCCGAGACCCGCATGGGCGGGGGCAAAGGCGCCCCCGACCACTGGGTGGCGGTGGTCAAGCCGGGTCGGATACTTTTCGAGATGGGGGGCGTCAGCGAGGACGTGGCTAAAGGAGCGATGCGCCTGGCGGCGCACAAGCTGCCTATCGGCACCAAGTTCGTCGTCCGTGATACCGGTGCGGTGAGCGAGGCGGGGAGTGGCGCCGCATGAAGATAGAAGAAATCAGGGCCCTCGGCAACGAGGAGCTTGCCAAACAGCTGGAAGAGGCTCACCAGGAGCTGTTTAACCTCCGCTTTCGGCTGGAGACCAAACAGCTGGTGAACCACCGCGAGCTTTCCCGGACGCGGAAGCAGATTGCCCGCATTGAGACGGTAATCAAGGAAAGAGAACTGGGGATAAGGTAATGACTGAAGAGACCAAGCGCAAAGTCAGAGTGGGCCATGTGGTGGGCGACAAGATGGAAAAGACCGTGGTGGTGGAGGTATCCGGCCCCAAGCGACACCCTTTGTATAAGAAGACCATCCGCCGGGTGGTGCGCTATAAGGTTCACGACGAGAAGAACGAATGCCGCGTGGGGGACAAGGTGCGGATTATCGAGACCCGCCCTCTTTCCCGCGAGAAACGCTGGCGCATAGCCGAGATAGTGGTCAAGGGCGAGGTGGTCGAGGTTTCGCCCGAAGAGATAACCCGGGAAGACCTGGAAAAGGTTATCCCCGAAAAGAAAGCTAAAGAAGAGGTCGCCGAGGTAAAGGCCGAGGCGGAAACCGAAACCGAACCCGAGGCGGAAGCCGAAAAGGAGACCGAAACCGAAGAAAAACCCGAAGAAGAACCTAAAGAGGAAGAGACCAAGGAAGAGACGGCGGAATAGACCATGATTCAATCCTATACCAGAATGAAAGCAGCCGACAACACCGGCGCCAAGGAGATAATGTGCATCAACGTCCTGGGCGGTACCAGGCGCAAATACGCCCGCGTGGGCGACATTATCGTGGCTTCGGTGAAGAAGGCGACGCCGAGAGGGGTGGTCAAAAAAGGCGAGGTGGTGCGGGCGGTGGTGGTGCGCTGTGCCCAACCCTATCGGCGGCCTGACGGCTCTTACGTCAGGTTCGACGAGAACGCCGCCGTTATTCTGACCGATAAGAATAACCCGAAAGGGACGAGGATATTCGGACCCGTCGCCAGGGAGCTGAGAGACAAGGACTTTACCAAGATTATCTCGCTGGCGCCCGAGGTCCTCTAGAGCTAGAAGATGGATATCAGAAAGAACGACACCGTGCTGGTTATCGCCGGTAAAGACAAGGGGAAAAAGGGCCGCGTGCGCATTGCCTACCCCAAAAAGGAACGGCTGCTGGTTGAGGGCATCAACTTCGTCAAGAAGCACAGCCGCGCCCAGGGCGCCGTCAAGCAGGCGGGCATCATCGAGCGCGAGGCGCCGATTCATATCTCCAACGTGATGCTGCTCTGCAACAAGTGCAACCAGCCGGTGCGGGTCGGCTCGCGGGAGCTGGCCGACGGGCGCCAGGCCCGGTTCTGCCTGTCCTGCGGTGAGGTGATTGATTAATGTCGGCGCTTAGAGAGAAATATAAGGAAGAGGTCGTGCCCGAGCTGATGAAGAGCTACGGCTACAAGAATGTAATGCAAGTGCCGCGCCTGACCAAGGTGGTGCTTAACATCGGTCTGGGCGAGGCTATTTCCGACGCCAAGGCGCTGGAGCAGGCGGAAAAGGATATCGAGGCGATTTCGGGGCAGCACCCCATCACCACCCGCTCCAAGAAGTCCATCGCCGCCTTCCACTTGAGGGAGGGCATGACCATCGGGATGAAGGTTACGCTGCGCGGCGAGCGCATGTATCACTTCTTCGATAAACTGGTCAACGTGGCTTTGCCCCGCATGCGCGAGTTTCACGGCGTTTCCCGCGACGCTTTCGACGGGAGAGGCAACTATACCCTGGGGATTAAGGAGCAGCTCATTTTCCCCGAAATGGATTACGATAAAGTGGAGAAGGTGCGGGGGCTGGAGGTGTCTATCGGCACCACGGCCCGGACCGACGACGAAGGCAGGCAATTGCTGACGTTGTTGGGCATGCCCTTTGTCCGGGACTAAAACGGAGTAACCATGGCCAAAAAGTCGAAAATAGAGAAATCAAAAAGAGAGCCCAAATACAAGGTGCAGCAGCATAACCGCTGCCTGCTCTGCGGACGACCAAGGGCCTATATTCGCAAGTTCGGCCTGTGCCGGATTTGCTTTAGAAAATTAGCGCTGGCCGGGCAGATTCCCGGCGTAAGAAAGTCAAGCTGGTGAAGCGGATATGACGATCACTGACCCAATAGCCGATATGTTAACCCGGGTGCGAAACGCCATCATGGCGCGGCATAGTTCCGTGCTGGTACCCAACTCGCGGATGAAGATGGCTATTGCCCGCATCCTCAAGAAAGAGGGCTTTATCGCCGACTACGAGCTGCTCAAGAGCAAGCCGCAACGGTCGATTAAGATTCACCTCAGGTACGACGACCAGAACCAGCCCATCATTTCCGGGCTGGAGCGGGTGAGCAAGCCGGGCTTGAGGGTCTACGTGGGCCGGGACGAGATTTCCCGCGTCCAGGGCGGCCTGGGTATCGCCATCCTTTCCACTTCACAGGGCGTGATGACCGGGCAGCAGGCCTGGCGCAAGGGAATCGGCGGAGAGTTGCTATGCCACGTATGGTAACGACGAGGAGCAAGCTAGATGTCTAGAGTAGGACTGATGCCGATAGCCGTGCCCGACAAGGTCACGGTGACTATCGAGAAGGATACGGTTAAGGTGAACGGCCCCAAGGGGGAACTGAGCCGTCGCTTTAACCCCGACATGATAATAAAGCTGGAAAACAACGTGCTCACGGTGGCGCGGCCCAGCGACAGCAAGGAGCACCGCTCCCTGCACGGGCTGACGCGCAGCCTGCTGGCCAACATGGTTCAGGGAGTTACCGAGGGTTTCGAGAAGAACCTCGATATCGTCGGCGTGGGCTACCGGGCGGAGAAGACCGGGGAAAAGCTGACCCTCCGCATCGGTTATTCCCACCCGGTGGAGGTTACGCCCCTGCCCGGGCTGACGCTGGACGTGGAGGGGGGCAACCGCATCAAGGTCAGCGGCATCGATAAAGAAGTCGTCGGCGAGATGGCCGCCGAAATCAGGGCCATCCGCCCGCCCGACCCCTATAAGGGCAAGGGCATCAGATACGCCGGAGAGCTTGTCCATCTCAAGGCGGGCAAGGCCGGCAAGGCGATAGGTAAGAAGGCATAAATGGTTAAAGGTGGAACAAAAGCAGCCAGACAGAGAAGGCACGTCCGCGTCAGGAACAAGGTTGCCGGCACGGCCAGCCGCCCGCGGCTCTGCGTTTTTCGCAGCCTGAACCATATCTACGCTCAGGTTGTCGACGACGAGCGGGGGCACACGCTGGTGACGGCTTCGACCCTGGACGCGGAGATTAAAGCGGGACTGAACGGCAAGGCCAAGACGGACCGCGCCGCGCTGGTGGGCACTATGGTGGCCAAGCGCGCTATCGATAATGGCGTCAAAGAGGTCGTTTTCGACCGTGGCGGATACAAATATCACGGCCGGGTGAAAGCCCTGGCTGAGGCGGCACGTGAGGCCGGACTCAAGTTTTAGAGGGTAGGTTTAAGCGAAGTGAAAGGACCTATAAGTAACGTAGACCCTAACGAGCTGACGCTGACCGACAAGCTGGTCTATATCAACCGCGTCACCAAGGTGGTGAAGGGGGGCAAGCGCCTCAGCTTCAGCGCCCTGGCGGTGACCGGCGACGGCAACGGCCACGTGGGCATTGGCGTGGGCAAGGCTAACACCGTGCCCGAGGCCATCAGCAAGGCCAATGCCATCGCCCGCAAGAACCTGCTCAAGGTGCCCCTGAGCGGCACCACCATCCCTTACGAGATAACGGTCAGGTTCAGCGCCGCTAAAGTCATGCTCAAGCCCGCCGCCCCGGGCACCGGCATTATCGCCGGGGGCAGCATCCGGGCGGTGGTGGAAGCCGCCGGCATCAAGGACATCCTGGCCAAGTCGCTGGGCAGCCCCAACCGCGTCAACACGGCCAAGGCGGCCATGCTCGCCCTGAGCCAGCTTAAAATCCCCGAGGAGGAGATGGCGCGGCGGCAGTCCGGCATGGTGACCGGCGAGAGCCGGGAGGAGGCGGCCGGTGGCTAAACTGAAGGTGACCCTGGTTAAGAGCGGCATCGGTTACGCCCAGGACCAGAGGAAAACACTAAAAGCCCTGGGTCTTAACCGCCTGAATAAGGCTACCGTGCATAACGACAGCCTGGCGTTGCGCGGTATGCTTCTTAAAGTGAAACACCTGATAAGGGTGGAGGAAGTTAGCTGATGTTACAGGAAAAGCTTTCCCCCGCCCCCGGCTCGCGTAAAGACAGGAAAAGGGTGGGCCGGGGAGACGGCAGCGGTAAAGGCACCTATTCGGGGCGGGGCTCCAAAGGCCAGAAATCCCGCGCCGGTTATAAGATGCGCCCCGGCTTTGAGGGGGGGCAGTTGCCCCTTATCCAGCGCCTGCCGCGCAAGCGTGGCTTCACCAACCCCTTCAAGGTTGAGTACAGCCTGGTCAACCTGGCCAAGCTCAGCCTCTTCGAAGCGGGCAGCGAAGTAACGCCGCAGAAGCTGGTCGAGGCGGGAGTGATAAAGTCATTAAAGCACCCGGTCAAGGTACTGGCCGTGGGTGAGATAAAACACGCCCTGACGGTAAAGGCCGACAAGTTTTCGGCGGCGGCCAAAGCTAAGATAGAAGCCGCCGGCGGCAAAGCCGAGGAGGTGGGCAGTGGCCCAGAAGCAGTCTAGACCTCGATTGCTGCAGGCGATGATCGACGCTTTCAGTCTGCCCGACTTGAGGCGGCGGATACTGATTACCCTCGGTATCCTTATCATCTTCCGCTTTATCGCCCACATCCCTCTGCCCGGGGTTGACTTGGGCGCCCTGCGCGAGCTCTTCGACCAGAACGCCCTGCTGGGCATGCTCGACATGTTCAGCGGCGGCGCCATGAAGAACTTGAGCGTGGCGGCGATGGGCGTTTATCCCTACATCACGGCGTCGATCGTAATGACGCTGCTGGTGCCCATCATCCCCAAGCTGAGAGCCATCTCCCAGGAAGGGGAAGCGGGGCGGGATAAAATCAACCGCATTACCCACTGGCTGACGGTGCCCCTGGCCGGCCTTTCCGGCTACGGCCAGCTGGTCTATCTCCAGCACGAGGGCGTGGTCGGCACCGCCGCCGTGTTGCCCATGATTGCCATGGTGATGTCGCTCATTGCCGGCACCATGTTCCTGGTCTGGCTGGGCGAGCGTATCACCGAGCACGGCATCGGCAACGGCATATCCATCATCATCTTTGCCGGCATCGTGGCCGGTCTGCCCCAGATGATACAGAGCGGCTTCCTGGCCAAGGAAAACTTCGTCGGGCTGGTGGTCTATATCCTTATCGCTCTGGCCA
Source organism: Dehalococcoidia bacterium (assembly GCA_050123275.1). Taxonomy (GTDB): domain Bacteria; phylum Chloroflexota; class Dehalococcoidia; order Dehalococcoidales; family BS750m-G39; genus E44-bin88. Next base: position 14,320 of record JASFHK010000016.1, read on the forward strand.
CCACCGTGCTCATCGTCTATTTCATCGAGGCCCACCGCCGCATCCCCGTCCAGTATTCGCGCAGCGTTTTCCGCGGCGGGCGCATGTACCGGCAGGCGGGCTCGACCCACATACCGCTCCGAGTGAACACGGCGGGCATGATTCCGCTGATTTTCGCCATGTCGCTGGTTATCTTCCCCGGCGTGGTGGCCCAGTACTTCGCCAACCCGGCGGGGGCCGACCCCAACTTCGCCAACTGGATTGTCGACCTGTTCAATCCCGACGCTGCGTTACCGCTGGGGCTTTTCTACTGGGGCCTCTATTTCCTGCTCACCATAGGCTTCGCCTTTTTCTACACCATGGTCATCTTCGAGCAGCAGGACTTGCCCAACACCTTGCAGCGGCAGGGGGGCTTTATCCCCGGCATCAGGCCCGGGGCGCATACTAAAGAATACCTGGACGGGGTGATAAAGCGTATCACCTGGGCCGGGGCTTTGTTCCTGGCAGTAGTGGCGGTGATGCCCTTTTTCGCCCGTGAGATTACCAGCGTCCAGGCGATACAGCTGTCCAGCATGGGCATGCTTATCGTCGTCGGCGTAGTTTTGGATACCATGAAGCAGATGGAGGCGCAGCTGGTAATGCGCCGCTACGAGGGCTTCATAAAATAGGTGGAATAGTGTATATTGTCTTTCTGGGAGCACCCGGTGCGGGTAAGGGGACACAGGCCGCCAGCGTGGCGCACCAGCTGAAGCTGGAGCACATCGCTACGGGCGACCTCTTTCGCCGGGCGCTGGAGGAGGGGACCGAGCTGGGGTTGAAGGCGAAAGCCTACATGGAGAAGGGAGAGCTCGTCCCCGACGAGATAACGATAGGTATGGTTCTGGAGCGGATTTCGGCTCCGGGCGAGGGTGAAGGGGCCATCTTCGACGGCTTCCCCCGCAACCTGAAGCAGGCTGAGGCTCTGGACAAGGCCCTGTCCGTGGAGGGCAAGGCGATAGATAAGGCGGTGCATATCGCGGTATCGGAGGCGGTGTTGTTAAAACGGCTGGGCGGGCGGCGGGTTTGCCGCCAGTGCCAGGCGCCGTGCCACATCACCGATTCCCCGCCCAGGGTGGAGGGGGTCTGTGACGTGTGCGGCGGCGAGCTTTACCAGCGTGCCGACGACACCGAAGAGAGCATCAAGAAGCGGTTGGAGGTTTACAGCCAGGAGACCGCCCCCCTGATTGACTATTACCGCCGCCAGGACAAGCTGCTGGAGGTGGCCGGTGAGGGGGGCGTTAAAGCGGTGGCCGAGCGAATAGTTGCCGCCCTAGCTTAAGAACGTTTATAGTTAAATGAGCATTATCATCAAGTCGGAACGGGAAATCGCCCTGATGCGAGAGGCGGGGAGAATTGTGGGCAAGGTGCTCGATATATTGAGCCGTAGGGTGAAACCGGGGATGAAGACCAGCGAGCTGGACGCCATCGCCGCCGAAGAGGCGGCCAAGCTGGGAGGCAAACCCTCGTTCAAGGGTTACCGGGGCTTTCCGGCCAACCTGTGCGTCTCGGTGAACGACGAGGTGGTGCACGGCATACCCGGCGAGCGCGTTTTGCACGAAGGTGATATAGTATCACTGGACTTCGGCGCCATCTACCGGGGCTTTCACGGCGACGCCGCCGTCACCGTGGGGGTGGGCAAGATTAGCGCCGAGGCCAAGGAGCTTATGGAGATTACCGAGGGGGCGCTCAAGGCGGGCATCGCCACCGCCCGCGCCGGCGCCAGGCTGGGAGATGTTTCGGCGGCGATACAGGCTTACGCCGAGAGGCGGGGCTACGCGGTAGTGCGTGAATATACCGGCCACGGCATCGGGCACGAGATGCACGAGGAGCCGCAGATACCCAATTTCGGGGTGTCGGGAATGGGGCCGGTCTTAAAAAAGGGCATGGCGATTGCCCTGGAACCGATGTTGAATGCGGGCGACTGGCATACCCGGGTCGACGCCGACCAGTGGACGGTGCGGACCGCCGACGGAAGCCTTTCCGCCCACTTCGAACATACTATAGCTATTGCTGACGGGGCCGCCGAGGTGCTCACCGTCAGAGAAGGAGTTTATGCCTAAGAAGGAGGCCATTGAGGTCGAAGGTACGGTGGTCGAGCCCTTACCCAACGCCATGTTCAGGGTCGAGCTGCCGGACGGCCACAAAGTCCTGGCCCACATCTCGGGTAAAATAAGATTGCATTACATCAGAATCCTGCCCGGGGACAAGGTCCTGGTGGAGCTTTCCCCCTACGACCTGAGCCGGGGCCGGATTACCTATCGTTTTAAGTAGTGCGGGGAATCGGTTATGAAAGTAAGAGCATCAGTCAGAAAGATGTGCGAAAAGTGCAAAATAGTGAAGCGGCGGGGCGTGGTCAGAGTTATCTGTTCCAACCCCAAGCACAAGCAGAGGCAGGGATAAGGAGGCTTGTAGATGGCGCGTATAGCCGGAGTTGATATACCCAAAAACAAGCAGGTGCTTTTCTCGTTGCAGTATATCTACGGTATCGGCTCTACCTTGAGCCGGAAGATTCTGGACCAGGCCAAGGTCGACCCCTATACCAAGGTGAGCGACCTGGCCGAGGAAGAGGTCAACCGCCTGCGCGAGATTATCGACCGCGAATATAACGTCGAGGGCGAGCTTAGAAAAGAGGTCGACCTCAACATAAAACGACTTATTGAAATCGGCAGCTACCGGGGCACGCGTCACCGCTTCGGGCTGCCGGTGAGAGGGCAGCGCACGCGCACCAACGCCCGCGCCAAGCGCGGCGCCCGCAAGACGGTCGCCGGCAGGGGCCAGCGGCGCGGCATGACCAAGAAGTAAACAGGTTTTAACCGAAGGGGAAATTTTATGGCACAGAAGAAACGAGCTAAATCAAGAAGGCGGGAGCGGAAGTCCATCCCCACGGGACGGGCTTACATCCAGTCCACCTTTAATAATACCATCGTTACCCTTACCGACCCCCAGGGCAACGTTATCGCCTGGGGCAGCTCGGGCTCGGCCCGCTTCAAGGGCTCTCGCAAGGGCACGCCCTACGCGGCGCAGCTTGCCGCCCGCGACGCAGTGCGCAAGGGTATGGAGCACGGCCTGCGCCAGGTCGAGGTCTACGTCAAAGGGCCGGGCAGCGGGCGCGAAGCGGCCATCCGTTCTTTGCAGGCTTCGGGGCTGACCATCACCAGTATCAGGGACGTGACCCCGATTCCGCATAACGGTTGCCGGCCGCGCAAGAGGAGGCGGGTGTAAATGGCCAGATACGCATCAGCGGTTTGTCGTCTTTGCCGGCGCAGCGGCGAGAAGTTAATGCTCAAAGGCAGTCGCTGCTTTACCCCCAAGTGTGCCTTCGAGCGGCGCGCCAAGCCACCGGGGCAGCAGCCCCTGCGGCGGCGGCGCATTTCCGACCGGGGGGCGCAGCTGCGGGAGAAGCAGAAGGCCCGCTACAGCTACGGCATCCTGGAAAGGCAGTTCCGCGGCCTGTTCGGTCAGGCGGAACGGCAGATAGGCATCACCGGCGAGAACCTGCTGGTGTTGCTGGAGAGGCGGCTGGATAATGTCGTCTATCGTCTCGGCTTCGCCGATTCGCGCGCCCAGGCCCGCCAGCTCGTCCAGCACGGGCACATCACCATCAACGGGCGCCGCAACGGCGTGCCTTCCGCCCTGGTCAAGGAAGGCGACGTTATCGGCTGGAAGGAAAGCAGCGCCAAAAGCGGCTATTTCCAGCAGATGGCGGCCGGCATCGAAAGCAAGGTTATACCCAACTGGTTGAGTCTGGATTTAGATAAATTCGAAGGCAAAGTTCTCTCTATGCCCACCCCCGAGGACGTCGAGGCCAAGTTCCAGGGGCAGAGCATAGTTGAGTACTATTCACGGTAAGTCACCTGATAGGGAGGTAGCACATTGTCTCGCTTGGCAACAGCCAAAATAGAGTGTGTTGAGAGCCAGGATAACTTCGGCCATTTCCACATCGAACCGCTGGAAAAGGGCTTCGGCGTTACCCTGGGTAATGCCCTGCGGCGTGTGCTCCTGGGTTACCTTCCCGGAGCGGCGGTAACCAGGGTAAAAATCGAGGGAATCGAGCACGAGTTCTCGACGATACCCTTCGTCAAGGAGGACGTCACCGAGTTCCTGCTCAACGTTAAGGCGCTCCGGCTTAAGTCTCTTTCCGAGCAGCCGGGCAAGCTGGTGTTGGAGGTCGGGGGCGAAAAACGAATAACCGCCGCCGACATCGCTCCTTCCACCGATTTCGAGATTGCCAACCCGGAGCTTTACCTGGCCACGCTGGATTCACCCGAGGCCAAGCTTTTCGTCGAGTTCGACGTCGAGCTGGGCGAGGGTTACCGGGAGGCGGAGTCGGGCGACAACATGCCCGTGGGCACCATCCCCGTGGACTCCGTCTTTACCCCGATACGCAAGGTCAACTACAGCGTCGAGCCGGTCCACGTCAGCCGCGAGATGCGGCGGGAACGGCTTGACCTCGAGGTCTGGACGGACGGCACCATAACGCCGGTGGACGCTATCAGCCGCGGCGCCGAAATACTGGTGGAGCAGCTGACGCCCTTCATCGATTACGCCAAGGTCTCCCGGCTGGAGGAGGAGAAGGAAATGATTCGCGCCTCCATCAGCGAGGAGAAATACGATATGCCCGTGGAGCAGCTCGACCTCTCCGTGCGCACCATGAACTGCCTGCGGCGCGGCGGCATCGCCACCGTGGGCGAGCTCATCAGCCGCGGCGAGAAGGGCCTGCTCGCCCTGCACAACTTCGGGCAGAAGTCACGCCAGGAGGTCGAGGAGAAGCTGGCCTCGTTGGGGCTGTCGCTGGCTCCGGCGGTAGACGAGGAAGAGAGTGAGGAGGAAGACTAGACATCATGAGACACAACGTAGCCGGTAGGAAACTGGGCCGCGATTCGGCGCACCGCAAGGCGCTCTACCGCAACCTGGTTACCGACCTGCTAAACTACGAGAAGATTACCACTACCGAAGCCAAGGCCAAGGAAGTACGCAGCCTGGCGGAGAAGATGATAACCCTGGGCAAAGAGGGCAGCCTCCACGCCCGCCGGCGGGCGCTGACCTATATCCTGGACGATAAAATCGCTGACAAGGTGTTCGTCAACCTGGCGCCGCGCTACGCCGAAAGGCCGGGCGGCTATACCCGCATCATCAAGCTGGGGCCCCGCCTGGGAGACGGCGCACCCATGGTGAAACTGGAGTTGGTCGAGTAGGGAGGTCGGCGTGGTCGAGACGACCAAGACCAAGATCGTATTAGTTATGGAATACAACGGCAGTCGCTATCACGGATTTCAATGGCAGGACGACCAGCCCTCGATTCAGGGCGAGGTCGAAAAGGCGCTGACCAAGCTCACCGGCGAGAGACGGCGGGTGATGAGCGCCAGCCGCACCGACGCCGGCGTCCACGCCAGGGGCCAGGTGGTCAGTTTTCGCACCGGTTCCAGGCTGGCTACCGATAACTTCGTCAGCGGCTTGAACCACTACCTGCCCGAAGATATCGCCGTCAAGGCGGCCTACCGCATTGATGACGACTTTAACGTGCGCCGGGAGGCGACCAGCCGCGAGTACAGCTACTATATCCTGAACGGCACTACCCGCTCCCCCATCCGGGATGGTTTCGCCCACCTGGTCTCGGGCGAGTTGGACATCGAGGCCATGAACCGGGCCTGCGAGCTGCTGGTCGGCGAGCACGACTTCGCTTCCTTCGCCGGGCGTAACGGCGATGCCGTGAAGAGCACGGTGCGGCGCGTCTATAGCGCCAGCGTGGAAAGAGAGGGCGACCTGGTCATCTTCAACATCGTCGCCAGTTCTTTCCTGCTGCACCAGGTACGTAACACGGTGGGAGCGCTCATCAAGGTCGGCCAGGGCAAGATGAGCCTGGATGAGTTTAAGAGTATATTCGAAGCCAAAGAGCTGTCGCTGGCGGGACCTACCGCCCCGGCTCGCGGGCTTTGTCTGAACCGGGTTAACTACCCCCAATCTCTGGAGAATTATGATGAAAACCTATAGCACCAAGGCTGGCGAAATCGAGCGCCAGTGGCACGTAATAGACGCCTCGGATAAAATCCTGGGCAAGCTGGCCACCGAGGCGGCCAAGCTGCTCATGGGCAAGCATAAGCCTACCTTCACCCGGCACCTGGATACGGGCGATTTCGTGGTCGTGATCAACGCCGCCAAGATTCGCTTTACCGGCAAGAAGACGGAGCAGAAGCTCTATTACCGCCATTCCGGCTATCCCAACGGACTGAAGAGCGTCAGCCTGGAAAGAATGATGGAAACCAATCCCGAACGCGTCGTGGAGCACGCCGTCAAGGGCATGTTGCCCCACAACCGGCTGGGGAATAAAATGCTGAAGAAACTCAAGGTCTATGCCGGCGAGGAGCACCCTCACCTGGCTCAGACCGGTACTAGCGCGAAGGGGGATTAGCGAAGAGTGGTTAGCGAGAAGAAGCAAATCTATCATTACGGAACGGGTCGGCGCAAGACCTCCATCGCCAGGGTCAAGCTGGTGCCGGGCACGGGTGAAATCATCATCAACGGCATCCCCTACGATCAGCTGTTTACCCGCGACGAGCACCGCCGCCGCATAACCAAGCCGCTGTTGGTCACCGAAACCATGGATAAATACAACACCGTGGCCAAGGTGGTGGGGGGCGGCGTCACCGGGCAGAGCGGCGCCATCTCTCACGGCATCGCCCGCGCCCTGGTCAAGGCCGACGAGAACTTCAAGCCGGTGCTGCGCCAGAACGGGCTGCTTACCCGCGACCCCAGGGTCAAGGAGAGGCAGAAACCCGGGCTCAAGCGGGCGCGCAAGGCACCTCAATACACCAAGCGTTAATACCGCCTTCCCCGCGATTATCCTTGACGCCCAAAGTCACGGCGGGTATAATCCCTTTGTGTTGGCTGCCGAAGTGGCGGAATGGCAGACGCGCTACGTTCAGGGCGTAGTGTCCGTAAGGGCGTGAGAGTTCAAATCTCTCCTTCGGCACCATTTTTATCTGGGGCGCTTGTAGCTCAGTTGGATAGAGCGCAGCCCTGCGGAGGCTGAGGCCGTGGGTTCGAGCCCCGCCAAGCGCACCACTTGAAGGGGCTCCCGAAAAGCCACCGGCTCTTCGGGTTTTTGAGGGCGGTTAGCTCAGTTGGTTAGAGCATCTGCTTTACACGCAGGGGGTCAGAGGTTCGAGTCCTCTACCGCCCACCACTCATCCTCCCCAGTCCTCGTCCTCTGCCGCCTATTCCCCCGTCCCCTCCGAGGATGCGAGTCCTCTACCGCCCACTTTAGCCTTAATTTCAGCCCCGAAACTCACTAACGACCCCAAAAAGGGCACCTGCTTTCACCAAAATGATTCCCGGAATGCACGCAATGTAGCACAAAGTTGTAGTGCCTTTTCCGGGCATGGTCTAAGCTATCAGTGTGAGGAGTTTGAAGTGATGACACTTCAGGAGGCACTGGTAGCCTATGAAACCTACGCCCGGGCGGAAGGCAAGAGCCCGAAGACCGTCGCCTGGATTGTCTCCAGCGTGGGCTACTTCGCCGAGTTCCTGGGCCCCGAGCCGCCGGATATAGCCGCTATCACCGCCGACGACCTGCGCCGCTTTATTATCGCCCTCCGGGACAGGCGCAAGTTCGCTCACCATCCCTACAATAAACCACAGACGGTCAGACTGTCGGTACAGTCCATAGAGACCTATTGCCGGGCGATAAAGGCTCTGTTTGGCTTCCTGAAGCGTGAGGGCTTTATCAAAAACAACGTCTTGGCTAAGGTAAAGATGCCCAGGGTACCGGAGGCGGTAATCCCCACCTTCTCCGAAAAAGAGTTAGCCAGACTGCTGTCTCAGCCTGACCGGAGTTCCAGCGAGGGATTCCGTGATTACTGCCTTCTGTTGACCCTTATCGATACCGGTATCAGGCTCAGCGAGCTGGCTAATCTTAAGGCCGACGACATCGACTACGAGCAGAACCTGCTCAGAGTCATGGGTAAGGGGCAAAGGGAGCGCTTCGTTCCCTTCGGGCGCCGGGTGGCCAAAGCGCTGATGAGATACCAGATGAAGTGTCGCCCGCAGCCGTTGGGTACCGACAACTTCTGGCTGAGACGGGACGGGCAACTGCTATCTGCCAACAGGATACAAAAGCTCATTAATAAATACGGCAAGAAGGCGGGGCTGGACCGCTGCTATGCCCATAAGTTCCGCCACACCAGCAGCGTCATGTACCTGAGAAACGGGGGTGATGTCTTCAGCCTGCAAAAGATTTAGCAAAAGGAGGCTTATGCACTTCTTCGTCTGCTAATTGGATTGTCGGCATGAGTTCTCAATATCCTTGTTCAAGTTTCATTTGTCCCAATAAGTAGGAATCAAGCCCGTGGCCCCAACTATCTCTGTAGGCTTTTTGCTCAATAATACTAGTTTCCTTGCTAAAGCCCTCGCCGTTTACCTGAACATCAAAAGAGCAATCTGCCCCAACGTCGAATAGTTGATATATGTAAGTCAGGTTTACCTGGACAACAAACTCTTCCAGCAAAGCAGGGAGAACATATTTCTTGTCTCCCCAGATTAAACGGTTGCGCCATTCTGCTGGACGGCCTGTGGAGAACAAATCGAGGGTGCGTTGACGTTGTTGAGCGGACTCGTTAACGGTTTCAACTGTTTGGAAGGGTAGCCGAACGCGCAGGGGGGCCACTTTACGACCGTCTTTGTCATACTTCCCTTCCCAGATTAGCTCGGTCACGCTGGCCCCCTACTTAACGTTTTACATGTACAACCTAGTCGGGCATATTTTACACCCTCACTAGCTTCTCGACAAGACTCCGCTGGTAAAGAGGTATGAGCGCGTGGGATTTAATCGGTAAGTTAAATTGAGAAGTGGTTCCGGCTGGGAAGTGATATGCTTATGCTATAATTGCTCAGCGACAAAGATAGGTCGAGATATGAACTTCTTAGAACAACTCCTAGCTGAATGGTATGAGTATGCGGGATACTTTGTTCGGTCAAACGTGAGAGCACGTAAGCGTGCGAAAGGTGGCTGGGACGTGGAACTGGACGTATTGGCGCACGATCCATCTAATGGTATCCTGCTTCATATTGAAACCTCTGGAGACGCTAATTCATGGGAAGAACGCAAACATCGGTTTCTAACGAAGAAATTCATTCTTAAAAGGGAAGAGTATGAAGCCATCCTCGGGTGTAAAGTTAGCAAAATACGAAAGATTGCCGTCGTTGGATACGCTCGTTCTACGAAGGTGGACCTTAACTGGGGTCGAGATATCGAAGTAATCCTTATACCTGACTTAATGACACAGATTGCAGAGAAACTTCGCTCACAACATCCTATGAAGGAGGCGGTTCCGGAGGGATTCCCGATTCTTCGCGCAGTACAAATGGCGTTAGCATACGGCATACCGCAGCAGGGCTCGATAATAACTCCTAAGGCTTGTGATCTTTAGCAGCCATCAGTTTACAATAGCTTGAATTGCAGGCGTTCGATACCGAATGTGCCACCTTTCAGCTTATCAAGGGGTATCCAAGTCAGATAAAGATAGTCGAGTCACGGTCTTTCAGATCAGATAGCCCCAATGCGAGGAGCCGTAATCTTCATGAAGACAAGTATTACCCCGTCTTGTATAAAAACTCTTTCTATCAGTGTTCTCCCTTGTTGAAAGAAGCGATTGCTTCACCAAAAACCGTCTTGAAATTTGGAGAATCTATTTCCTTTACAGACTGGGAAAGGTCGGATTTCTATAATAATTTTATGTTGCCACAGAACCTGTAATGGGAGTTATTCCTGACCTTGCGTTGGAAAAATAATTTAGAGGGCATGATTACGTTGTGGCGTTCCAAGAAACAGCCGGATTATGAAGATGCGGAAGTCTTAAAAGCAGCGAGGCTTGCCTCTCATCTCGGGGTCGTCATACACAACATTTGTTTAATTTCACAGATTGGCAATCGGGAAAGTCATTACTTGTCTGCCGATGAGGCTGATGCCGAGGGGCTTCTTTTGTTAGACCATAGCTTTAAACCTTCCTTCTGTAATGCTAGGGCGGGGAAAATCTGTCTGCAATTATCCGGCATAGCGAAATGTGATATATCCAATGTTGAAAAGGGTGATTTCCCTGTCCCATCCTATGTTATTAAAGATTGTTCCGACTTCCTTGACCTGGTTAAAGCAAAAGGGCAGCCTACTCTGTTGCCTAAAGAGAGGATAGTATCTACGGAAAGTGGGCAGAGATTCCGAATCGAATGCTCTCTGATATGGAAAGATGGCCAAGCAGGTTCTACGCCTAACTTTATGGTTACCTTTTCTGACTTCACTAGCGAAAAGAAACTGGAGATATCCTTACAAGCTGGATTCCGGCTAAGTAGAAGAGAGTTGGATATTACTCACTATCTGATTAGAGGTCTATCTGATAATGAAATCGGCGAAAAGCTTTACATTAGCCGGCAGACGGTACACACACACATTAAGAATATCTATAGAAAACTAGGCGTCAAGAGCCGAATTGAGTTGTACAGGATTGTTACCCGGGAGAGCTATCCAGGAATATTCAACCAACAGCTTGACTAGCGTGGCCGCCTGGATGAGCTTAGGACTAGTCTTCAGCATCGTCAGCACTAAAGTGTGACCAATGCCCACTAGTAGAACGGCTAAAGATGGTCAGGGTATCTTTTACGGCTGGGTCGTCCTGGGCGTAGCTTTTGTTACCGTAGTCCTTGGCTATGCCATAAGGAATAGCTTCGCCGTTTTCTATCCCACCATTGTGGATGAATTTAGCTGGGGGCGGGGTAGCACGGCGCTGATGTTCTCCATTTCCTTCCTTGTCTATGGTCTAGCGTCACCACTGGCTGGTACCCTGGTGGATAGATTCAAGCCAAGGGTAGTGCTATTGTTAGGAGGTATCATCGCCGGGGCAGGTGTTGCTCTGTGCAGCTTAGCTACCGCTCAGTGGCAATTCTTTCTTTTCTATGGGCTCATGGCCCCTGGTAAGATAACACCAGTTCGGGCGATAACGGCTCAGCGTTAACCGGGCTGTTCGCCATTTCATCTCAGGTCTATGTAGTGAGACCGCCGGGAGGGTATACTTTATGACCGAAACAGCCGAACACCAAGAGCAGAGAGGGGAGTTCTGCCTACACTAACCGTTGGTGGGGTGGGGGTACAATGACGTAACCTTCGCACTATCTTTTGGAAGAAACTGAGCGTTCTCTCTTATGAGTCTTTTCCCTTGAATTCTGTTGTTCCTCCAGCGCCTTTCGTGCTGCCTCGGTCAGGGCAGTGAGGTACAGTTTGAGCCTTTGCCTGTCTTCCTTGGGTAGACTTGAAATGATGGTGATGAAACCATTTAGGCCTACGGCTTCCTCATAAAGAGCTTTTCCCCTTTCCGTCAGTAAAACTCTAGTGTATTTTTTACTCTGGCTATCTACCTGCCTCTTTATCAAGCCACCGCGTTCCATACGGTTGATAATGCCCACCATTGAACTGTTACTCCGACCCATTGACTTTCGTAGTTGTACAATTGTGCAGGGTTTCTCAAACATCTGAGTAAAGTGGAGTACGCCAGCTTGTGCCGGAGTAATACCAAGATGCCTCAATTCGTTTCGTCGGGTTTTGCTTAATAGCAGATCAATCTTTCTAATTAGTACTGCAATTTCATGTTCTTCGGTTACAGGTACTTCCATTAGAAATTCTCCTAAGAGTACTGATTTGATTGCCTTAGTCTACTTTAAACAATTTAATCAGTGGCAGTTATTATTCTACATGAACTAGAGATATTTTAAAAGGCTCTAGGGTAATAGCCTTAAAAGATTTTTGAAAAGGGTATTGACATTCCAAAAATGATGTGATAGCCTTGCGATATGTCACATGTTACATATCATTCTGTGGGGGTAACTAGTATCTTTTTGGAGAAGAAAAGAAAAACGACTGCCTTGAATGGCGAAAAGGGGGTGAGCTTACTTAAATGTAATTAGGGAAAATGTGCACTTGGGGGTGGCAAATGGATGAATAAGTAGAATAATCTAACTGGAATCTTACAGGAGGTTTCAATTGGGAAGCAAAAGACTTTTAAACTTGTTCATTACTATTTGTCTCATTTCATCATTGATAGTTCCGCTGGTTTTGTTTAGTGCTTGTGAAGGAGAGGTAGCCCCGGAAGAGGCCGTAGAGCTGAAATTCGCCACCTTCAGACCACCTACTGACCCACAGTCTGAAGTCTGGATTACACCGATGTTGCAGGAGATTGAAGAGAAGACCAACGGAGCGGTGAAATTCACCGTATACTGGTCTGAGGGTCTGGGTGCCTCGAAGGACCAGTATACCCTTGTCAAAGATGGTGTTGCCGATATGACCGATTTCTCCGGTGCTTGGGTTCCCGGCAAATTCGTCTTATCCGATGTGGGCAACCTGCCCTTTGCCGCGCAGGACCCCGCTAATCTTATTGAGGCAATGATCATTCTCCAGGAGGAAGGATACTTTGACAGTCAGTGGGATGAGGTGGAATTTCTAGCCTGGAATTGCACTACGCCGTATAAGTTCCTCTTCAGAGAGTCAAAGCCCATGACCGTTGCAGAGTTGGTTGGACTTAAGGCCAGAGCTCCAGGAGGCCTCGCGACTGATTGTGAGTCACAGATCGGTATGGTGCCGGTAACGGTGCTACCGGGTGATGCCTACACCGCTTGGCAAACGGGCCTCGTCGACGTCTGGGTTCATCCGGCGGGAGCGGTGGTTAAGTACAAGTTTAACGAGCTACCCACCGAGGCTCTACTGGATGTTGGTTTCTTCACCATGGTAAACGCAGCTGTTATTTTCAATAAGGCGAAATTTGCCAGCTTGCCGAGTGATGTTCAGGAAACCATACAAGAGGTTGTCCAAGATTATGCACTTGTCTATCTGCAGTCAGGCATTGATACTGATGAAAACGCACTTGCTGTAATGGAAGCGGCTGGAATTGAGGTGTATACTTGGTCAGGGGCAGAGGTGGCTAATCTGACGGCGGCGGCGTTGCCTATATGGGAACAGTACATTTCTGACCTGGAAGATGCTGGTCTACCTGGGGAAGAACTGGTTAGTAGATTTATCGAAATTCTGGAAGACCTCGGAGAAGAGCCGCCCTCTCTTGATTGATTAGACCATTAGAGGTTACAGGAAATAACTGGCTTGTTACGAAGGTGGATTGAAAAGTCCAGCTACTTCTTAGGTAGCATAGGGGCAGGCGTTATTTTCGCGCTCATGCTTATCACCGGGATTGATGTGATAGGCCGATACCTGTTTCATAGCCCACTGGTCGGTGCCTTTGAGATGTCTGAACTGGCACTGGCAATCATGGTCCTCTTCGGGTGGGGCTACAATCAGGCAATTAAAGGCCACGTTGACATCGACATAGTTTATAAACGCCTGCCCCATGGTTTCCAGAATATCCTTGATTTACTAACACCCTTGCTGGGGCTTGCCCTGTTCATTTTTATATCCTGGCAGGCTATCAATTTCATGATGGACAGCATCGGGTGGGGCGAGACCACAGAAATGCTCCACATGCCTGTTTGGATATTCAAGCTGACGATATTTATCGGTGCGGTATCTATATCACTTCAGTTTTTGGTTGATATCATTACTGCCTGCCAGAAACTAAAGGGGAAGGCTTAGCTATGGAACCCTTTGCGGTGGGCATAATAGCTTTCATAGCTCTGTTTGGTCTCATCTTCTTGAAGGTGCCGATAGCTTTCGCCTTCGCGTTTACCGGTTTCCTGGGGCTCGTCTACCTAGCAGGCTTTGAGCCAGCCATGAGCGTCCTTAGCATGAGTATTTGGACGGGTATTACCAGTTATACCCTGATGGCAGTACCTCTTTTCATACTCATGGGGCTGTTTGCCAGCAATTCCGGTATCGGTGGCGGGCTCTACAACGCAGCCTCCAAGTGGTTAGGCAAGCTGCCGGGAGGGCTAGCAATAGCCACGACCTGGGGTTGCGCTGGCTTTGCTGCCTGTACGGGCTCTAGTGCTGCGGGTATGCTGGTATTCGGCCCCATATCCTATGAGCCGATGAAAGACGCCGGCTATAGCAAAACTCTGGCACTGGGCACTATCTGCTGTGGTGCCACTATAGGTAGTATGATACCACCCAGCATCTCCTTCATAGTTTACGGCAGCATCACTGACGAGTCTATCGGCAGACTATTTATGGCCGGTGTTTTCCCGGGGATACTGGAAGCAGTACTATACTCGATAACAATCTGCGTTCTCATCTACCTTGGCGTATGGAAAGGTCCCGCCGGTGCCCCATCGACCTGGAAAGAGAAGTTTTTAAGTCTGAAAGGTGTTTGGGGCATGCTGCTCCTGATGGGGGTGGTCATCGGCGGCATATACCGTGGCGTCTTCACGCCTACCGAGGCATCAGGTATAGGAGCACTTGGTGCGTTCATAATCTTGCTGGCCAGAAAGGGCTTTAAGTGGACACTTATCAAGTCCAGTCTGCTTGAAACCATGCGCACAACGAGCATGGTGTTTACCATAATTATCGGCTCGATTGTCTTCGCTAGGCTTATGGCTTTAAGTGGTCTCAATATGTGGCTGCTTGATCTGATTGTTAGTTGGGATGTTCCGCCGCTAATAATTGTGATTATAACACTCCTTATCCTGTTTCTCCTCGGCTTTGTCATGCCGGTAACGTCCACGATCGTACTTCTGGTGCCTTTCCTCTACCCTATTTTCACGACGGTCTTAGGGTATAGTGGTATCTGGTTCGGTGTGCTGGTTTGCGTAATGGCTGAAATAGCCGTGGTTACTCCCCCTATCGGGATGAACCTTTTTATGATGAAGGGGCTATTTGGAAAAGATGCGACGATGGGAGAAATTTTCAAAGGCGCATTGCCCTTTGTCCTTGCGGACGTGTTGCGCGTAGCGATATTAGTGGCTTTCCCGGCAATATGTTTGTGGCTACCGGGTACTATGTACGGATGATTTTCCCTTTATTTCAGCACGAGCAGAATTGATAGTGCCTTTGGAACTGCCTAAACGGATATCCGTTAAACAATCCCCTCTTTCCTAAGCTTAGCTATCTCGTCTTTGGTGTAGCCTAGCAGCTCAATAAGTATCTCCTCACTATGCTGACCCAGCTCAGTGACATGTTCGTATGTGCCTACAGAGCCAGGAGTACCCGAGAGCTTAGGAACTACCCCTCGAATTCCGTCCAGCTTACCACACTCAGGGTCTTCAACCTGCACCGATAGCTCCCTGGCTAGAACATGTGGGTCGCTCTCCAGGGCTGACATTTTAGTAATTTCAGCGCTGGCAAGCTGGGCTTCAGCTAGCTCACCCATTGCCTCGTTTAGGGTCTTACCTCTTGCCCACTCACTGGCCCACTTTTCAACCTCATCCCTGCGCTCAATGTTACGGGTGTGCGGGTCCCACTTTTCGGCTATGATTTCTTCCTTACCAACCAGCCTCAAGAAACTCTCCCATTGAGCATCTGTTTGAGCAGTGAAAAGGAGATATTGACCATCTTTAGTCTGATGTACATCCAAGATAGCTGCTGGGTACCGATTACCAAAACGCTCCACCCCCATCTTTCTGCCCGTATGCGTTTCATTCAATGTGAAATGGCACAAAGCGTCAAACATGGCACAATCAATCATCTGGCCTTTACCAGTTCTCTGTTTGTAATGCAGGGCCAGTAGAATACCAATCA
>JASFHK010000017.1:0-25388 GCA_050123275.1 Dehalococcoidia bacterium
TAATCCATATTAGATTTAAAGTGGAGGGGGCAGGATTCGAACCTGCGTAGCCCTTAGGGCGGCAGATTTACAGTCTGCTCCGATTAACCACTCCGGCACCCCTCCCCACACCGGCCACAGCCCGAGAGGGGAGTCGAACCCGCTAACCTACCGATTACAAGTCGGTTGCGCTACCATTGCGCCACTCGGGCATTCCAGCTACAGGTTAACTGGAACATTATAGAAACGAAAAGGTTAAAAGTCAAGCTTGGCGGCCCGCCCCAAGCCTGCCCGATGGCTCTATCACGGCAGGCACGGTTTATGACGACTGTTGACATGAGCCAACAGGGCGGGTATCCTTAACCTATCCTCACCTAAAATAGGCTAGTTTAACATAGCTTATCTAAAATACCTTTTCTTAACAATTATTAACATATCCTCCCCTAATCACACCCAAACTACACCGCAATCAAGGCCGGAAGGCCCGATAGATTGGAGGAATAATCATCATGAGCGCCGAACTCTACTACTTTTCGGGAACGGGGAACTCTCTGGTCGTGGCCCGGGATACCGCCGCGAAACTGGACGGCAAGCTGGCAGCCATCCCCGCAGTGATGGGCCGGGAAACGATAGAAACCGACGCCGATGTGCTCGGCATCGTTTTCCCCGCCTACTGTACTAGAATGCCCTGCATCGTGGAAAGGTTCATCAATAAGCTTCCCGACCTGAAAAACAGATACGTCTTCGCCATCGTCACCGTCGGGGGTATCGCCGGAGGCGTTTTACAGCGTTTTGCCGAAGCCATCGGCCGGCGCGGCGGTAAAATGGCCGCCGGTTTCGTAGTGCAAATGCCCCCCAATTACATTCACGACAACGACGCTTTGCCCCTCTTCCTCCAGAAAAGAATGTTCCGCAAGTGGGCCAAAAAAACGGATAAAATCGCCGATTATATTCTAAGCGGTAAAAGCGGACGGGTGGAAAAGTTCAACCCCGTAATGACCTTCTTATTCTCGAAAGGTATCGAAAAACAATACCTCAAAGGCGAGCTGGAGCCGGATATCGACAAGAACTTCTGGACGGATGAGAAATGCGACGGGTGCGGCGTCTGCGCCAGAGTCTGCCCGGTGGATAATATCAAAATGGTCGACGACAAGCCCGTATGGCAACATCACTGCGAAAAGTGCCTGTCCTGCATCCAATGGTGCCCCCGGGAAGCGATACAATTCGGGGACGTAACCCTGACCAGAAAAAGATACCACCACCCCGACGTAAAGCTGGCGGACATGCTAAAGAAGGCATGACGACCAAATCCGAATCAGGGCTTATTTCTGTACTTTCTAACCATACCCGCGCCGGCTCCTATCAAAATCAAGGCAAGCGCGGCAATAGGCGCGGCTATCGCCCCCTCGCTGGGGACAAAGCCAACTAGCATGCCACCGCCGGCAACCAGAAATATCAGTACCCCGACGCTTAGCACTATTCTGCCTAAAGTGTACACGCTAATCTCCAACGCTGCGCACGGTAAAATTCCGAATTGCCCTTGCCTGCAATAGATATAAGTATGGTAGCGCATACGGGATTCGAACCCGTGATCTCCGCCTTGAGAGGGCGGCGTCCTAACCGCTAGACGAATGCGCCACCTAAAAAGGCTGGCTTATAACCGAGGTATTTGCCAACCGCCTCTAACGCCAGCCAAAAGCTATTATATCAATGACGGATTAAAACGGCAAGACCGGGCCCGCCTTCAAGGGTTTTTATACAGCTCGGCCAGCTCTTCCATGTTGGCCTTTTCCCGCTCCAGGAACTTCTCCCTGCCTTCGGTGTAGGAAGGCAAAACCCACTTTATCTCCTTCAGGCTCTGCGTTATCGTGGGCAGCCACTGGTAGGGAATGGATATCAATATCAACCCCTCCTCGAAGACCTCTTTCGACTTCATGCCGAAGGCAAGTCCCGTGGGCGTGTAGTTCACCTTGCCGCTGCGGAAGGGATAAACGTAGAGCCAGGCACAGCCCAGCACCCCCGTCGTCTTCGTCTCGCGGATGGTGCCGCTGGTGTAGCACATCGCCCGGAGCACGATTTCGGCCTGGCTGGTGCTGGCGGTCAGGATAAGCAGGTCGGGCTCGAAAGTCAGCTTGTCAAGCGTGGAGAAAACGACGTAGTTACAGATGCCCCGGGGCAGCTTGGGCAACTGCTGGTAGAGGTTGCTGTTGGCGCGCGGCTCCTGGAAGATTTCCAGCTGGATGCCAATCTGGCCGCCCTCGGCGAAAACGGGCAGGTCCTCCATACCCAGCACCGCCGAGCCCAAACAGCTCTCGTTGTCCTTGTCGAAATAGAAGGGAGTGCCCCGCTGCTGCGCCTCTTTGAGCATCTCGCAGAAGGAAAGCTGCTTATCCAGGCGCGCGAAACCCTTGGGCTTATGCTCCAGGAACTTGACGGCTACCGGGGGATGCTTGAAGTCGAATTTCCCGTAGACGGACAAATCACTCTGCAGTGCTCTCATCGCCGGCCCCCGGAAATAAAATTGGCTGGGGAAGAAGGATTCGAACCTTCCCTTACGGATCCAGAGTCCGCTGTCCTACCACTAGACGATTCCCCAGCACAAAACCGATTATAACACGGGTATATGGTCAGGGCAACCGCCCCTAATTTGACAGCACCATTATTAGTATTTATGCTTAAATTATAGAAGGGAAAAGACTTGGACAACTTAACCGCCCTGCAAAAAACCCTTAAGATAAGGTTCAAGCACAAGGCGCTGCTGGAGCAGTCCCTGATTCACAGCTCCTACATCAACGAAAACCCCGGTATCGCCGAAGGCGACAACGAAAGGCTGGAATACCTGGGCGACGCCGTGCTCGGTTTCATCATCGCCGAAGAGCTTTACAAGCGCTTCCCCCAGTTCAGCGAAGGCGAGATGACCCGCGTACGCTCCTCGATGGTGAGCCAGGACGCCCTTTCCCGCCTGGCCAAGAACATCAAGCTGGGCGACTTCCTTTACCTGGGTAAGGGAGAGGAAAGCGGCGGGGGCAGAAGCAAGCCGGCCAATCTCTCCGGCGCTCTGGAAGCCCTCACCGCCGCCATTTTTCTCGACCGGGGCATCGCCGTTACCCGCAAGTTCATCCTCAAGCTGGCGGCCAAGAAGCTGGACAAGGCGTTGAGCCGGGGCGTAGAGCCCGATTACAAGTCCAAGCTGCAGGAGGTCATGCAGGCCCAGCGGCAGCTGAAGCCCAAGTACAAGGTCGTCGAAGCCGCCGGCCCCGCCCACGAGCGCCGCTTCACCGTCGAGGTGCGGGTAGGCGACAGCATCCTGGGCAAAGGCTCGGGCAAAAGCAAGAAGGTGGCCGAGGCGGAAGCCGCCCGCATCGCCCTGGACCGGCTCTAAAAACGGCTTTACAGCCCAGTTTACCTTTGCTAAACTTTAACTTGAAAGGGTTAAAACGACCACACTTTAAGATAGAGGTGCGACTATGGGACGTCGAGACTACCGCCACCGCGAAACCAAGAAACCCAAAAAGGCTGAAAAGAAAATAGTTCACCCCACTATCTTGACCCCGCCGGCCACGGTGGAAGTGATTAAGAAGGGGAAGAAGAGCCCAAAGGAAGAGGAATAGCCCCCGTGCTGCCGGCGGCGTAACGACCATGAAAACGAATGCTTTAGCCGCGGTCAGGGCCACGGTCTTCGGCAACGTCCAAGGGGTTTTCTTCCGCGCCTTCGCCACCCGGAAAGCCAAAGAGCTGGGGATAAAGGGTTACGTGCGCAACCAGCGCGCAGGCGATTCGGTGGAGGTCGTCGCCGAGGGCGAACGGGAGCGGCTGCGGGAGCTGATTTCCCACCTCATGGTGGGGCCCGCGGGCGCCAAAGTGACCAAGGTAGACACGAACTGGACGATGCCCAGCGGGCGCTTCACCGATTTCAGCGTCAGGTACTAGCCCACCGCCGCCTTAATCTGCTCGACGAGAGCGCGGCGCTTTGCTTCGTCACCGCTGATATCCTGCTTCACCTTTCGCCAGGTCACCGGGCAGTTCTTGTAAGCGACACCCACCGCCTGGTGGACGGCCTGGTCGACCTGCTGGCGGTTGGCGGAGGTAACCACCACTCCCGCCTCGTCGAGGACGTCTTTCATGTGCCTCAAATAACAGGACACTGCCATCATCCCCTTATTCTTCCAGTCCCACCCGCGCCTCTCTGATCAAATCGAGGTAATCGGTCTTGACCCCGGCCGCCCGGGCGGCCTCCCGGTCCACTTCGTAGGGCTCGCCGACGAAGATGCGGCCGCAGGAATCGGGGTAACCCCGCGTCGGGTCTTCCTCCCCGATCAGTTTCTGGTTGGCTTCGATAACGCCCAGGTCGAAGGGCAAGGTGAAATAGAGGTCGGCCAGCACCTGCTCTATCCCCAGTTCGTATAGCTCCTCCCAACCCCAGGGATTCCCCGGCCCGTACTTGCTGCCGGGAAGCACCGAGAGCAGGTTGGCTATGCTCAAAAAGCCCTGTCCCTGGATAACCTTGAGCGGCGACACCGTTATCAGGTAGTCGCATGAAAGAATAACGTTGGGTATCCAGAAGGTGGGCACGATGAGCGGCTTGGGCAGGGGGTTGTCCACCTCCACCCAGACGCAGTCCTTGACGTCCAGCGTCAGCACCCGCGGGAAGTCGTAGCCCAGCTTCTGGTAAATGGGAAAGACGGGCTCACCGTCGGGAGTACCCTCCAGGATAAGGACGTCGGCGTCGCTTACCTGGCGGATGCCCTCGATTATTGCCGACAGCATCTGCTGGCTGGTACTTACCGGATACGGCGACGGGGAGGCGGCGCTGGGTTTAATCAAGACCCGCCGCGCCCGCGATATCACCGCCGGCGGCTCGAAAACGAAGTCCGCCGCATCGTACATCAAGGCTATACCTCCTCGCCCCAGTCCAGCATCATCACCGACACCCTGTCCCCCTTGGCCACTCCGGGTTTGTCCTCGGGAACGATGACCAGCCCGTTAGCCAGCGTCATCGAGGTCAGAATCCCCGAGCCCTGGTGGCCGGTAAGGTGAGCGTAATACCGGCCGTCTCGCTTTTGCACCACGGCGCGGGCGAAAACGCGCCGCCCGTCGCTGTTTTTAATCGGCTCCTCGATGGTCGCCTCGATGACGGGCTTGGCCAGGTTCTGCCGCCCCATCATCCTGAGCATGGCGGGGCGGGCGAAAAGCTCGAAGTTAATCATGGCGCTGACGGGGTTGCCCGCCAGCCCGAAAAGCGGTATCTTTTTGGCGCCACCGCCCAAGGCATTAATCATGCCGAAAGCCAGCGGCTTGCCCGGTTTCTGGCGGACGCGCCAGAAGATAATCTCGCCCTCTTTAGCCAGGACGTCGCGCACGATATCGTAGTCGCCCAGCGATACCCCGCCCGAGGTCACCAGCATATCGGCGTCCAGCCCCAGGTGCAGCCGGTTGAGCAACGAGTCCTCGACGTCGGAGGCGATGCCCAGTATCTTGGGTATCCCCCCGTAGCGCATCACCAGCGCCGCCAGGCTGTAGCTGTTGCTGTTGTATATCTTGCCCGGGGGCAGCTTCTGGGCCATGTCCACCACCTCGTCGCCGGTGGCCAGAATCGCCACCACCGGGCGGCGGAAAACCCTGACGCTGCGGCGACCCAGCGAGGCCAGCACGCCGACCTCGGCGGGCCTGACCAGAGTCCCCTTCTTCAGTACCAGCGCGCCGAGGGGAATATCCTCGCCCGCTTGCCTTAAGTCCCGCCCAAGCTCCACCTCGGCCAGAATGCCAACCTCGGTAGCGGCATTATCCCGCTGCGACTGGTCGGTATCCTCGAACTTGACCACGGCGTCGGCGCCCTTGGGCACGGGCGCCCCGGTCATAATCCTGACCGCCGTTCCCGGCTCCACGATAGCCTGGGAAACCGAGCCGGCGACGGCGGTGTCGATAACGCGCAGAATGCGGGGCGACTTCGGGGCGGCGCCCTTCGTATCGTCCGCCCTGACGGCGTAGCCGTCCATGGCCGAGTTGTCCAGCGGCGGGACGTTAATGCCGGAGATCACGTCCTCGGCCAGCACCTGCCCCAGACAGCTCAAAATAGGGCTTTCCTCAACGCCCAATACGTCTATGTGCTCCAGAACCTTCGCCAGAGCCTGCTCAACACTAATCACTGGTTTATCATCTCCTCGTCCAGGCGCCGTGCCTTATCCAGGTCGGCGCCGGTGTTAACGTTAAAAAAGCTCAGGTGCTGCGGGTCGAAGCGCTCGATTTCGCCGGCTTCCACATACCTGACCCTGACCATCTCGAACAGAGCGTTAATCTGCTTCTTGCCCCGCCCGAGCAGCTCTTCTATGGGGGCCAGGCAGCTCCGCGCGTAAACGGCATGCAGCGGCTCCACATAGCCTCCGACTCGGGGGACCACCAGGTCGAAACCATCGGCAAGCCCGAGCATATAACGGAGCAGGGCTTGGTTGAGGAAAGGCATATCGCAAGCGACAGCGAGGTTATAACGGGCTTCGGTAGCGGCTAAGCCCGTACCCAGACCAACCAGAGCGCCGTCGCCCGGATAGGCGTCAGCGATTATTCTAAAGCTCGGGTTGCTAAAACACTGGGGAAAAGACTTGCCTTTAGCGGTAACTATTATAATCTCGCTGCTAAAGGAACTGAGCCGGGTTAGTACCCGCTGTAATAAACTCTGGCTACCAACTGTCTCAAGTGCCTTATCTTGCCCCAAACGTACACCCTTGCCCCCGGCAAGAACTATACATCCTATTTCCAAATAATTTTCAATCCCCCTGACCTCACCCCCCATATTTAATTATACCACCACCGTCAACCGCTCGAAGCTATAATGCCGGTTTCAGTACGATGATTTGGGCGGCATCGGGCAACTCGCCCGCCTTTAATTCCACCTGGCTGGTATCCAGCCACTTTACCTTGGGTTTACCGCGCAAAAAATCGTCCACGCCGGCAATGCTGGGCAGGCCCTTGTTGGTGCGGTAGTGCATGGGGATAATCACTCTAGGCTTGAGCTGCTCGCAGACCCCGGTGGCCGCTTCGGCATCGATGGTATAGTAGCCGCCCACCGGTATGAGTAGCACGTCAACGCCGCCCGCCTCTCTCAGCTGCTTGCTGTCGAGGCGGTGCCCCAGGTCGCCCAGGTGGCAAACCTTGACCCGGTCCACCTCGAAGCAGAAGATAACGTTATTGCCCCGCAGCCTCCCCCCGTTCTCGTCGTGATAGCTCAACACCCCCCTGAATTTTACACCGGCGGCGGTGGCGCCGCCCACCTCCCTCAGCACCTTCGGGTTGCCGCTGACGGCAGCCACGTTAGAGTGGTCGAAGTGGTCGTGGCTCACCGTAACGACATGGGCCGAGGCCTTTATCTCGCCGTAGGTCAAGTCGGGGCTGGTGTTATAGGGATCGGTTATTATCTTCGTCCCCCGGGATGAAGTGATAGTGAAAGCGGAGTGTCCCAGGTATCTAATCTGCATGCCTGCCCCCTTTAGAAGTATTTGACCGCCGACTTGACCGCTGCGGTAACGAGGTCGGCGGTCCGGGTGAGGTCGCTCAAGCTCAAAACCTCCACCGGGGTATGGATATAGCGGGAAGCGATGCTGATTACCCCCGAGGGGATACCCTCCCGAGTCAGGCTGATAGCGGAGGCGTCGGTGGTGCCGCTCTCGGTAACATCCATCTGGTAGGGAATCTGGTTGGCCTTGGCGGTTTCACAGAGCCACTCCAGCACTCTGGGGTGGGTAATCACTCCCCTCCCCCCGGCATCCATCACCGTAATCGAGGGGCCCTTGCCGATGGCGACGGCGGAATCGGTCTTTTTAATACCGGGGTGGTCGCCGGGAATACAGGTGTCGATGGCAACACCGACGTCGGGGTTAATCCCGAAGGCCGAGGTGCGGGCGCCCTTTAGCCCCACCTCCTCCTGGACGGTAAAGACGCCGAACAGCGTTGCCTCCGGCCTGGCCCCGGCCAGGCTTTGCAAAACGGCGATGAGTATGGCGACGCCGGCGCGGTCGTCGAAGGCCTTGCCGGTGACGCGGTCGTTAGCCAGAGCCGCCATTTGCTGGTCGAGAGAAATCGTCACCCCCGGCTCGACGCCCAGGGCGCTGGCTTCGTCCCGCGAGCTGGCGCCGACGTCGATGAACATGTCCTTGGCTTCCAGCGCTTTTTTCTTGTCCTCGTTCTTCATCACGTGCACCGGCTTGGAGCCGATGACGCCGGTAATCATACCCTTCGGGGTGTGCACGAGCACCCGCTGGTTGACCAGCGTCTGGTCGAACCAGCCGCCAACCTTGGCGAAGCGGATGAAGCCGTCGTCGTCAACGTATTTCACCATCAGCCCGATTTCGTCCATGTGGGCGGCAATCATCACCGAGGGTGACTTGCCCTTTTTAACGGCGATGAGGTTACCGAAGCGGTCGGTCTTGACCTCGTCGACGCAGGACTCGACCTCTTTGCGGATAATCTCCCTGACACCGCCCTCATAGCCGGAAATACCGTGGGCATTGGATAGCTTTTCCAGCAGCTCTTTCATCTTCTTCGTATCTGCCATATGTAGATAACCCCCTGTCTCAAAAGTTCGTTGCGTTCTTAGCGGCTCGCCTCCCTGACCACCTTGTCCAGCACCGGCGTGATGTCCCGCGAGCTGTCGGCGACATAGTGCTTGCGGCTGATTCTCTCCACGGTAGGCGCCATCTTTTGATAGACCGCCCAGTCGGCGTCGGAGTTGCCCGGATTTTCCCCGTTGCGGCGGGCTTCGAGCCGCCGCTTGACCAGCTCCGCAGGCGCTGCCACCCGCACCAGAATCAGCCGGGAATCGATACGGTCGGCGATGTTATAGAGGCGCTCCCGGTCCCGCTCCGAAAGGCTGGTGGCGTCGAGAATGAGGGGAATGCCCTTTTCGAGAAGCCCTTCGATGAGGCGGTGCAGCGCCCGAAAAAGACGGGCGCTCTCCTGGGGGCTATAGCTCGGCGTAGCGAACAGCGTCTTGCGCAGGGCGTCGCTCTCCAGGATAACGAAGGGCAGCCTCTCGGCCAGCCTGGCGGAGAAGTAGGACTTACCCGTTCCGGGCAGGCCGCTGACGGCGACAAAAGCCGGCTTGACTGCCGGCTCGGGAAGCTCCCCCAGTCCATCAGTCAGCCGTTGCAGGTCGGAAACGAGCTGACCAGCCTTCATTTCTTAATTATAGAAGGTTTATCCCCTTTTGGCTAGACGTAGCGAGACGAAAACGGGGCAATTAGCCCAAAGCGCCGTCGAAGAAAGCCAGCACCCGTTCCAGGTACTCTTCGGGATAGGTGCGGTAAGCTTCGACGTGGCCCACGTCGGGGATTATCCACAGCTCGTCCGCCGGATTAGCCGCCGCCTCATAGAAGCTGTAGGCGTGCGCCGGGGGCACGGTGTCGTCCAGCTCGCCCTGGATGAAGAGGATGGGGCGGGGGGCAATCACGCCCACCACATCCACCGGCTTCACGGCGGTGAAGTCGATGCCGTACATGAACTTGACCATGACCAGCAGGGGTTTTAAGAAAAACCTGGGGAAGGGGCTGCGCTCGGCGAACTGCGGCTCCAGCATGTCGTTGAGGTCGGCGTAAGCGCTGTCGACGACGAGGGCGTCAATCTCGGGGCAATCGGCGGCGGTCATGACGGCGGTGGCCCCGCCCATAGAGAAGCCCAGCACCCCGATTTTATCAAAGCCCTGTCCCGACACGTAGTCAACGGCGCCGCCCAAATCCCTGACCTCCAGGTAGCCCGCCGACATCCGCTCCCCCTCCGACTCGCCGTGCCCGCGCATATCGAACATGAGCACGCCGTAGCCGTGCTCAACCAGTCCGGCGGCAATCTCCAGCATCTTGATGGAGGGGTCGGCGCGGTGCTGCTCGGCGCCGTGCACCATGATGATGACGACGTCGCTGTCAGCGGCGGGCAGGTACCAGCCCTCAAGGCTCAAATCGTCAACGCGGCTGATAAAAGTCACGTCCTCATATTCCAGGCCGTAATCGGCAGGCGTCTCGGTGATAGGCAGCCTCTCTATGTCCGTAATCGTGTGGCCCAGATAGACGGATATACCCAGAAAAGCGGCGATAGCCGCCAGGACTACCGCCAGTATTACCTTCAGCCACCATTTCATCTGGTGTTACCTCGCCGTACGTTAATCTTTGTAGTAAGCCAGCCCCAGCATGCCAGTGCCGGCGGCATAGCCCATCACCGGGCTCAAGCCGGTAAGCCAGAGCTCGACGCAGTTAAACTCCCTGGCCACCATATCCTTCAGTTTCTTGCCCTCTTCCGGGGCGAAGGCATGCATCACCGCCACGTGCACGGGGTGCTCGCCCACCTTTTCCTTCATCGTCTTTATCAGCCGCCTTATCCCCCGCTCCCGGCTCCGCACCACGCCGATAAAGCGGACGACGCCCCCGGACACGGCGAGCACCGGCCTGATATTGAGCACCGAGCCGGCCAGAGCGGCTATCTTGGGTATGCGCCCGGTGCGGTAAACGTGGCGGATGGTATCCAAAAAGGCAATCAGGCCAACCTTTTTCTTCATTTCCTCGGCGGCTTTAATCACCTCGGCCAGGCTCTTGCCTTCCGCCGCCGCCCGCGCCGCCGCCAGCACGACGAAGCCCTCGGTGGCGGTAACCGTATTAGAGTCCACCACGGCCACGGAAAGAGCGGGGACTTCGCTCTCCAGGCGTTTTTTAATATCGAGGGCGCCGTTATAGGCCGAGCTTAACTTGGAAGAGAGCGTGATACAGATAATGCTGTCCGTCTCCCGGCTCGCCGCGCGGCAGGCATCCATCCACTCTTGAGGACTACTGCCCGAGGTCTTAAAAGCATCGGGGTCTTTCAAGAAAATTTCATAGGCCTCGTCAGGTGTTATGTCAACCCAATCTTTATACGCCCTATCCTCGAAATAGAGAATAATGGGGACGATTCTGATGCCGTACTGCGCCACCAGTTCCTTGGTGAGGCAAGCGATGCTGTCGGTAATGACAGCCACCTTTTCAGCCATAGAAAAGCGTCTCCTAGTCGCCGGCGTAAAAGGAAAGCCCGATAACACCCGGCCCGCAGTGCACCCCGGCCACCGGTGCCCAGTTGTTGATGAAAATCTCGGTGCAATCGAAGAGCGAGGTTATCTCGGACCTAAGCTGCTCGGCTTCCTCGGGTACGTTGGCGTGGTCGATACTGACGTGCACCTTTTCCCCCTCCCCCACCCTCTCTTGCATGATTCCCAGCAGCCGCCGCAACGCCTTGGGGCGACTGCGCACCCGCTCTATCGGCTCGATGGCGCCGGTGGCGACGGGCACCTCCAGAATCGGTTTGATACTGAGCATCGTCCCCGCCCACTGGGCGGCTTTACCGATACGCCCGCCCTTGGCCAGGTATTTAAGCGTATCCAGGGTCAGTACCAAGTTGACCCGTCGCTGCACGCTCTCGGCGGCTTTAATCACCTCGGCCAGGCTCTTGCCCTCCGCCGCCACCCGCGCCGCCGCCAGTACGACGAAGCCGTAAGCCCCCACCGCCGTCCGCGAATCGACAATCTCGATGGGGGGAGTGGTAACGCTCTCCTGGGCGGTAAACGCCGCCTGCAAACCCATCTTGCTGAAGCCCGCCGTCACCAGAATACAGGCGATAGCGTCGGCGTCCTTGCCGGCCCTCTTGTAGGCGTTAACGAAATCCTGGGGAGAAGGCGCCGATGTCGTGGGCAGGTCTTTGGCCCGTCCCAGCAGGACGTAGAAGTCGGTGGCGTCGAGGTCAACGCCGTCGCGATAGATTTTGGTGCCAAAGATAATAGTCTCCGGCACCAATTCGATGTTGTACTTCTTGATAAGCGCCCTGGGCAAACAGACCGAGCTATCGGCAACCACCCGTACTCCAGACATAGCCAGACACCTCCTTTAAGGACAAGACAAAAACTACCGCCGGTGCTCCCGGGCGAACCGGTTAACCGCTGCGCTTTATAGTCCGCTCGACCAGAGCCGGGCTGAGCAGCAGTATGAGCATCACCAGGATTAACGCTAAAAAGGCGAATAGGCTGAGCCGACCCTCGGCGTAATAGGCAATCATGGTCAGGGTTATCAACCCCGAAATCACCAGGACCACCATCCTCAGCCAGCGTTTTCGCAAGCGGATAAAGGCGGTAACGGACGCCCCCAGCGAAAGGAAACTCAATCCGATCCAGGGGGCGAAATCTTGGAGGTGTTGCATCCAGTAGGCGGGCATTCTGTCCACCGGCTCCACCGCCAGGAACCAGCCGATGATAATCGGCAGCGGCAGCAGCATCAGCGAGCTGTAAAGCCAGTCCCGCTTTATGGCTTTCAGGGTGAAGGTGCATACCAGCCACAACGAAAGGGGGATATAAATAAGAATAGCTATCCAGCCCCAGCCCTGGGGCAGGTAAAGCATAAGCAAGCCGGCGAAGACCACCGGCAGCAGTGAATAGCTTAACCAGGAGAAAAGCCAGGAGGGTTTGCCCCGCCACCACCCGTAGACCACCACGCTTAAAACCACTCCCAGCAAAACGAGCAGAGCGGCCACGCCCTGCCAGAGGCTGAGCGCGAAAAGGATACCGACCAGAAGGTGGGGAAGGGCGGCGAAAAGCGCCTGGGGCCAGCTGCCCTGACAGTGGGTCTCGTATATCTGGCGGGCGACCATCTTGGCCGAGCCCATGAGCGACAGGCAGGCTTGAGCCGCCTCCTCCTCCGATAACCCCGCCTCCCTCAGCTCCTGGAGCTCGTCTTCGATATGCGTCTCCAGCTCCTGGATGACCTCGCGCTCCGTGGAGCGGTCAAGCCTCAGGTTCTCCCGCACCCTGTCCAGATAGTGACTGAGAGCCGTTACCAATTCAAATCCTCATATCAGTCAGATGAGGGCTGGATAATCAGGTTCATTGCCGCCAGAAAATCCAGCCACTGGCTCCGCTTGGTTTCCAAGCTGTGGAGCCCTTTTTCCGTGATATGATAATATCGACGTTGCCGGCCGTTGGGCAGCATTTGCCACCTGCCCTCGATTAAGCTCGACCTTTCCAGACGATGCAAAGCCGGATAGAGCGTGCCCTCCTTAAAGCGGAAATAGCCGTCGCTCTTGCGCTCCAGCTCCTTTATAATCTGGTAGCCGTACATCGGCTGCTGGTCGAGAAGACAAAGGATTAAGGAATCAAAACTACCCTTAATTAGCTCGCGTCCCTGTGCCATTCAACTCACCTCGCTCAAAACACCTAGTCACGCTATGCATTATCATAATACACAATCAACCGCTTTGCAATATTTTCCAAAAATCAATTTTTTTACTAAAAATTTCCTAAAAATAGAGGTGAGGGGGACCGAACCGGGCCAAGGCAGCAGTCCCGGCCAGATTCGGTGAGTTCGTGCTAGATTTTTATTAACGTGACTTTCCCGTCACTTTAGGATTTCGCAGTCATCATGCCCACGAAAGCCAGGACGGCGGCTAAGCCACCGAAGACGTAATCCACCCAATCACCGGTAATGACGGTGTTGAGGGCCACCCACACACCCAGAGAACAGATGGCTAAACTTAGATACCTCATATTATCTAGCGCTCACCTCCTTTCTGTTGGATTTGTAGCGGAACTGCTGCCTTGACGACAAGTGATGACTTGTTAATCTATATACATAGAGTTACTATGCATGCCTAATATAGCATACGGCATTCGTTTTGGCAATAGGACTTTTAGAGTGAAAGCTTTTTTAGGCGGAGAATTTGCCCAGAATCAGGCAGCCGTTGGTGCTGCCGAAGCCGAAGGAGTTGGAGAGGACGATATTGACATCGGCTTTACGGGCCTTGCCGGGTACGTAGTCGAGGTCGCAGCCGGGGTCGGGCGTCTCGTAGTTAATGGTGGGCGGGATAACGCCGTCCCGGATGGTGAGCAGGCTGGCGATGGCCTCGATAACCCCCGCCCCTGCCCAGAGGTGCCCCATCATCGACTTGTTGGCGCTGGTCGGTATCTTGTAGCTGCGCTCGCCGAAGACGCTCTTGATAGCCTTGGTCTCGGAGAGGTCGTTAAGCGTCGTCGAGGTGCCGTGGGCGTTGATATAGTCAATCCGGTCGGGCGAAATACCGGCGTCGGCCAGCGCCAGCTTCATGCAGGCGGCGGCGCCCTTGCCCTCGGGGTCGGGGGCGGTGATGTGATAGGCGTCGCTGTTCAGGCCGTAGCCCAGCACCTCGCCGTAGATTTTAGCCCCCCGCTTCCGGGCGGACTCCAGCTCTTCCAGTATGACCATGCCCGCCCCTTCGCCGATGATAAAGCCGTCGCGCTCCTTGTCGAAGGGCCGGCTGGCTTTCTCCGGGGCGTCGTTGCGGGCCGACATTACCTTCAACGGGTCGAGGCCGGCGAAGACCAGCGGCCTGATGGCCGCCTCGGTGCCGCCGGCAATCATGGCATCGACCTCGCCGCGCTGGATGATAACGGCGGCGTCGCCGATGGCGTGCGTCCCCGAAGCGCAGGCGGTCACCGTGCACATGTTGGCGCCCTTGGCGCCGAACTTGATGGCGACCTGCCCAGTGGCCATATTACAGAGGAAACTGGGCACGAAAAAGGGCGAAATCTGCTGGCGCTTGCCCTTGACCAGCAACTCGTGGTTCCGCTCGATGCTCTCGATACCGCCCATAGCCGTCCCCACCGAAACCCCCACCCGCTCGTCGTTGCCAGCGTCTATCTTGAGCTTGGAATCCTCCAGCGCCATGCGCGCCGCCGCCAGGGCGAAATGGATAAAGCGGTCGCCGCGCCGCGCCAGCTTGCGGTCGATAAAATCGAGGGGGTCGAAGCCCTTGACCTCGCCGGCAATCCGGGTGCGGAACTCCCCCGCGTCGAAAGCGGTGACGAGGCCCACCCCCGATTCCCCCCGGCAGAGGGCCTGCCAGCTCGCCTCGGTACCGATACCAAGCGGGGTCACCATGCCCGTTCCGGTAACAACTACTCTTCGTTTCATTTCAGGCTTTCCTTATTAATTCCGCCGTCGGCGGTGCGGGGCAAGGCGTCGACGAAAACGACCTCGCGCGGCACCTTGTAGTTAGCCAGGTGCTCCAGGCAGAATTTCTTTATTTCGGTTTCGCTGCTTTTCTGGCCCGGTTTCAGTGTGACCACCGCCCGCGGTACCTCGCCCCTCGACACGTCTTCGACCGCCACCACCGCCACCTCAGCCACCTTGGGGTGGGTGCCGATTACGATCTCGATATCGCTGGAGTAGATATTTTGCCCTTTGTTGATAAACATATCCTTCTTGCGGCCGGGGGAGAGGAAAAGCCAGCCCTCTTTATCTTGCCAGCCGATATCGCCGGTGTGGAGCCAGCCGTCTTCGACCGCCTGGGCCGTGGCGGCGGGGCTGTTGTAGTAGCCGTTCATGATGGGCCCCCTGACCGTTATCTCCCCCGTCTCGCCCGCGGGCAGCTCTTTGCCGTCGTCATCGACTATTTTCAGCTCCCAGCCGGGCAGCACTTTACCCACCGAGTCGGCCGGACTGCTGCCGTCGAGGGCGGTGCAGCTCACCTGTGCCGCCGATTCGGTCATGCCCCAGAAGTTGACCGGGGTCAGGCCGACATACTGCTTCACTTTCCGGGCGATGTCGGCGGGCATGGCCGAGCCGGCCGTGCCCCACATACGCAGCGAGCTTATGTCGTGGTTTATCCCCTCCAGCTCGATAGCCTCCACAATCAGGCCGTGCACGAAAGGCACCCCCATGAAGATGGTCGCCTTCTCCCGCTCGATAAGCTCGAAAAGGCTGGCTACGGACAGGCCGGAGAGAATGGCCACCGCGCTGCCCCGGGCGATAGCCGTCATCATGATGACCACCAGCCCGAAGGCATGGTGCATGGGCAAAGCGCAGAGGACCACGATATCCTTATCCGTCTGCCCGAAGCTGTCCGCCGATATCTCCGCTTCTTTAGCCAGCGCCCCGTGGGACATGGCCACCCCGCGGGGGTGGAAGGACGGCCCCGAGCTGTAGGCGATATGGGCCAGATCGGACGGTTCCGGCTCGAAAGCCGGGGGTACGGCAGAACTTTGCGAGATTATCTCTTCGTAGCCGAGGATATTTCCCCTACCACCGCCACCGAGGGCGATAACCTTTTCCACGAAGGGGAACTTATCCAGCGCCGGAGCTATTTGCTCCAGGCAGGGGGCTTCGGTGAATATTATCCTGGGGGCGGCATCGTTACACAGGGAAACCAGCTCGGTGAGCTTGTACTTGGGGTCGAGCATGACGGCCACCGCCCCGATTTTGACCGCCCCGAAGTAGATGGCGATGAACTCGGGGCTGTTGGCCAGCAGCAGGACGACCCGGTCGCCCTTGCCGACCCCCATCCCCGCCAAAGCGTTGGCCACTTTATTTGATTCCCGGTCAAGCTCGGCGTAGGACAGCCGGCGCTCGCCCATGACGATTACCGTCTTAGCCGCGTAGCGCTCCGCCGCCCGCTCCAGCATCTGTTTCAGGTTCATTTTTAAGTCTTTTCCAGTATCACCCTGGCGTCCACGGCTAAAGCACCATCGCTGTAGGCAAAAATAGGGTTGAGGTCAAGCTCTTTGACCTCGGGATTTTTCTCGACAAAATCGGACACCTTGAGCAGCAGTTTTTCCAGGTAGACTGTCTTCACCGCTTCCTGGCCCCGGTAGCCTTCGAGCACGGGGTAGCCCTTGATTTCCCTGACCATCTCGGCAGCGTCCCGTTTGGCCAGCGGCACCAGCCGGAAGGACACGTCTTTGAGCACCTCCACCAGTATGCCACCCAGCCCGAACATGATTACGGGCCCGAACTGCTCGTCCTTGGACATGCCGATAATCACCTCGACGCCGGGGCGGGCCATCTTTTGCACCGCCACCCCCCGGATTTCGGCCCTGGGGTAGCTCTTTCGGGCCGACTGCATGATGGCGTCGTAGGCTTGCTCCACGGCGCGGGCGTCCTCCAGGCCCAGCTTGACCCCGCCGGCGTCGCTCTTGTGCGTAATATCCGCCGAGGCTATCTTCAAAACTACGGGAAAACCGAGCTCTTTAGCGGCGTCAACGGCCTCCGCTTTGGAAACCGCCAGCCGGGTTGCGACGACATCGATTCCCGCCTGGCTGAGAAGCTGCTTGGACTCGACCTCGGTCAGCACCGTTCTGCTTTCACCCCTGGCTTTAGCGATTAAGGTAGCGACCAAGACTGCCTCCTTTACCGGACTGGGGTAAACTATACCAGATTTCAGCCTATTTGGAAAGCTGACGGAGATAGTGACAAAAATCACTTTGCCCATGCCAGGACGCAGTGCTACAATAACCGTTAAAGACCGTTTAACATTCGTGGGCTGTTATTGATAAGCCGAAACGAAAGGAACCGTCTATGAAACTGAAAATAAGCTATCTACTAATCACCGTAATCATAACCTTGAGTCTCTTGCTGAGCGGCTGCGCGCTGCTGCCCGCCGAAGAGACGCCATCCGACCCTTCGACACCCTCCGTCACCACCCCCATCGACCCCGGCTGGACGCCGCCCGCAGCCAACGGGCAGGACGGGGCCATGCCTTCAATTGCCGACGTGGTGGAGATAGTCAATCCGTCGGTGGTGGCCATCAACACCGAGTACGTCAGCTATGACATTTTTAACCGCCCCTACGAGGAGCAGGGCGCCGGTTCGGGCTGGATTATTGACGAGGACGGGCTTATCGTCACCAACAACCACGTCGTCGAGGGCGCCCAGAGCGTCACCGTCACCCTGGCCGACGGCAGCACCTACAATGCCACCACCATCCGCACCGACCCTTTGAGCGACCTGGCTATCGTCAAGGTCAACGCCAGCAACCTGCCCGCGGCCAAGGTGGGCGACTCCGCCGACCTGCGCGTGGGCGACTGGGTAATCGCCATCGGCAACTCGCTGGGCATGGGCATCAGCGCCACCAAGGGCATCGTCAGCGCCCAGGGCGTTTCCCTGCTCGTCTCGGAGGGGCAGACGCTGAACGACCTCATCCAGACCGACGCAGCCATCAACCCCGGCAACAGCGGCGGGCCACTGGTCAACATGGCCGGCGAGGTCATCGGCATCACCAGTGTTAAGGTCGCCCAGGTGGGCGTCGAGGGCATGGGCTACGCCATCAGCAGCGACTCGGCGGTGCCCATCATCGAGGAACTGATTCAGAACGGCTACGTGGTGCGCCCCTGGCTGGGCGCGGAGCCTTATACCGTCAACCAGTACGTGGTGATGAGATACGATTTAGCCGTGGATGTAGGCGCGCTCATTATCCAAGTGGTGGTAGACAGTCCCGCCGATAACGCCGACATCCAGCCCGGCGACATCGTCGTCAGCATCGACGGCGAGCCGATAACCTCCGCCGAGGAATTCAACCGGGTGATATACTCCAAGGAAGTCGGCCAGCTTATCGAGATAGGCTACTGGCGCGGCGAAAGCCAGGGAACCGTCTACGTCACGCTGGAAGAAACCCCGCCGCCGTCCTAGTCCAGCCGCCTGACGCCCAGCGTCAGCTCGTGGCCGCTCAGTTTGTGGCTCTCGGTGAAGGCGCCCGTTCCCGGAGCGCCGGTGGCCAGCTCCTTCGACAGCGTTTCCTGCTTGATGTAGTCGGCGAAGTCGCTCATCACCCGGTTGATATAGTCGTCGCCCTGGTAACAGGTGACGATGTGGTCGGCGATATCGAAGCCCGCGGCGCGGCGCATCGTTTGCAGCCGCCTCACGATTTCACGGGCGATGCCTTCGGCTAAAAGCTCTTCAGGAATGTCTTTCGAGACACCCACCGAGTGGCCGCTTTCGGAGACGACCACGTAGCCCTCTCGTTCCATCTCCGACGTTTCTTCGACGAACTCCAGACCCTTGACGTTAAGCTCTTCCAGCAGCTGCGGCGTCAGCCTTTCCAGGGCCTCCCGCTCCCGCTTGCCACCCACCTTGACGATGACCCTGGCCAGAGGCTGCCTGACTTTTATGCCCGCCTCGCTGCGGGCGGCGCGGCCCAGGCTGGATATCTTCATGGCTAAACGCACGTCTTCGGAGAGCTTTTTATCAATCATAGACTCGTCGGCGACGGGGAAATCGGCCAGGTGCACGCTCTCCGGGGCGTCGGGCGCCACCGGGCAGACCAGGTTGCGGTAGAGCGCCTCGGCCAGGAACGGGGTAAAAGGCGCCAGCAGCTTGGCCACCGTCACCAGGCAGTGATAGAGCGTGTTGTAAGCCGCCAGCTTGTCGGCGTCGCTCTCGCTCTTCCAGAAGCGGCGGCGGCTGCGGCGCACGTACCAGTTGGAAAGCACGTCGACGAAGCCCTCTATCTTCCGCCCGGCATCGGTGGGGTTATAGCTCCCCAGCCCCCCGTCCACGTCGGCGATAAGCTGGTTAAGCTCGGAGAGTATCCACCGGTCGAGCTCGGCCAGCTCGCCGGCGACTTCTTTACCGGGGGCGAACTTGTCGATATTGGCGTAGGTGACGAAGAAGGAATAGACGTTCCAGAGCGTGGACAGGAAGCGGCGGCTTATCTCGGCGACCATCTTATCGTCGAAACGATAGACGTTGCCCGCCGCCGTGCTGGTGAAGAAATACCAGCGCAGGGCGTCCACGCCGTACTTGTCGATAACCGCCCAGGGCTCGATGATATTGCCCTTGGTCTTGCTCATCTTCTCGCCTTTAGCGTCGAGGACAAGCCCCAGGCAGATAACGTTGTTATAGCAATGCCGGTTGAAGAGCAGGGTGGCGATGGCGTGCAGGCTGTAGAACCAGCCCCGCGTCTGGTCCACCGCCTCGCTGATATAGTCGGCGGGGAAGCGCCCGTCCTCCAACAAGGTTTCGTTCTCGAAGGGATAGTGGTGCTGGGCGATGGGCATGGAACCGGAGTCGAACCAGCAGTCGATGACCTCGGTAGCGCGCTGCATCTTCTCCCCGCACTGGGGACAGTCGAAGGTCAACTCGTCAACGAAAGGACGATGCAGGTCTAAAGGCTCCTTGAAGCCGGAAAAGCCCGGTTTGTCTTTCAGGTCTTTGATGCCGCCGATGGCCTCGTAAGCGCCGCAGGACGGGCAGCGCCAGACCGGCAGCGGCGTCCCCCAGTAACGCTCGCGGGAGAAGGCCCAGTCGATATTATTCTCCAGCCAGTTTCCGAAGCGGCCGTGCTTGATGTGCTCCGGGTACCAGTTTATCTCGTCGTTGCGGGCGATGAGGTCTTTTTTAACCGCCGTGGTGCGGATATACCAGGTCTGCTTGGCGTAGTAGAGCAGCGGGGTATCGCAGCGCCAGCAGAAGGGATAGGTATGCCTTATCGTCTCGCTGCGGAAGAGGAGGCCCTTTTTCTCCAGCTCTTCGAGCACCAGCGGGTCGGCTTTCTTGACGAACTTACCCGAGAAGGGATAGTCACCGATAACGTTGCCCCGCAAATCAACGGTGTGGACGAAGTCCAGCCCCTCATTGATACCCGCCTCGTAGTCCACCTCGCCGTAGGCGGGCGCCATGTGGACGATGCCCGTCCCCTCGTCTAATGAGACGAAGTCGGTGGCGATAACACGGTAGGTCAAGTCTTTATCGGCTTCCTGCAAAGGCAACCCATCGGTCATCTTGCGTCTCTCCACGCCGAAGTCGTGGGGATTGAAAAGCGGCTGGTAGCGGATGCCCACCAGGTCTTTACCTTTAAGCTTCTTGACGGCTTTATAGCCCTCCAGCCCCACCGCCCCCGCCAGCGTCGCCGCCATTACCAGGTAATCGTCCTCGCTTTCCCAAACTGCGTATTCGGCGTCGGCGGCCACGGCCAGGGCGGTGTTGCCCGGCAGCGTCCAGGGCGTCGTCGTCCAGGCCAGCAGGTAAGCGGGCTTGTCCGCAGGCAGCTGCGGCGCTGCGGCCACCTTGAACTTTATGTAAACCGAGGGGTCCTCGGTATCGTCTCTATAGCCGAGGGCTACTTCATGCGAGCTCAGCGAGGTGCCGCAACGGGGGCAGTGGGGGGTGACCCGGTAGCCCTGATAAATCAGGCCCTTGTCCCACATCTGCTTTATCGCCCACCAGACGCTCTCGATGTAGTCGTTACTCATCGTCATATAGGCCTTTTCCAGGTCCACCCAATAGGCGATGCGCTCGGTGAGCTTATTCCACTCTTTGAGGTAGCTGAAGACGCTTTCCCGGCAGAGTTTATTAAACCGTTCCACTCCGTACTGTTCGATTTGTTCCTTGCCGGAGAAACCGAGCTTTTTCTCTATTTCCAACTCCACGGGTAAGCCGTGAGTGTCCCAGCCGGCGATGCGCGGCACATAATGGCCTTTCATTACTTTGTAGCGGATGACGACATCCTTGAAAATCCTGGCCAGAACGTGATGGATGCCGGGATTGCCGTTGGCAAACGGGGGGCCCTCATAAAAAACGAAACGGGGTTTCCCCCGGCGCTGCTCCACGCTGCGCTCGAAGACGTTCTTATCCTTCCAGAAGGCGAGGACTTCCTCCTCGACCTTGGGAAAACTCACTCTGCTGCCGACAGGCTCAAACATATAACCCCCCGTATATTAAAAAATCCCGTCCTCTAGGGACGGGATAATCTTACCCGCGGTACCACCCTATTTCCCCCGCATCATAGCGGAGGCTCTCGTTTTCAGGGCACCAGTCATGCCCCCGTCCTTGATAACGGTTGACGCTACCGACCAGGCCTACTGGGTGCGGCGCACCGTTCGGTTGGTGGCTCGGGAGTGATTTTCGGGAGGCGGTTACGTCCGGCTCTCACCCGCCCGGACTCGCTTTGGCGCCCGCTTGCCCCCTACTCCTCTCCGTCACTGCCTGTACCGCTAAAGGTTAGCACAGCCCGGCAAATAAAACAAGCTGCCAAAATACTAGCGGCGCTCCCACCAATCGGGGTATATCATCGTCAGCACCGGCGAAGGGTCGCAAAGCGGCCCCAGATAGCTGATGGGGTAGCTGACGCCGCGGGCTTTGAGCGATTGCAAGCCCTCTACCGCCTTGGCCAGCATCGCCGGCGGTAAAGCCATCACCATCTCGTCCTCGGTGACGGCGCCGAAAGCCCTCTCTCCCAGGCAGGGAATAGCCAGCGCGGGTTTGCCGGTGGTGTAACATTGCGCCAGCCCGTCGGCGCAGGAGCCTTCCCCGATAAAGAAGAATTGAAAGCGCTCGTAGTCACGGAACTGGAGCCCGTTCATGAGGAACATCATCTGCGCCGGGTTGCCGTAAATCAGGATGACATCGGGCTCGAACTTCGCCGCCGCCAAAGGCGCCAGGACGATAGCCTCCCCGGGGGGAACCAGCGGATAGGCCGCCATTTGCTTGCGGGCTTCCCCGGCGTCGGCGAACCAGCTCTTGCCGAAGGACTCCGCTTCCCAGTCGAGCTGCTGCTGTGTGGTCGGCGCCAGACCGTTGATGCGGGCGCAACGCTCACCGAAGTTGTCGCGGGTCGCCCCCACCGTCAGCCCCATGCTGCGCACCATAGCCGGCACCTGGCAAAAAGAAGCCTTGCGGTCTAGGCGCATTAAGTCGGGGATTTCGTCCAGCTCCTCCACCCTATCCAATCTCTTGTAGGCGACGGGACCAGCTTTAAGGCGCAGCCAGCACTCCACCTCCTGGCTAAGCCCCGCCCAGTCGGTCTTGGCCATTTCTACCCCCTCCCCCATATTTATAAGCAATCAGCCGGGCGGCTATTGCTCGCGGGGCATAATGACCACTTTGCGCGTCTCGCCCTCGCCGACGCTCTCCGTGGTAACTTCGGGGTCATCGGCCAGAGTCAGGTGGACGATGCGTCTCTCGTAAGCCAACATCGGCTCCAGGGTGAAGGGACGGCCTCTGGATTTTACCTGCTCCGCCATGCGGTGGGACAAAGCCTGCAACGCCTCGTAGCGGCGCTGCTTATAGCCCTCGACATCAATAACGATAGGCACTCTGGCCTGTGTCTTATGGGCCACGACAAGCCTGACAACGTACTGTAAAGCGGAAAGAGTCTGTCCCCGTCGCCCGATGAGGATGCCCAGGTCGTCGCCGGTCACGTCGAGGCAGACAACCTCGGCGGCGCCTTCGCCGCCCCCCGGCTGGGGCTTGGTCTCGCAGGACACCTCCGCCACGATTCCCATCCTGGCCAGGAGGCTTTCCAAAACCTCCCTGGCTTTATCGCCCATATTCTCCGGCACTTCAGCTATCGGCTCTACTATTACCATAGCTTCCTCGGATCCCAGACCCAGGATACCGTGCTTACCCTCTTTTACGACGGTGACCTCCACCTCTTCGCGACTTAGGTTTAGTGTCTCTAATGCTTTTTGGATGGCTTCCCCCACGCTCCTGCCGCTTGTCTCCAGATTCTTCATGGCTAGTGCTCTCTTCCTGTGCAGAACTGGGCACGATGTCGGCACCGCCCTCGGACGTTTTCTCGACCTCGGCGATACGTTTCTTATATTTCTTATCGCGGCCGGTATCCTTCTTCTGAGCCGACGCACCCCGCAGGCCTCCCCAACCGCCTATCCAGTACTGCACGCCGATGCGGAACAGGTTGGAGGTTATCCAGAAGAGAGCCAGCCCGCTGGGGAAGGACAGGGTCAACCAGGCAAACATGATGGGCATTATCCAGAGCATCAGGCTGCTCTGTGTCTTCTGCGAGGGGTCGACGACGGGCGCCTGCACCATCTTCTGCTGCACCCACATCGTTCCCCCCACCAGTATGGCCAGAACTATGTCGCCGCTGGACAGGTGGAACCAGAGGAAATCGTTAGACAGAGGAATCGAGGAATATACCACCGGCCATGAGTAGAGATAGTTGGAAAGCCCCGCCAGATTCTCCGGGATTACCGCCAGCACCCGCATTATCGACTGGAAGAGGGCAATCCAGACCGGCATCTGGATTAACATGGGTAGTATACAGCCCGCGGGGCTCACCCCCGACTCTTTGTAGAGCTTCATCTGCTCCTGGGCCATCTTCTCTTTATCTTTGGCGTACTTCTTCTTGAGCTCGGCCAGCTTGGGCTGAAGGTCCTGCATCGCCTTGGAGGAGCGGGTCTGCTTAATCGTCAGGGGCAACATGGCGGCGTTGACGACGAGCGTCAGGGCGATAACCGCCAGGCCTAAATTATTGAAAAGATAGTGACTCAGTACGACGAGTACGTTCGTCACCGGCTGTATTGCAATTATGTCCCACCAGTTAAGACCCAATGAAATCTACCTCTCTCTTAGTTAAAAGGCTGGTTCCACAACCTGACGCCGGTCTCGGCATTAAAGGCGTGCAGGTTCTGTTCCTGTGTATAAACATAAAGAATGTCTCCGCTCACGGACAGCGGTGCGTAAACCGTCTCTTCCAAATCGGCGAAAAGCACCAGCTGGTTGCTGGCTATATCTACGGCGTATATCACACCGTCCTCGGTGGCCACCATCACCCTGTCCCCGGCCAGCGCCGGCCAAGAACGTACCGGGCTCTCCAAATCCAAGGCGGCTATCTGCACACCGGTGGAGGCATTAAGTACGTAGAGCTTACCGTCGAAACAGCCGATATAGAGGGCATCGCCGACGATTACCGCCCTGGTCCAGAACCACTTCTCAGCCTGGAAGTCCCATTTCAAAGTGCCGTCGGCGGCATCCAGGGCGTAGAAATAGCGGTCGAGCGTGCCGACGTAAACCGTGCCGTCGGCCACCAGCGGCGCGGAGGCAAAAGCCCCTTCCGATTCGAAGTGCCACTGCTCGGTGCCGTCGGCGGCGTTCAGGGCGTAGAACTTCTTGTCGAAGGAACCCACGTAGAGCGTGCCCGCGTCATAGACGGGGGTCGACCATATCTTGTCACCGGTGGGAAACTCCCAGAGAAAATCGCCGGTCTCCGCGTCCAGAGCGTAAACGTTGCCGTCGGAGCAGGTGAAAAAGACCATATTCTCACCCGCGGCCACGGCGCCGACGATGGCGTCCATATTACCCTCGCGGGGATAGACCCAGCGCGAAGCCCCCGACTCGGCGTTGTAAGCATAGACCTTGCCGTTATAGCCGGCAAGGTAGACCAGCTCTCCGTAGACGGTGGGGTCGCCGTAAACGGCCACCGGTGTCGTCCCCCCGGAACAGCCGAAGCCACCCGAAACCGCCGCGCCGGTCAGGGTTACC
The DNA here is from genome assembly GCA_050123275.1 of Dehalococcoidia bacterium. GTDB lineage: Bacteria > Chloroflexota > Dehalococcoidia > Dehalococcoidales > BS750m-G39 > E44-bin88. The sequence goes on from JASFHK010000017.1 coordinate 24,999, forward strand.
TCCCAACGCCGCACCCCGGTTTCCAGGTTAATCGCCACCAGCTTACCCTCCCCCGACGGAGAAGAGCAGCCGAAACCACCGGACTGCGCCAGAGAGGGCGCCAAAAATATCGTGTCCTCGGTCACGGTGGCGCCGGAACCGCCGGACGGGGAACTACTGATACCGTAGCAACCCACCGCCAGCAGCGTCACCAAAAGCATAGTTATCAACAGGCCGATTTTGCCCGCCGAGAGCGCTCTTTTTCTTGTCCTCACTTAGCCATTGCCTCCAGAATCGGTATGCGGCACGGGGTCGTAGCCGCCGTCATGAAAGGGGTGGCAGCGGGAAAGGCGCTTGGCACCCATCCAGCCCCCCTTGAAAAAGCCATAACGGGATATAGCCTCGTAGGTG
>JASFHK010000018.1:0-15887 GCA_050123275.1 Dehalococcoidia bacterium
GTACCTGAGTCGAACTTATCTATAGAAATAAAAAGAGGTTCGCCGGAGACGACATCAACGTAAATGCCCTCTTCTTTGTTATCCCAGTACTCATTATCGAAAGGGGACTCGGTACCGTTCTGCTGCGTAACCTCATACTGCAGCGGGGTCAACATGGCTCGCAACTCTTCATCGGTCGGCTTTTTGTAATCTTCATAGCCACTCTCTTCTGCTGGCCATATCGCTTGCAGGTACTCGGCTCTACCCGAATGCTGTTTATAATATTCGTACGTGGTTGGATGTTTCTGGTAGTGATCCTGGTGGTAATCCTCTGCCGGATAGAACTCTTTATAGGCTATAATTTCGGTCACAATCGGTTTATCGTACCTGCCGGATTCTTCCAGCCGGAGCTTGGACTCCTCGGCTAAATCCTTTTGCTGCTGATTATGATAGAAAATTGCGGTCCGGTACTGTGACCCCCGGTCGGCAAACTGGCCGCCGGAATCGGTAGGGTCGATTTGTCTCCAGTAAACATCAAGCAGTTCCTCATAGGTTATCCTGTCCGGGTCGTATCTGACCTGAATGGCCTCGTAATGGCCGGTTTCCCCGGATGAAACTTCTTGGTAGCTCGGGTTTTCTAGGTCTCCGCCTGTATAACCGGTTATTACTTCATCAACACCGTATAGATTTTCGAAGGGCGGCTCCATACACCAGAAACAGCCTCCGGCGAAGGTGGCGTATTCGGCCCCTTCGTTAACACCGTTTCCCATTGATGAATCCTCCGACATATCGGCGCAAGCCGCCGTCAGGGCCATTATCGCCGCAACTAAAACACATGTAATGGCCAACGGTATTTTCATTTTAGCTTTTCTTATCATCCTTACCGGCTTGTAGTCTCAGGTGCTCCTTGCGCATACACCTATCCATGATTACCATCAGCCCCGCTTCCCTAGCCCGGGACGCGGCCGCCTTGTTTACCACGCCTTCCTGCATCCATACCGCCTTGGCCCCTATTTTAATCGCCTCCTCAACGATAGCCGGCACTTCTTCGGAGCGTCGGAAGATATCGACCACGTCGACCCGCTCGGGAATTGAGGCCAGGTCGGGATAGGAAGTCTCGCCGACTATCTCCTTTTCCTCGGGGTTTACCGGGATTATCCGGTACCCATTTTCCTTTAGGTAGCTGGCTACCCTGTGGCTCGGTCGCTCCGGTTTTGTGGAAAGACCGACCACGGCCACAACCCGGCTGGAGTGCAGGATTTCGGAGGATATTTTATCGGTTTCGCTTATTTCGCTCACTGGCGTTTCCCTTCCCCTTGCTTTCGGCAAGGTAATGCTTAATAGCTGACTGAAAAAAGGGTTACCTTAGTATTCTAGAGGGTCGGTGATATAGAAGTTATAAAATAAGGGGGGAAAAACTTGCATTATTGTGACATTATTAGGATGGCCTTAACTGAGGTTTAAGAACAAATTGTACGGTTGGGAATAAAAACCTGGCAGCGGGTGGGTTCGAACCACCGACCAAAGGCTTATGAGTCCTCTGCTCTACCGCTGAGCTACGCTGCCACAGGCAGCATAATATAGCACGCCCGGCTTCGCGGTGTCAATGTAAGGCGAGGGGATTCACCCCGTTCCGCCCCGCCTTGTCGAACGTGGGTCTTTCGACCCAACCCAGCCCGTCCTGATGAGTAAACTCCTTAACCTGTGGGCGCGTTGCCCCGTCCCACCTTGTTGTGCGCACGTCTTTCTTACCCGCCCAGCCCGCCCTTAGAGTTGATTCACCCTCTAGAATTCCTTCTTGGTTACGTGGCCTTCCGCCTTCACCTGTTTCGGGTGTGTGCCTTGACGCTAACGGAAGCCCTCTGCTAAAATCCACTCGGTTGTACCCCTCTTTTATTTCAAAAACCGGTTTTTCAAACGTCGCGAAGGAGGTCTTTTATGGCTATTGATTATAAGAAAGAAGGTCGGATTGCCATTTTCACCATTAATCGCCCCGAGGCGATGAACGCCCTTAACGTGGAAACGATAGGGGAGCTGCGCGAGGCGATGAGTGCTTTCCGGGACGACGACGAGCTGTGGGTGGGCATCGTCACCGGCGCTGGTGAAAAAGCCTTTTGCGGCGGCGCCGACATCAAGAATACACTGCCTTTCATGCAGGCGCACAGCCGGGACCCGTGGGCGATGCCGGCCAGCATCATGCGGGGACTGGAGCTATGGAAACCCATGATTGCCGCCATCAACGGCATGGCTCTGGGCGGCGGGCTGGAGCTGGCTCTGGCCTGCGACATCAGGATTGCCGCCGAGGGCGCCCGCTTGGGCACGCCCGAGGTGACCTTGGGGCTGATTCCGGGGTGGGGTGGCACGCAGCGCCTGCCGCGCGCGGTCCCCTGGTGCAAGGCGGCCGAGATGCTGCTCATGGGCAAGCTGGTCGACGCCGCGGAGGCCTACCGCATCGGCCTGGTGAATAAAGTGGTGCCCCCGGCGGAGGTTTTGTCCACCGCCAAAGAGTGGGCGGAAGCCATCTGCAAGGCGGCGCCGCTGGCGGTAAGGGCGGCCAAGGAAGCCATGCTGCGTGGCTCGGCGATGACCATCGAAGAGGGGTTGAGGCTGGAGAACGCGCTGGTCGCCTCCGTGCTGGCCACCGATGACTTTAACGAGGGAACTACGGCTTTTGTGGAAAAGAGGAAGCCGAACTATAAAGCTAAATAAACTTTAAGGAGAGGAGCATCATGGAAATCAAGAAGATCGGAGTGGTGGGTTGCGGCTCCATGGGCGCGGGCATCGCTCAGCTTTGCGCTCAGTCGGGCTTTGAGGTGGTGGCATCGGAGATAAACGACGAATTACTCAACCGGGGCATGGGCTTAATCGACAAGACGCTGTCCCGCAGCGTGGAAAAGGGTAAAATGGCCCAGGCGGACAAGGACGCTATCATGGGTCGCCTCAAGGGAACCACCAACACCAAGGATTTCGCCGACTGCCAGCTGGTCATCGAAGCCGTTATCGAGAACCTTGACCTTAAAAAGAAGATTTTCGCCGAGCTGGACGGTATTTTGCCCAAGGACGCTATCCTGGCCACCAACACCTCCTGCCTGTCCATCATCGACATGGCTTTCGTCACCAAGCGGCCGGACAAGGTAGTGGGGTTGCATTTCTTCAACCCGGCGCCGGTTATGAAGCTCCTCGAAATCGTGAAAACCATCGCCACCAGCGACGAGACGATGGCGGCCAGTAAAGCGCTGGGCGCCAAGCTGGGCAAGACCACCGTCGTCGCCAAGGACGCCCCCGGCTTTATCGTCAACCGTCTCTGGATACCCTTCATGCTCCATTCCATCAAACTCTACGAAGAGGGTGTCGCCAGCCGCGAGGACATCGACAACGCCATCCAGCTGGGCCTCAACTACCCGATGGGCCCGCTGACCCTCTCCGACATGGTCGGTATCGACGTGGTCAAGTTCGTCTCCGACGCGCTCTACGAGCAGCTTAAAGACCCGCGCTACATCGTGCCCACGCTGGTGGACAAGATGGTGGCGGCCAACTGGCTGGGGCGCAAGACGGGCAAGGGTTTCTACGACTACAGCAAGTAGGGCCGGCCGCTGTTTTTAAATTGAATAAGTTTTAGCCAGATATATAAGGAGGCATTTCTATGACCGAGGTGGTAATTGTCAGCGGGGTGAGAACGGCTATCGCCAACTACGGCGGGGCGCTCAAGGATGTCCCGGCGGCCAAGCTGGGCAGCATCGTCATCAAAGGGGCGCTTAAAAAAGCCGGCCTGAAGCCCAAGGGCGACGCCAGCTATGCCCCGCAGTCGCTCAAAGGCGAGGGCACTATCGAGCTGGAAAAGAAATACGCCGACTGGGACGATTCGCTGAAAGAGGTTCCCGTCGACGAGGTTATCATGGGCAACGTTATTCAGGGAGGGCAGGGCCAGAACCCCGCCCGCCAGGCGTCCATCTACGCCGGCGTACCCAAAGAGATAAACGCCTTTACCGTGAACAAGGTCTGTGCCTCCGGCATGAAGGCGGTGGCTTTAGCCGCCCAGGCCATCAAGGCCGGTGACGCCGAAATCATCGTCGCCGGCGGCATGGAGAACATGAGCGCCGTACCTTACTACGCGCCCAAGATGCGCTGGGGCGCCCGCATGTTCAACGCCGAGATGGTGGACGGCATGGTCCACGACGGCCTCTGGGAGATATTCTACGATTATCACATGGGCTTGACCTCGGAGAACATCGCCGAGAAGTATAACATCAGCCGCACCGCGCAGGACGAGTTCGCCCTGGAGAGCAACAACCGCGCCCTGGCGGCGATAAAGAACGGCATCTTCAAGCAGGAAATCGTGCCCGTCGAGGTCAGGGTCAAGAAAGAGACCAAGCAGTTCGACACCGACGAACACCCCCGCCAGACCTCGATGGAGCTTTTGGGCAAGCTGCCCGCCGTCTTCAAGAAGGACGGCGGCGTTACCGCCGGTAACGCCTCGGCCATCACCGATGCCGCCGCCGCTCTGGTGGTGATGTCGGCGGACAAGGCCAAGGAGCTGGGCTTAAAACCGATGGCCAGGGTCAAGGCTTATGCCGCCGGCGGCGTCGACCCGGCCTTCATGGGGCTGGGGGTGGTGCCGGCCACCAGGAAAGCGCTCAAGCTGGCCGGGCTAACCCTGAAGGATATCGATTACATCGAGCTTAACGAGGCCTTCGCCTCCCAGTCGCTGGGCTGCGTAAAGGAGCTCGGTTTCGACATGAGCAAGACCAACCGCTACGGCGGCGGAATCTCGCTGGGGCATCCCATCGGCTGCACCGGCGCCCGTATTCTGGTGACGCTGGCCCACGAAATGGCGCGGCAGAACTATAAACTGGGTCTGGCGACGCTTTGCATCGGCGGCGGGCAGGGGATGGCGATGGTTCTGGAGAGGGGTTAGGTTACTTCTTGCCCCGTTTGGCGTAATCGGGACACCAGGTAGCGTTGGGCCTTTCCGGGCGGTGACAGGTGCTGCGCCAGTCCCACTTGCAACTGTCGCAGAGGAAGATGTGCATACCCAGCATCTTCTTGATTCTGATTTTCATCCTGTCGCCCCAGGAGGGCTTGTTCTTCTTCATAGCCTGATACCGGGCGTAGCCTTCGTTGTTTCGCTATAGAATATAACAGATAGGGTGTTATTTGGCAACGATTGTGATAGAATAGGGCGTGGTTTTTAGGAAAGAGAGGGGCGCGAATGGCTATCCCCAGGATGAGAAGAGGCAAAAAGGCGGCCCCCGAGGTAATTCGGGAGGCGGGCAAGCTGAATATCGAGTCGGTTACCGGCGAGGGACTGACCTGGATTAATATCGAGTCTCCGGGCAAGGAGGAGACGGACTATCTGGCGCAAAACTACCCCTTCCACCCCCTCGATCTGGACGACTGCCTGAGCCGCATCCAGCGGCCCAAGATCGACCGCTACGACGAGTACCTTTTCCTGGTCTTTCATTTCCCCGTTTTCAGCCGCGAGGCCAGGGTGACCACCCCCAGCCAGGTCTCGGTATTTATCGGCAAAGACTACCTCATCACGCTGCACAAGGGCGACCTCAAGCCGCTGGTGAACCTGTTCAACCAGTGCCAGGGCGACGAGGACATTCGTAAAGAGCACTTCGGCCGGGGTTCGGGCTACCTGCTCTACCGCATCATCGACCGCATGGTGGACTACTGCTTCCCCATACTCAACAAAATCGGGGGCAACATCGAGGCGGTGGAGGACTCCATCTTCGCCATCAAGGCGCGGGGCACCATCCGCGAAATCTCGACGCTGCGCCGCGACGTTATCTCCTTCCGCCGCATCATCTGGCCGATGCGGGCGGTTATCGGCGGCATCGAGCCCAAAATACGCCGCTTTTCCAAGATGGACCTGGAGGTCTATTTCGGGGATACCGTGGATCACCTGGACAAGATATGGGACGCTCTCGATGAATACAAGGAGATTATCGAGGGCCTCAACGACACCTACGATTCCATCGCCACCAACCGCACCAACGAGGTCATGCGCATGCTGACCGTTATCGCCACCATCCTGCTGCCGCTGACGGTAATCGCCTCTATCTTCGGCATGAACGTGCCGTTGCCTTTCCAGGAATCGCCCTATTCCCTGATAATCGTTTTCATCATCTGGGCGGTGGTGGTGGCCGGCATGCTCTATTTCTTCCGCCGCCACCACTGGATATAGTACAGAGATGAAGGTTTCGCACCGACTGCTTATTATCGCCGCCCTTTTCGTCGCCTGTTTCATCACCGCTAACGTCATCTCGGTCAAAATGATAAGCTTGGGGCCCTTCATCGTTTTCGCCGGCGTTTTTATTTTCCCCCTGAGCTATATCACCGGCGACGTGCTCACCGAGGTCTACGGCTACCGTGTCGCCCGCCGCGTTATCTGGCTGGGTTTCGCCTGTAACCTTATCTTCGTTGTCTTCGTCTGGATAGGGCAGATTCTGCCCGGGGCGGAGGGCTGGGAGCTGCAGGGGGCTTACGAGAGCATTCTGGGCTACACGCCGCGCTTGCTTTTGGCTTCTGTCTGCGGCTATTTAGTCGGGGAGTTCGCCAACTCCTACGTGCTGGCCAAGATGAAGATTTTCACCCGGGGGCGCTGGCTGTGGAGCCGCACCATCGGCTCGACCATAATCGGGGAGGGGCTGGATACCGCCGTCTTCGCCACCATCGCCACCCTGGGCACCCCCTTCTTCATGCCCACTGTGATTTTGAGCCAGTGGTTTATCAAGGTGGTGGTCGAAATAGTAGCCACGCCGGCCACCTACGCCGTGGTCGGCTATTTGAAACGGAAGGAAGGCGTGGACAGCTATGACCGCTGCACCAACTTCAACCCCTTCCGCGTTTTGGACTAGATAGAGAGCTTTAAGATGCAGATTCGTTTCCTGGGGGCGCACAACTGCGAGACCAAGAGCACCAGGCTGGTGAGCCTGCTCGTTGACGGTGTCTTAGCCGTGGACGTGGGCGGTCTTACTTCGGCCCTGACCTTTGAAGAACAGCAAAAGGTCGAGGCCGTGCTGCTGACCCACCAGCACTTCGACCACGTGCGCGACGTGCCCACGCTGGCGATGACTCTCTTTTTTGGCGGGTCGAAGACGGTTATCTACGCCACTCCGCCCGTTTTTAAGGTTCTGGAAAACAACCTTATGGACGGGGTCATCTACTCCGATTTTCGCCGCCGCCGGCCCGAAGGCCCTATTGTCAGCTTCAGCGTCGTCGAGCCGGGTAAGGCGCAAAAGATTCTGGACTACGACGTTCTGGCTGTCCCCGTCAAGCACAGCGTGCCCACCGTGGGCTACCAGCTGACCCGGGGCGGCAAAAGCTTTTTCTACACGGGGGACACGGGGCCGGGGCTGCGGGAGTGCTGGGAGCAGGTCTCCCCCCAACTGCTGGTCACCGAGGTCACCGCCCCCAACAGGTTCACCGGGTGGGGTGAGAAAGAGGGGCACCTGACCCCGGAGCTTTTGCAGCGGGAGCTGACAGATTTCAAAGAGCTCAAGGGCTATTTGCCCCGCGTCGTTATCGTCCACATGAGCCCGCACCTGGAAAAGGAAATCGCCGGGCAGGTGACGGCGGTGGCCGAAAAGTTGGAGGCCGACATCAGCCTGGCTTACGAGGGGATGGAGGTTAATCTCTAACGCTTTCGCCTGTGGTATGCTAGTAAGCGGGGGGTGATATGGCGGACGCCCCGAAATTCATCGTCGACCACAACGTGGGTAAGCTGGCCAGGTGGCTGCGGCTCATGGGCTACGACGCCCGCTTTTTCGCTGCCGGCGACGACGCCGAGATGGTGAAAATCGCCCTCGACGAAGCGCGGATAATACTGACCCGCGACACCCAGATAATGAAGCGGCGGCTGGTGACCAAAGGTAAGCTCAAGGCCTTGCTCGTCGAAAGCGACCGGCCTTTAGAGCAAATCCGCCAGGTGATAGCCGCCTTCCGTCTCGACATTAATTTCAAGCCCTTCAGCCTTTGCCTGGAGTGCAACCAGCCCCTCGTCGAGCGGGAAAAGGCGGAGTTGGAGGGGCTGGTGCCGCCCTACGTCTATAAGACCCAGCAGCAGTTCCGCCAGTGCCCCGCCTGCGGGCGCTTTTACTGGCGGGGTACGCACTGGGAGGCGATGACGCGGCGGCTGGAAGGGCTGGAGAAGGAATAGTCCTTGCACCCAATCGCCCCAAATCCCTTGACCGCAGGCTGGTATATTGCTACACTTCTGATTGATAATAGTGGAGGATTAAACGATGGCTTATAAGAACATTTTGCTGGAGAAGAAAGAAGGCGCGGCTAAAATCATCATAAACCTGCCGCCGCTGAATATCCTGGACATCCCTACCCTGGAAGAAATGAGCCAGGCGCTCGTCGAGCTCAAGGATGACGACGAAGTAAAGGTGGTGGCTATCACCGGCTCGGGCGAGAAGGCCTTCTCGGCGGGTGTCGCCGTCGGCGACCACCTGGGCGACAAGCTGCCCAAGATGGTCGAGGTCTTCCACAGGCTGTTCGAGAGCCTGGTGGAGGTGGACAAGCCCACCATCGCCCTGGTTAACGGGGTGGCGCTGGGCGGCGGCTGCGAGGTAGTGGCCGGCTGTGACATGGCCATTGCCTCGGACAAGGCGCAGCTGGGGCAGCCCGAGATAAAGCTGGGGGTCTATCCGCCGCCGGCATCCATCCTCTTCCCCAGGATAATGAGCCGCCGCCACGCTTTCGAGCTCATTCTCTCCGGCGACAGCATTAGCGCCAAGGAAGCGGAGAGAATCGGGCTGATTAACAAGGCCGTACCCGCCGCCGAGTTCAAGGAACAGTGCGAGGCGTTCATCAAGCGTTTCACGTCTAACAGCGGGCTGGCGCTGACCCAGGCGCGCCGGGCGCTTTACCGTAACTTCGACCTGAGTTTCAAGGACGCCCTGGAAGCCACCGGCGTCGACGCCGCCATGGTCATGGCCGGGGAGAACAGTATCGAGGGGCTGACAGCCTTCCTGGAGAAGAGGAAGCCTCTCTGGATAAGATAACAAGACAGTCTTTATGGAGGTAGATGGAAGTGAAAGTTCTAACTACTGCCCAGATGCAACGGCTGGAGGAAGATTCCGTCCGGGTCGGTATAACCACGGAAATGCTCATGGAGAACGCCGGTCGCGCCGTCGCCGAGGAAACGGCGCGCATTGTCGAGGATATCCGCCAGCAACAGATTATGGTACTGGTCGGGCCGGGTAACAACGGCGGTGACGGGCTGGTGGCCGCCCGCTACCTTCATGACGCCGGAGCCAAGGTCTTCGTCTATGTCTTCGGCCAGAGGCCGGGGCGCGACCCCATGCTCAAACCGCTGCGGGAGCGCCGCATCAAGCGTATCGAGGCCGTCAAGGACGAAAACCTGGACGAGCTGATGAACCTGCTGGCTTCGGTGGATACCGTCATCGACGCCATTTTCGGCACCGGCACCACCCGCCCCTTTTCCGGGTTATTGCTGATGATACTGGACCGGGTAAGGCGGGCCAAGATTAAAAGACCCGATATGAAAATCGTCGCCCTGGACTTGCCCTCCGGGCTTAATGCCGACACCGGCGAAGCCGATAACGGCTGCCTCTTTGTCGATAACACCATAACGCTGGCTTTCCCCAAACCGGGACTGTTCAAGTTCCCCGGCGCCGAAAGGGTGGGGGAAATCAGCGTGGTGGATATCGGGCTGCCCGGTTACGTCGAGGAGAAGGCGGGGCCCGAATACCTTGCCGACGAGTGGGCGAAAGCGGTGCTACCCGAGCGCCCGCCCCAGGCCAACAAGGGCAATTTCGGCAAGGTGCTGGTGCTGGCCGGCTCCATCAACTATATCGGCGCGCCCTACCTTGCCTGCAGCGGCGCCATGAGGGTCGGCGCCGGGCTGGTGACATTGGCCACCAGCGGACGCCTGCAATCCATATTAGCTACCAAGCTGACCGAGGTGACCTATCTGCCCCTGCCCGAGGCGCGCCCCGGGCTTATTTCCCAGGAAGCCATCCGCGTGCTCTTCCGCCAGTTCGCCAACTATAACGTGCTGCTGGTGGGCTGCGGCATGGGGCAGAACGAGACCGTGGTCAGGATTATCCGCTCGGTGTTGCTTTCCCACCCCAAGGCCAAGACGGCCAAGCCCCAGCTGCCGGCGCTGGTGTTGGACGCCGACGCCCTCAACGCGCTGGCCAAGGTGCCCAACTGGTGGAACCTGCTGCCCGAGGACGCCATTCTCACTCCCCACCCCGGGGAGATGGCGCGGCTGACGGGGATGACCACCGACGAGGTACAGCTCGACCGGCTGGAGCTGGCGCGGCGGATGGCCGCCGAATGGCACAAGACCATCGTTCTCAAGGGGGCGCACACCGTCGTCGCCGCCCCCGACGGCAGGGCTCAAATCAGCCACGTGGCTAACGCCGGGCTGGCTACGGCGGGGACGGGAGACGTCCTGGCCGGGGTTATCGCCGGGCTGGTGGCGCAGGGCTTGAACCTCTTCGACGCCGCCGCGGCCGGTGTTTATATCCACGGCATGGCCGGCGAAAACGTTTCCGAGAGGCTGGGAGACGCTGGCATGGTCGCCTCCGACCTTTTGCCCGAGCTGCCCCTGGTTATCAAGCGGTTGAAGGAACTCCAGCACTCCGAGGAAGAGGAAGCAACCGAAGAGGCTGACTAAGATGCTGTTAGCGATTGATGTCGGTAACACCAGTACCAAGCTCGGCGTCTTCGAGGGGGAGAAGCTGCGGGCGACCTGGCACATGGCCACGGGCGTGCACCGCATGGCCGACGAGTACGCCGCGCTGCTCTTTACCCTGCTGGGCCAGCACGGGCTGGGAACCACCGACATCAAGGCGGTGGCGATGTGCAGCGTGGTGCCGCCGCTGATTTCGACCTTCGAGGACCTTTTCGGACGCTATTTTCACATAAAGCCTCTGGTGGTGGGGGCGGGGGTGAAGACGGGGGTAAGCATCCGCATGGATAATCCCCGCGAGGTCGGCGCCGACCGAATCGCCGACGCCGCCGCCGCCCATAAACTATACGGCGAGCCGGTCATTATCATCGACCTGGGCACCGCCACCACCTTCGGCATTGTTTCCAAAGACGGGGAATACGTCGGCGGCGTTATCGCCACCGGCATCGCCACCGCCGCCGAGGCGCTGTTCATGCGCACGGCGCAACTGCCCCGCGTTGATTTAGCCCGTCCCAAGCACGTCATCGGCACCAATACGGTGACGGCCATCCAGTCGGGGATTATCTACGGCTACGCCTCGCTGGTGGAGGGGATGCTGGAGCGCATCCACCAGGAGATGGGCACTAAAGTAAAGGTGGTGGCGACGGGGGGCTACGCCGAGCTGATTTCTAAGGTGACCGACACCATCGACGTGGTCAACCCCGACCTGACCCTCATCGGGTTGAAGCTCATTTACCAGATGAACCATCCGGCTTGAGGTGAGACCGTTGCTGAAAGATAAGAACATCATATTGGGCATAACCGGCAGCATCGCCGCCTATAAGGCGGTGGACATCGCCAGCCGCCTGATTAAAGAGGGGGCCAAGGTGGAAGTGGTCATGACCGAAGCCGCCGGCTGGTTCATCGCCCCGCTGGCGTTGCGCAGTATTACCGGGCGGGCGGTGGTCACCGATATGTTCGACGACGAGTCCGAGCACACCATCGAGCACGTCGCCCTGGCCGAAGCCGCCGACCTGGTCGTTATCGCTCCGGCCACGGCTTCGCTCATCGCCAAGCTCGCCGCCGGTATCGCCGACGAGATGCCCTCGCTGGTGGTGCTGGCGACCAAGGCGCCGGTTATCATCGCGCCGGCGATGAACGTTAACATGTACGAAAACCCCATCACCCAGGACAATCTGGCCAAGCTCAAGGCCCGCGGCTTTACCGTTATCGACCCCGAGCGCGGGCGGCTGGCTTCGGGAAGGGTGGGGCTGGGCCGCCTGGCCAACACCGATAAGATTATGGGCACCATCAAGCAGGTTCTGGGCCGCCAGGGCGACCTGGCGGGCAAGACGCTGGTGGTGACGGCGGGGGGCACCCAGGAGCCCATCGACCCGGTGCGCCATATCACCAATCCCTCTTCGGGGAAGATGGGCTACGCCATCGCCGAGGCGGCCCGCGACCGGGGCGCCTCAGTCAGGCTGGTCAGCGCGCCGACATCGCTGCCCGAACCGGCCGGGGTCGAGGTCATCGCCGTGAAGACAACCGCGGAAATGCAAAAAGCGGTGGCCAAAGCGGTCAAGGGCGCCGACGTTCTGGTTATGGCGGCGGCGGTTACCGACTACCAGGCCAGGGCCGTTGCCGAGGACAAGATTAAAAAAGACAGGCCCGACCTGGAGCTGGAGCTGGTGCGGACGCCCGACATACTGGCCGGGGTCGAGGGCGACTTTATCCGCGTCGGCTTCGCCGCCGAGAGCAGCGACATTGTCGCCAACGCCAAAAAGAAGCTGGCCAGCAAGAAGCTGGACATGATAGTGGCCAACGATATCACTGCCGCCGACAGCGGCTTCGGCGTCGACACCAACCGGGTGGTCATCATCGACAGGAAGGGCGAAACGGAACTGCCCTTGATGAGCAAGCGGCAGGTTGCCGAGCGGATACTGGACGGGGTGGCGAAGCTGCTCAAGCGCTAGACGTTAGATTATAAGGAGATTATCCCCTTAATGGCCGAATCAACCGATATGCATAGCGACATGCCCAAGGCCTACGAGCCGCAAAAGACGGAACGGAAGTGGTACCAGTTCTGGCTGGACAAAGGCTATTTCCGCGCCGAAATCGACCCCGATAAAAAGCCCTTCGTCGTCATCATGCCCCTGCCCAACGTTACCGGCGGGCTGCACATGGGGCACGTCTGTTTCCTCACCCCGGAGGACGTGATGACGCGCTGGCACCGCATGAAGGGCGACTCGGCGCTGTGGTTGCCCGGCATCGACCACTCCGGCATCGCCGCCCAGGTGGTGGTGGAGCGACAGCTGGCCGAGGAGGGCACCGACCGCCACCAGATGGGGCGGGAAAAGTTCCTGGAAAGAATGTACCAGTGGGCTAAGGAGTGCCGCAAGACGATAACCGGGCAGGAACAAAGAGTCGGGGCTTCCTGCGACTGGAGCCGGGAAAAGTTCACCCTGGAAGAGGGGCCGAGCCGGGCGGTGCTCACCGCCTTTAAGCGCCTCTACGACAAGGGCTTAATCTACCGGGGGGAGCGCATCATCAACTGGTGCCCGCGTTGCGCCACGGCTCTCTCCGATCTGGAGACCGACCATAAAGAGATACAGGGCAACCTCTACTACGTGCGCTACCCGCTGGAGGATAGCGACGAGTTTATTACCGTAGCCACCACCCGCCCCGAAACGATACTGGGCGATACGGCGGTGGCGGTCAACCCCGAAGACGAGCGCTTCAAGAAGGTCCTGGGCAAGATGGCCATCCTGCCCGCCGTGGAACGCCGCATACCCATTATCGCCGACGAGGCCGTCGACCCCGCCTTCGGCACGGGGGCGGTCAAGATTACCCCCGCCCACGACCCCGTCGATTTCGAGGTCGCCCAGCGCCACGACCTGCCCCTGATTAATATCCTCAACCCCGACGTCACCATGAACGAGAACGCGGGCAAGTACAAAGGGCTCGACCGTTTCAAGTGCCGCGAAGCGATACTTAAAGACTTAAAAAAATCGGGGCAGCTGGTTAAAATCGAGCCCTACGGGCACTCGGTGGGGCATTGCATGCGCTGCCAGACTATTATCGAGCCTACCGCTAGCCGGCAGTGGTTCGTCAAGATGGAGCCTCTGGCCGAACCGGCCATCAAGGCCGTCAGCGACGGGCGCATCAACATCGTCCCGGAACGGTTCACCAAGGTCTACCTCAACTGGCTGGAGAACATCCGCGACTGGTGCATCAGCCGCCAGCTCTGGTGGGGGCACCGCATCCCGGTCTGGTACTGCGCCAAATGCAACGAGCTGACCGTTTCCGTGGACAAGGTCAAAAAGTGCGCCCACTGCGGCTCGTCCCGAATAGAGCAGGACCCCGACGTGCTCGATACCTGGTTCTCCTCGGCGCTCTGGACGCACTCCACGCTGGGCTGGCCCGACGACACCCCCGAGCTGCGCTATTTCTACCCGACCACGGTAATGGAGACGGGCTACGACATCCTCTTCTTCTGGGTGGCCCGCATGATTATGATGGGGCTGGAGGACGTGGGCGACATCCCCTTCAGCACCGTTTACCTGCACGGGCTTTTGCGCGACGAGAAGGGCGAGAAGATGAGCAAGGTGAGGGGCAACGTGCTCGACCCGCTGGACACCATGGATAAATACGGCACCGACGCCCTGCGCTTCGCGCTGACCACCGACGTCTCGCCGGGCAACGACATCAACATGACCACGGCCAGGCTGGAAGCCGGGCGCAACTTCGCCAACAAGCTCTGGAACGCCACCCGTTTCGCGGTGAGAAGCATCGAGACGGAAGAGGTAAAACTCGACTTCCAGCGGGAGGCGCTGGGGGTGGAGGAGCGCTGGATATTGAGCCGTTTGGGCCGTACCACGGTTAGCGTCACCCGTTTGATGGAAAACTTCCAGTTCGGCGAGGCCTTGCGGCAGTTGCACGACTTCCTCTGGGGCGAGTTCTGCGACTGGTACATCGAGTTCGCCAAGATTCGCTTAAATAACGGCGACAAGTCGCCGCTGCCCGTGCTGATATACGTGCTGGAGCGGTCGCTGCGGCTCTTGCACCCCTTCATGCCCTTCGTCACCGAGGAGCTTTGGCAGCACCTCAAAAAGCGCTTGCCCGCCGACTGGCAGGAGAGCGATTCCATCATGGTCGCCGCCTACCCCGAAGCCGACGAGGGTGCTTTCGACGCCAAGGCGGAAAGAACCATGGCCGCCGTCATCGAGATAATACGCGCCGTCCGCAACGCCCGCGCCGAGCATAAAGTGGCCAATAACAGGTGGGTCGAGGCGCAGGTACACGCCGGCGAGCTGACCGAAGATGTTAGCGCCTACGCCGCCGCTATTGAGAGCTTGGCTAAAGCCAAACCTTTGCGCTTCAAGGAGGGGAGGGGGGAGGTTAAGCCCGACGAGAGGGCGCTGGCGCTGGTGCTCAATGAGTCCGAGGTCATCATCCCCATGGAGAGCATGGTCGACCTCGATGCGGAGCGGAAAAGGCTGGAGGGGGAGATAGCCCAGAGCCGGGCGTCGATTGCCTCGCTGGAAAAGAGGCTCGAGGACAAAGCCTTCCTGGCCAAGGCGCCGGAGGCAGTGGTGGCTAAAGAGCGCGACAAGCTGGCCGAGCGCCAGGATAAGCTGCAAAGACTCGAAGAGCAGCTGGCCCGTTTCAAGCCCTAAACTTTACATAATCACCAAAGCAAAACCGCCCTCCCGCTTGGAGAGAGCGGTTTTATTATGCTTTCGGCTCTATCGGCTAGCTCAGTCTTCCCACTTGCCGCCTCTACCGATACGCGTGAAGCAGAAAGCCAGCCCGACGATAAAGACCAGGCACATGACGATGGTGGTGATTATGGCTGCTGTACTCATTTCAGCTTCACCTCCTGGGGCCCTCTGGTCTTAGCGGCTTGCAGCCAGAAGCTCAAGCCCAGGGTTACGGCCAGTATTAACCAGATGATGTGAGAGCCGTTGAACGGACCTACCGCGTAGTCTCCGTAGGCGTTAGGTATGTCGTTCATGAAGCCGCCCTTGATGACCACGAAGATAAGGCCCGCGGGCACGACCACTTTAATCAGCCAGTCGAACCAGGCGCCGATTTTGAAGTCCGAGGTGGCGTTGATGTGCTCCCGGAGCTCCTCGGCGCCGTAGAACCAGCCGACGACGATACAGGCCAGAGCGCCGGTGATGAGCAGGCCGTAGAAGGCGGTGGCTCTATCCACCATATCCAGCCAGTAAAGGCCGGCGCCGGTACAGTAAATGAG
>JASFHK010000019.1:0-14993 GCA_050123275.1 Dehalococcoidia bacterium
TGCCCCCTCCACTTTTAATTAAATATAGTACGGATTAGAAGTTCTACCACAAAAACTGGTATAATGTTCTGGGTGCCCACATAGCTCAGTCGGTAGAGCACGTTCTTGGTAAGAACGGGGTCACCAGTTCGAATCTGGTTGTGGGCTTTAACTAAAGGGGGTTAAAAAATGGCAAAGCAGAAATTTGAAAGAACCAAGCCCCATTGCAACGTGGGCACCATTGGTCACGTCGACCATGGTAAGACAACACTAACCTCGGCGATTACTATGGTCCTCTCCAAGGGGGGTGCAGGCACCGATTACCGTGCCTTCGATAGTATCGATAACGCTCCCGAGGAAAAGGCGCGCGGCCTGACCATAGCCATCGCCCACATCGAATATGAAACCGAGAAACGCCACTATGCCCACATCGACTGTCCCGGTCACGCCGACTTCATCAAGAACATGATTACCGGCGCGGCCCAGATGGACGGCGCTATTCTGGTAGTGAGCGCTCCCGACGGGCCGATGCCCCAGACGAGGGAGCACGTAGTGCTGGCCCGCCAGGTGGAAGTGCCCTACGTCGTGGTGGCGCTTAATAAGATAGACGCCCTCGACGACGAGGAGCTGCAGGAGCTGGTGGAAGTGGAAACCAGGGAGCTGTTGAGCAAGTACAAGTTCCCCGGCGACAAACTGCCGGTGGTAAGGCTGAGCGCTCTCAAAGCCCTTGAGTGCGGCTGCGGCAAGCGCGAGTGCCAGTGGTGCGGCGCCATCTGGAAGTTGATGGACGCCATTGACGAGTATATTCCCACTCCGGTCAGGCCCAAGGACAAGCCCTTCCTGATGCCGGTTGAGGATGTTTTCAGCATCAAGGGCCGCGGCACCGTGCCTACGGGCAGGGTGGAGCGTGGCGTCATCAAAGCCGGTGACGAGGTCGAGATTGTCGGCCTGCACCACGAGCCGCGCAAGACGGTGGCCACCAGCCTGGAGATGTTCCACAAGATTCTGGATGACGCCGAGCCCGGCGACGCCGTCGGTATTCTGCTCCGCGGCGTGGAGCGCGAAGATATCGAGCGGGGTATGGTCATCGCCGCCCCCGGTACGATTAAGCCGCATACCTATGCCGAGGCCGAAGTCTATGTCCTGAGCAAGGAAGAGGGGGGACGCCATACCCCGTTCTTCAACGGCTACAAGCCCCAGTTCTACATCAGGACTACCGACGTTACCGGCACCATCGAGTTGCCCGAAGGGGTGGAGATGGTTATGCCCGGCGATAATATTACTATGAAAATCAAGCTCATCTACCCGGTGGCACTGGAGAAGGGCTTGCGTTTCGCTATCCGGGAGGGGGGTAGAACGGTTGGTGCCGGCACTATCAGCAGCATCATCGAATAAACATGGCTAAGAAGGGTGAAGCCAGAATAGTTATCCATCTCGCCTGCACCGAGTGCAGCGAGAGGACATATACTTCGAGCAAGAATAAGCGGAACGACTCCCAGCGCCTGGAGCTTAGAAAGTATTGCCCCCGTTGTCGCACTACTACCCTGCACAGGGAGACTAAATAGTGCCGCCAGGGGCATTTGAGGCCGATTGATGACTCAGCGTACTGCCAAACGTTCCCGGTTCCGGTTCATCGGCGAGATTATCGCCGAGCTGAAGAAGGTGGTCTGGCTCTCCAAGCGGGAGGCGGCTTACCTGACCTTCCTGGTGCTGGTGGTTACCGCCATCATCGGTATTATGCTGGGGGCCTTCGACTACGGCTTTACCCAGCTGGTAGACAAGGTGTTCCTGGGCGGTTAAGCCCGGCCGGTTTTGAAGTTCCTTATTCTCTGTTTGAACGAGGGGTTAGTTGGTGGCTGAGAAGCAAAGCAAGGTGGCTGAAACCAAAAAAGGCTGGTTTGTAATTCATACCTATTCCGGGTATGAAGAACGAGTCAAGAAGAACCTCGAGCAGCGCAAGAAGTTCATGGACGGCGCTGACGAGGTTGGCGATATCGTTATACCCACCGAGGTCGAAATCGAGGTCAAGAACGGGCAGCGGCGCAACGTGGATAAGAAAATACTGCCCGGTTACATTCTGGTCCAGATGAAAATGAGCGACCAGAGCTGGAATATCGTGCGCAACACGCCCGGGGTCACCGGTTTCGTCGGCAGCGGCAGCAAGCCGGCGCCCTTGCCCAAGGTGGAGGTTGACCAGATACTGAAGCAGATGGCCGCCGAGGCCCCCAAGGTCAAGGTGGGCTTCCGCAAGGGGCAGAGCGTGAGGGTGACCAGCGGGCCTTTCATCGATTTTGTCGGCGTGGTGGACGAAATAAGCACCGAGAAGGGTAAGGTCAAGGTGCTCCTGTCGCTGTTCGGGCGGGAGACGCCGGTTGAGCTTGACTTCTTACAGGTGGAGAAACTCTAGGAGATAAAGTGGCTAAGAAAGTTAAAGCCGTCGTTAAGCTGCAGATTCCCGCGGGCAAAGCCAACCCGGCGCCGCCGGTAGGCACCGCCCTGGGTCAGCACGGGCTTAACATCATGGCGTTCTGTAAAGAATACAACGACCGCACCTCGGGGCAGGTGGGCTCTATCATCCCGGTGGAGATAACCGTCTACGACGACCGTTCCTTCACTTTCATCACCAAGACGCCCCCGGCTACCGATTTACTCAAGAAAGCGCTGGGAGAGGAGAAAGCCTCCGGCGAGCCCGGTCACACCAGCGCCGGCAAGGTAACCCGCGCCCAGATTCGCGAGATAGCCGAGATTAAGGCCAAAGACCTTAACGCTAACTCCATCGAGGGGGCGGAGAAAATCATCGAAGGCACTGCCCGCAGCATGGGCATCGAGGTAGAGTAAATTGACGAAACACGGTAAGAAATACACCGCCGCTCTGGAACAGTTAGACACGACTAAAAGCTATGCCCCCGAAGAGGCCGTCTCCATGGCCAAACAGGCGGCTTTTACCAAGTTCGACGAGACGGTGGAGCTCCACCTTCGTATGGGGGTCGACCCGCGCGACGCCACCCAGCAGGTGCGCGGCGTGGCGCTTTTACCCCACGGTCTGGGCAAGCCGGTGCGCGTGCTCGTTTTTGCCCAGGGTGAAGCCGCCCGGGCGGCACAGGAAGCTGGCGCCGACGCTGTTGGCGCCGAAGACATGGTCAAGAAAATCGAGGATGGCTGGCTGGAGTTCGATACCGCCATCGCCACTCCCGATATGATGGGCAAGGTCGGCAAGCTGGGTAAGATACTGGGGAGGCGGGGGCTTATGCCCAACCCCAAGTCGGGCACGGTGGTCGCCGGCGACGACATCGCCCGCGCCATCGACGAAGCCCGCAAGGGGCGCGTGGAATTCAAGCTCGACCGGCAGGCCATCATTCACCTTCCCCTGGGCAAGGTCAGCTTCGAGGAAGATAAGCTGCTGGCTAACCTGACAGCGGTTATCGAAGCCATCATGAAGGCCAAGCCCAGCGGTGCCAAGGGACAGTACGTCAAGACCGCAACTTTAACCACTACCATGGGGCCGGGCATCAAACTTGACCTCAAGCCGGCCCTGGCTTTAACTTCCAGTTAGTCTTTTAATAAACGAGACGGAAAGGGGATATCAGATGGCGGATGTTGCTATTGTCGGTGTCGGCCAGAGCGTTTTCAGCCGTAACTGCGGTGAATCCATCCGGGAGCTGGCCTTCGAGGCTTACAAAGAGGCATTGGAAGGCCTGGATATCACCACCAATGATATCGACGCTTCCATAATCTGTTCCGCCCCCGAGTATGACAAACAGCGCTCACCGGCGGGACTTATTTCGGAATACCTAGAGTTGACCCCCAAGCCGAGCTTCTACGTGGAGACGGTTTGTTCTTCCAGCAGCACCGGTCTTAGAGTCGGCTGGTCGCTGGTCAAGGCGGGGTTGCACAAAGTGGTGGCGGTAATCGGTTTTCAGAAGATGTCGGAGCTTTCCTCCCGCGACGCTGCCGAGCGAATGGGGCGGGGAGCCGACATAATCTGGGAATCGCCCTTCGGGCTGACCATGCCCGCCGGTTACGCCATGTACGCCCGCGCTCACATGGACAAGTACGGCACCACCGAGGAGCATCTGGCCAAGGTAAGGGTCAAGAACTCCCACTATGGCGCGTCCAACCCCAAGGCTAACTACCGCAAGGAGCTCAGCCTGGAGGCTATCATGGAGTCGGACATGATAACTTCACCCTTGAAGAAGTTCGACTGCTGCGCCAACGCCGACGGCGCTTCCTGCGTCATCATCGCTCGCAGCGACGTGGCCAAGGGCGTCAGCGATATGCCCATCTGGGTTGTGGGGCTGGGGGCGGCTACCGATACCATGACCATGGCCGGACGCAAGTCGCTCACCGGTCTCCAGTGCGCCCAGGAAGCTGCCAAGCAGGCTTACAAGATGGCCGGCGTCAAGCCCCAGGATATCGACGTCGCCGAGGTGCACGATTGCTTCACCGTTTCCGAGATTTTAGCCTACGAAGACCTGGGCTTCGCCAAACCCGGCGAGGGCGCGGGTCTGATAGATGATAAAGAGACCTACGTGGACGGCAAGATACCGGTCAACGTTGACGGCGGCTTGCTCTCCAAGGGTCACCCCATCGGCGCCACCGGCGGCTCCCAGATAAGAACAATTGTTCGACAGCTGCGGGGCCAGGCTACCGAGGCCCAGGTCAAGAACGCCGAGATAGGGCTGGTGCATAATATCGGTGGCATTGGACAATACGGCAACGTAACCATCTTGAGGAGGTAGCTTAATGGGCTTTGAGAATTTCGGCACGGTCAGTTTTACCACGGACGCCAAGGTGGCTGATTTCGTCACCCAGCTGGAGGCGGGCAAGGTTATGGCGAGCCGCTGCCCCAAGTGCGGGGTCAGCTTTTTCCCGCCCAAGGCCGATTGCCCCAGCTGCCTTTCCGGCGAGGTGGAGTGGTTCGAGGTAAAGGGCAAGGGTAAACTGGCTACCTATACCATAGTCAATTACGGGCCGTCGGGCTTTGAAGACGACGCGCCTTACACTCTGGCGCTGGGCGAGTTCGAGGGGGGCTTGCAGATTCTGGCTCGTTTGAGCAAGGATATCGCCCCCGAGGACATCAAGCCGGGCATGATCCTGGTGGTTGTCCCGCTGAAACGGCCCGGCGGCAGAATCAGCTACGAATTTATAAAAGGCTAGTTAAGACAAGGAGGATAACAATGGCGGATAGAAAGGTTTGTATTATCGCTGCCGGCATGGACCGGTGGGGCGTGCGTGAGGCGAGTATCGTCGACCTGGCTCAGGAAGCGGCGCAGGCTTGTTTCGACGACGTGCCGGCGTTGAAGAAAGAGGAAATCGACGGTCTGTTATTCGCTTCTTCCTACTGCGGACGGACCTCCTTCCAGGTCAACCCGGCTCCGGTTATGGCCGAGCGCATCGGCATCAAGCCGACCAGCATCTGCAGCCGACTGGATACGCTCTGTGCCGGCGGTAGCTCGGGTATCATCCTGGCTACGGGGCTGATAAGGTCCGGCATGGCCGATGTGGTGATGGTCGCCGGCGGTGAAAAGCTCTATACGCCGCAGCGCTGGGAGACCTACTACAGCGAGATGGCTTCCATCGACCACGACTGGGACGGCGCCCAGGGCATGGGCTTGCCGCCCCCGTTTTTCAGCATGACGGCCCAGGAGCATATGAAGCTCTACGGCACGACCAAGGAACAACTTTCGGCGGTATCGGTGAAGAACCGCCGCAACGGCGCCACCAACCCCAAGGCACAGTTCCAGAAAGAGGTCTCTCTGGAAGAGGTGATGGCCGCCAGGCCTATCGTACCTCCGTTGAGCCTCTTCGATTGCACTCCTATCACCGACGGTTGCGCCGCGGTGATATTGACCCACGAAGATAAAGCCAAGGAGCTTACCGACCGGCCTCTGGTCTACGTCCGGGGCACGGCTCAGGCCAGCCTGCACAGCATGTCGATGAACTGGCCCGGCGAGAACCTGGCCGATTGGGCCCACCTGAAGGCGGCGGCCAAGAGGGCTTACGCTCAGGCCCGGGTTAAACCCGAAGACGTCGACGTCGCCCAGACCCACGACTGTTTCACCATCTCCGAGATTATCGAGATGGAAGACCTTGGTTTCTGCAAGAAGGGTGAGGGCGGGCCTTTCGTCGAGTCGGGACAGAACGACTTCGGCGGCAAGGTTCCCACCAACACCGACGGCGGGCTGCTTTCCTGCGGGCATCCCTTCGGCGCCACCGGCATCCGCCAGGCGCTGGAGATGCTTTTCCAGTTGCAGGGAAGGGCCATCAAACAGGTAGAGGGCGCCAAGATAGGGCTGACCCACAACCTGAGCGGACTCAACGTCGAGCACACCATCCTCATCTACGGCCGAGAGCCCTAAATCTTTAGAAAGTTATTTGTAAGGGGGTAGCTATGCCAGTACCTGGAGTACCGATTTTAGAGGGATTATACCCGTCGACTCTGGACCTCTATCCTTTCGAGGCCAAGGAGTTCAACCGGATTCATCAGTTCTACGAGAACTTGAGGGAAAACCGTTTTACCACCACCAAGTGTAAGAAGTGCGGCAACGTGGCCTTCCCGCCGCGTGTCGTTTGTCCCAAGTGCAATTCCGACGACCTGGAGTGGGTGGATCTGCCCACCAAGGGTAAAGTTTTACGTTTCACCGAAGAGGTGGCCGGCGTGCCCCTGGGCTTCGATTCCCCTCTGATTCACGCTCGTATCGAGCTTGAGGACGGGCACAAGCTTATCTGCCGTATCGCTAATTGCGAGGCAGGGGAGCTCAAAGAGGGCGCGGAGGTACGGCTGTTCGCCTACGAGGTTCCGCCCATGCTCGTCGAGAAGAGGGGTGGGGTGATGGAAGAATCGCCCCGGATGTTCTTTGCATTCGAACCGGTAAAGTAGTATAATACGCGGACAATCGAATAAAGCGTTTCCGTAGACAGCGGGTGCCGTTAAGGCTCAAAATTCAATGCCTGCCGAGGATACATAAAAAGTGATTTTCATGTGAGTCCTTGTGCGGCAGGCGCGAGGACTTACTTTTTAGGGGGTGATGAATATTGGCGACTAAGGAAAAGAAGGCGCAGGTTATCGACAGCCTGCAGGAGGTTATCTCCCGGTGCAGCGTCGGCGTTCTCACCGACTACCGGGGGCTGACGGCGGCCGAGATGACCGTTTTGCGCCGCCAGTTCAGAGAGGCTGGCGTCGAGTACAGGGTGGTCAAGAATACGCTGGCGCGCTTTGCCGCCGAGAGGGCGGGCAAGGACGAGCTGGTCGGCCTGTTCGATGGGCCGGTGGCGATTGCCTTCGGCTACGGCGATATAACCGAGCCGGCCAAGGCGCTGGCCGCCTTTATCGAGGAATCCAAGGTAGAGATGACGGTCAAGGGCGGCTTTTTGCCCGACCGCATGCTCAGCCGCCAGGAAGTGGAAACCCTGTCGAAATTACCATCCAGGGAAATTTTGCTGGCCAGGGTCGTGGGCGGAATACAGAGCCCGATTTCGGCTTTGGTCAACCGCCTCAGCTCCCCGATGACGGGACTGGTAGGGGTGCTGCAGGCCAGGATAAAACAATTGGAGGGAGAATAAGATGACAGAAGAGGAAGCCAAGGGCAAGACCGAAGAGCAACCCGAAGCTGAAGCCAAAGAACCCGAGGTTAAAGAACCCGAAGCCAAAGCGGAAGCTAAACCCGAGGCTAAAGCGGAAGCCAAGCCCGAAGCCAAGGCGGAGGAGAAACCGGCCAAGGAGAAGAAGCCGGACAAGAAGCTTTCCAAGGGCATCGAGGACATCATGAACACCATCAAGAAGATGACCGTCCTCGAGCTTTCGGAGCTGGTCAAGGCTCTGGAGGACGAGTTCGGCGTCAGCGCGGCGGTATCGGTAGCGGCCCCGGCCGCGGGCGGAGCCGCCCAGGCAGCGGCCCCGGCGGAAGAGCAGACCGAGTTCAGCGTCCTGCTCAAGGATGTCGGCGCCAACAAGATTAACGTTATCCGTGCCGTCAGGGAGATGACGACCCTGGGTCTTAAGGAAGCCAAGGAATTCGTCGAGAGCGCTCCGCAGACGGTTAAAGAGGGAGTTACCAAGGATGAGGCGGCGGCGATGAAGTCCAAGCTCGAAGCCGCCGGCGCCACCGTTGAAGTAAAATAGGCTGGAGTTTTACGATGACTTCTGGCGAGTATTTTATACCTATCGGTATAGGCGGCTTGTTTGTCATCGTGGGTATCATCCTGATTATAGCGGGCCGGGGAGAGGAGCATAGATACTACGACTCCCTGGCCCGTCGTCCCGACGCCCGAGAGTTCCTGGAACGATGGCCGAGGCGTCCCCGTCTGGGGACGCTGAAAATAGGCGGCTGGATAGCCATTGCCGTCGGTCTCATACTGGCAATTATGGGCGGAGCTTTCTTACTCTGGGGCTAAACTGTCTCTCCGTTACTTCTCCCGCTCTTTGCTAGCAGTTTTTTTGCCGATTGCGGCTTGGTCTGAAGAGTGCTTTTAGATGAACGTGACTAATACCAACAACGGCGATAAGCGTTACCGCCTCTACGTGCTTATCCTGACGGCGTTGACCTTCGGTATGACCGTCGCCATGCAGCAAATCTGCATGTCCGTCCTTTTCAAGGAGATAGCCGCGGAGCTGGGCTTGAGCCTGGTGCAGGTGGGCCTGATATGGGGCATACCGGCCTTCGCCGGCGTGTGTTTTGTTTTCGTCGCCGGCCTGCTCTCCGACCGTTTCGGCGCCGTCCGCGTTATGGGCATCGCCTGTATCGTATCCGGAGCTTTCGGCGCCCTGAGGGGCACTACCGACGGTTTTTGGAGCCTGGCCCTGGTCACCTTTTGTTTCGGGCTGGCCATGTGGGTTGTCCCCAGCAGTGTCTTCAAGATAACCGCCACCTGGTTTTCGGGAAGGAAGCTGGTTATCGCCAACGGCGTGGTCTCGATGGGCATGGCGGTGGGCTTCACCGTCGGCTCGCTGATAAGCGCCACCACGCTTTCCCCGTTGCTGGGCGGCTGGCGGGGCGTTTTATTCCTCTATGGCGGCATATCTATCCTCATCGGCTTGGTCTGGCTGCTCACCGTCAAGGAGCACCACCAGGTGCGGCTGGGGGTTTCGCCGGAAAAGGTGCCGTTGCGCCAGTCGATCAAGAACATTTTCCCGCTCAAGTATATCTGGCTGCTCGGTCTGGTCCTGCTCGGCTTTTCCGGCTGCGTCCAGGGTACGTTGGGCTACCTGCCCACATACCTGCGTAACATCGGCTGGGAGGCCGCCAGCGCCGACGGCGCCCTGGCCGTTTTTAACGGTTTGAGCGCGGTGGGGGTTATCCCGCTGGTTTTGCTATCGGCCAAGGTGGGTTTGCGTAAAGTCGTCCTTTTCCCGGTGCTGGTGGTGACCATCACCGGCATCGCCCTGGTGCCCCTGGTGGGCAGCAGCATGGTGTGGGTGATAATGATATTTATCGGCGTTGCCCGCGATGGCTTTATGGCCGTGGCGACGACGATGAGCACCGAGACCGCGGGGGTGGGGGCTATCTTCGCCGGCACCGCCATCGGTTTGACGCAGACCCTGCTCAACGTGGGCTCGCTTAGCTCGCCCGCTTTAGGCAACAGCCTGGTCGGCTCGGACCCCTCCTCCCCCTATCCCTTCTTCCTCTGGGCGGCTTACGGGCTGCTGGCGCTCATCGCCCTCTGTTTCGTCAAGGAAACGGGCTGGGGGAACAAGCCCAAGCCGCCCGAGCTTAAAGTCGGCTAGACCAGGCTGCGCGGCCGGTACTGGATGGCCTCGGCGATATGGTTCGCCTTGATGATTTCACCGTTTTCCAGGTCGGCGAGGGTGCGCCCGATTTTAAGGATGCGGTGGAAGGCGCGGGCGGAAAGATACAACTGCTTCATGGCCGCCTTGAGCAACCCTTGGGCCGCTTCCTCGGTCTGGCAGTATTCCCTGACCTCGGTGGGCGTCATCTCGGCGTTACAGGCCAGGGGCGTTCCCTCGAAGCGCCGGCGCTGGGTTGCGCGCGCCGCCGCCACCCGTTTTTGCACCTTCTCCGATTTTTCCCCCAGGTTATCGTCGGCCAGCTTTTCGTAGTCTATGTGGGGCACCTCGATGAAGATATCCACCCGGTCGATGAAGGGCCCGCTGATTCGTTTCTGGTAGCGGCTGACCAGGCTCGGCGAGCAGGTGCACTGCTTGAAGGGGTCGCCGTAGTAGCCGCAGGGGCAAGGGTTCATGGCGCCCACCAGCATGAAATTGGCCGGGAAGGTGACGCTGCCCTGGGCGCGGCTGATGGTGATAACGCGGTCTTCCAGGGGCTGGCGCAATACCTCGAGCACGGCGTGGCCGAACTCGGGTAATTCGTCCAGGAACAACACTCCGCGGTGGCTGAGGCTTATCTCGCCGGGGCGGGGCCACTGGCCGCCGCCCACCAGCCCGGCGTTGGAGATGCTGTGGTGGGGGGAGCGGAAGGGGCGCTGCTTGATTAGCGGCGTGTTGGACGGCAGCAGCCCGCTGACGCTGTAGACCTTGGTTACCTCCAGGGCTTCCTCGTCGGTCATGGGGGGCAGCAGCGAGGGCAGGGAGCGCGCCAGCAGCGTTTTGCCGCTGCCCGGCGGCCCCATCATAATCACGTTGTGCCCGCCCGCCGCCGCCACCTCCAGAGCCCGCTTGACGTGCTCCTGCCCCTTGACGTAGGCCAGGTCGGTGGAGGGCAGGGTAGCGGGAACGAACTCGTCGGCGTCTTCCGCTTCGTAGCGGGGGATATCTACCTCCCCCCGGAAATAGCCGACCAGCTGCGCCAGCGAGCTGACGGGGATGATTGCGGCACCCTCTATTATCGCCGCCTCGCGGGCGTCCATCTCGGGCACGATGACGGTGGCGATTTTCTCCTGGTGCGCCAGCGCCACCATGGGCAGGATGCCGTTGGTGTGGCGCAGGCTGCCGTCCAGCGACAGCTCGCCGAGGAGGACGGTGTCGGACAGGTCGGCGGATATCTGCTCCGAGCTGAGCAAGATGCCCGCGGCGATGGGCAAATCGTAGGCGGGTCCCGCCTTCTTGAGATAAGCAGGGGCCAGGTTGACCACGATGCGGCGGGTGGGAAAGTTACAGCCGGAGTTCCTGATGGCGGCGCGCACCCGCTCCTTGGCTTCCTGGACGGCGGTATCGGGCAGCCCGACGATGGTGAAAGAGGGGAGGCCGGGGGCGATATCAACCTCGACCTCGACCAGGGCGCCGTCCAGCCCGACCACGGCACAGGTGATTACTTTGGCCAGCATGCTTTACATACTATACCACAAAGCTTACCCGTGCGGAACGGCTTTGCGCTTTTAGGTAAAAATCCGTTGCCGCCGCTTACTTTGGGCCGACGGCTCTTACCAGCACGACTTGGACGTAGCCGGCCTCCAACCCGCCGAAACAGGGGGACGATTCGGATTCGAAGTGGATGTATACCGCGGCGAAGTCGTCACCGTCGTTCTTCTGGAAGAGGTAGGGCGGTTCTTCGGCGGTGCCTAGCGGCGTCCAGCCCAGGGCGGGCATTTCGGCCAGGTAATAGGCGCAAGCCTCTTCGAAATCGGAGAGGGGAAGGCGCTCGGTCGTGTAAAATTGCCATTCCACTTTAGCCCATTCCGCTTCGAAGTCGGCCTGCATATCTGCGTCGAACCACTTATGCTCCTCTGACGGGAAAGCCCCTGTGTAAGCAACCGGCATGTCCTCCCAGGTGAGGCTGGCGCATGCCGCCAGGGCGGGCAAAGCCAGGGACGTTATTACCAGAATAGCCACTAAAAGTATTCTTTTCATATTTACCTCTCACGCTATAAGTTCGGGTTTAGAACAGGGAAACGATGAAAAACCCGGCCATGACGAAAATAAAGATTACCTTGACCAGGGCGCCGGCGATGTAGCCGATAAAGGTGCCGAAGGCCGCCTTGAGGGCGCCTTTGGTCTGCTTGCGGGCGAAGAGCAGCTCGAAGAGGAAAGCCCCCACGAACGGGCCCAGGATAATGCCCCAGAAACCGAGGAAAATGATGCCGATAATCATACCCAGAAAAGCGCCCAGCATGCCGTAATTGCTGGCCTTGAACTTCCTGGCGCCCAGCATCGGCGCCAGAAAGTCGAGCAGCAGTATCAGCGCCGTGATGGCGGCGAAGACGATGATGGTGACCACCGAGATGCGCTCGAAGCCGGTGCCGATGGCGTAAATAAAGAGCCCCAGCCAGGCGATGGGAATGCCGGGCAGTACGGGGGCGAAGACGCCGATGAAGCCGACCAGCATCAGCAGCGAGCAGATAACGGCGTAGATGACGAGTTCCATTAGACTAAATCTTATCATATTCGGGCTTGGTTAATCATCTCGAAGTTGACAAAAGCCCCTGCCTGTGCTAAAGTCCTTTTTACTAAACCGGGTGAAAAAATGAAAGAAAGTATTGTCTTCCCAGGTTTATACGAAACGACCTTCGTTTTTACCGGGCGCACTTAGTGCGCGACGGGGGGGACAATATTATCGGAATCGGATAGCATAACCAGAAAATAAGATAGAAAGGTTGTAAGCAATCCCCCCCCAAACGGGGGGTTTTTCATTTATACGACCATGAAAGAAGAAAAAGAAAAACAGAAAACGGCGGGACCCTTAGCCGGGGTCAAGGTGGTGGAGATAACCATGTTCCAGCAGGGGCCGGTCTGCGGCACCAAGCTGGGCGACATGGGCGCCGACGTCATCAAGGTGGAGCCCAAGGTCGGGGACCCGGGGCGGGGCTTCATGAGGATTATCGGCACCATGGTCGGTTTGAAGGGACGGAACTACTACTTCGAGCAGCATAACCGCAACAAGCGGAGCATCGTCCTCGACATGAAGAACGAGGATAGCCTGGAGATTTTCTTAAAGCTCATCGACGAGGCCGACGTTTTCTTGACCAACATGAGCATCGAAGCCCCCCAGAAGATGGGCATCGGCCCCGACGTGCTCATGAAGCGCAACCCGCGCCTGATTTACGCCCAGGCTTCGGGCTGGGGGCGTAAAGGCCCCGACGCCCACGAGCTTTCCTTCGACTATACCGGCATCGGGCGCTCCGGCCTGATGATGTCCTGCGGCGAGCGGGGCACGCCTCCCGCCCAGGTCTTACCCGGTTTGGGTGACGAGCTGGGGGGCATGGTTTGCGCCTGGGCGATTTGCGCCGCCCTATACGCCCGCGAGAAGACGGGGGTGGGGCAGGTGGTGGACACCTCGCTGATGGGCAGCCTGATTTGCATGGAGAGCCTGATTCTGTCGGCGCCGGCCGTGCTGGGGCAGGAGTTCCCCCGCGAGAAAAGGTCGAAAGCCGGTAATCCCATCTATAACCACTACCAGGCCAAGGACGGCAAGTGGTTCATCCTGGCGCACCTCCAGCCGGACCGGTACTGGCCTGGCGTTTGCCGGGCGATGGGTATGCCCGAGCTGGAAAAAGACCCCCGCTTCGAAAGCATCGAAGCCAGGGGCGAGAACGCCAAAGAGCTGGTGGCTATCATGGATAAGCAGTTCGCCACCAAGACCCGCGATCAATGGTTTGAGATTTTCGAGCGCGAGAAGCTGATTCACACTCCCATCCAGACTCCCAGCGAGGTCGTCAACGACGCGCAGGCGATTGCCAACGACTACGTGACCTCGTTCGACCACCCCGTGCTGGGTAAGACCAAGATGGTCGGCTTCCCCTGGGATTTCAGCGGGACGCCGGCCTCGGTAAGGCGGGAAGCCCCCGAGCTGGGCCAGCATACCGAGGAGATCTTGCTGGAGCTGGGTTACGACTGGGAGGCTATAACCCGCTTGAAAGACAACGGGGCAATCCCCTAAAATCAAATTAAGGAGACAGTCTGTTGACAGGGCAGTCCGGCTATGGTAGACTACTGCCCAAGGTAAAAAAGAAAATGATAAACCGAATTGCTTCCCAAGGGTATTATTACTATTACTACTTTTTTGCCGGCGCCGACGGCGCTTGGGAGGCAAGGCATGCAAATTAGCTAGAAAACATCTAGACTAGTAGGACAAAAACGAAGCCCCTCCCAAGCGGGAGGGGCTCTTGTATATATACACCCAAAACTAGTTCTAGGAGGAAAAGAAAATGAGTGAAAAGAAGTACGAAATCTTAACTATCGCCCCCGATTTCTATCAACTGGGCACCCCTTCCTATCCGGCCTATCTCTCGATGGGGGATAAGGGAATGATAATCGAAGGGGGGACCGGCGCCACCTTCCCCATCATCGTGGAGCAGGTGAAAGAGCTGGGCATCGCCCCGGAACGGATAGAATACCTGGCGCTGACCCACACCCACCCCGACCATATCGGCGCCGTGCCGCACCTGAAGAAGCTCTGGCCCCACCTCAAAATCGTCGCCGGCGCAGTCGCCGCCGAGCTGCTCAAGAAAGAGGAGGTAATCCAGAATTTCGTCAAGATGGACCATACCATCGCCGAGAACCTGCTGGTCAAGGGCGACATCGACTGGTGGCCCCCCGAGCTGGATAACCCCGTCTTCGAGGTGGACCGGGTGGTCAAGGAGGGGGACAAGATAGACCTGGGCAAGGGCGTGGTCTGGACGGTCTACGAGACCCCGGGGCATTCGCCCTGCCACATCTCCTTCCACAACGAGGGGGGGGGGATACTGGTTATCGGCGACGCCACCGGCATCTACGAGCCGGGGAGAGAGGTCTTCTGGCCCAACTATTTCCAATCGCTGGAAGCATACTGTGACAGCATCCGCAAGCTGGCGGCGCTGCCCGCCCGCATCGGCGCCCGCAGTCACGGTGGCGTCGTCGAAGGCGAGCCGAAACAATATTTGCAGCGGGTGATGAAAGCCACCGAGGACTATCACCGCGAGCTGGTGGACAGGGTAGAAAAGGGTGAGGACGCGGAGAAGGTCGTTCTGGAAAAGGCGAAGTGGATTTACACCTTCACCAACATGCAGCCCTTCAAACTGATACACGTCATGACCGGGGTTACCCTCAAACGCTCCCAGGCCGTGGACGGTAGGGCCGGCCTGTTCGAAATCCCCGACTAGGCCGGTTTAAGGTGTTGAGGGGT
>JASFHK010000020.1:0-14765 GCA_050123275.1 Dehalococcoidia bacterium
TTCTTTCGGATAAACAAACACCCCGTGTTCATCCAGGTCGTAGTCGATTCCCATGAAGCGGGTCATCCATTCCTGATGGATGGCTTGCGGGTCGAGATCTTCGAAAAGCTCGGGGTGTAACCACTTGGCCATGTAAGCGAAACCAATGCAGGATGTAGCCGGTAGTTCGCTGTGAATCACGTACACCCGCCCTTCCTTAATGGCGGTGACTTCGGAGAGTTCGCTGCGGCTCAGAATCGCTTCATGAAATGCTTCAATCTCGGAATAATCGTCCACTTCATACCCACAGGCGATGGGCGGGTAACCATAAAAGGCATAGTCCAACGCCATGGCGATGATGACATCCGGATTTTGCTCGATGACCCATTCCGGATCGATGGTACCGTAGGTCGTCGCCATATCCACCGCCACGTTGATCCCGCCCGGGATATCTATCTGGCTCTGAAACTGCAGAAGGTCTTTGTTGAAGGTAAAGTACTCCATCCACTCGTAGTAGACCTTCGGCTTGTCTTCTTCCGCGATACCGGCTACCCTCTCGGTAATCATGTCCATGGTACCCTGGAAAAACTCGATGTACTCGTCAGCGGCTTCCTGGCAATCGAACAACTCACCGAGCAGCATCACGCTGGCCACGATTTCCTTGGGCGTATTGTAGGAAAGAGCGATGACCGGTATCTCCGGCTCCAGCGTGGACACGATGTCATCGAAGCCTTCCATGGGTACCACGCCGGTGATAAAGACATCGGGGTCCACGGTAATCATTGCCTCATAGTCGATGACGTAATGGGATTCAGAGGTCTGGACGAGCGGCAACGACAGCAGGTCTTCAAAAAGAAACTCTACTTCGGCGGTAGTCCGGTCTATGCCGATAATCCGGTCCTCTGCCCCGAGTGATACCATCAGTTCCGTGACCATGGATAGACCGGAAGCCACGGTTTGAATAGGTTTTTCCAGAGTAACTTCGCGGCCAAAGCCGTCGGTTACGGTTATGGTTTCCGGGGTATCGCCGACCTCAGGCGTTTCGCCCTGTACAGGGGTATCGTCTTGTACGGGCTCCTCCTCTTTCACAGTACAGCTAGCCAGCGCCATGACTATGAGCAGTCCGGCCAAAAGTGAAGAGATGACTTTCAGTGTTTTGCTTTTCATTGGGTTCTCCTCCTTCAAATATTTATGTGGTCGCCTTCATCCGCCAGCCCGCCGATTGCTGCTGTAACGTCCAGAGCTGGTGGTAAAGTCCTTCTTTAGAGAGCAGGTCATCATGTTTGCCTTCCTCGACCACGCTGGCCTTATCGAGAACTAAAATTTTATCCGCCCCCCGCACCGTCTTCAGGCGGTGAGCGATGGTCACCACCGTCTTATTGGTCACCAGGGCGTTTAGGGCGCGCTGGACGTTGGTCTCGTTTTCCGGGTCGAGGGAGGCGGTGGCCTCGTCCAGCAGCACGATGGGAGCGTCCTTGAGCAAGGCACGGGCAATGGAAACGCGCTGTTTTTCCCCGCCGGAAAGGGTACAGCCCCCCTCCCCGACCGGGGTATCGTAGCCCTGCGGCAGCGCCGTGATGAAATCATGGGCGCACGCCTGGCGGGCGGCCTCCTCTATCTCATCCTGAGAAGCGTCGATCCGCCCGACGCGGATGTTGTTGCCGATGGTATCCTTAAAGAGATAAACGTCCTGGAAGACCATGGAAATACGAGAGAGCAGCTTCTCCGGGTCTATCTCCTTAATGTCCTTGCCCCCCAAACGGATGCTGCCGCCCTGAACGTCCCAGAAGCGGGCGATAAGGCGGGCTACCGTGCTCTTGCCGCTGCCGGAAGGCCCCACTAAGGCCGTTATGGTGCGCGGCTCGATGGCAAACGAAATATTCTTGAGCACATCACGGTCCTCATAGGCAAAAGTAACGTTATCGAACTCAATGCGGTTGTCCTCGGGGGGATCGTCCTGTCCCGGTAACATCGGGTGCTGTTGTACTTCCATGATACGCTCGGCGCTGACCGTGGCGTATTTAATCTCGGCGTAGTTGACCATTACTACCTGTAGCGGCTCGAACACCCTTGTGCCCAGCAGTATGAAGATAAGGAATATCGGCAACGTCAGCTCTCCCCCCGCCAACAGGTAGGCACCGGTAAAGATTATCAGAGTCATCCCGGCCCGCATCAGCCCGATAGCCACCATCATCACCGGGCCTATCGCTCCCTCGATTTTGATGGACTCGCGCATCAGCCGGTGAAAAGCCTCCCGCAGGCGCTCGAAGCGCTGTCCGCTCAGGTTATGCGCCTTAATCTCGCGCATGCCGAGCAGGTATTCCTGAAGTCGGCTGGCGGCGTCCACTTTGGCCTTTATGTGCGATTTGCTCAACCGTACCTGAAAATTGTTCGTCAGGTAAATGATGAGTACCGACAGCGGTAGGGCGATGAACATGGCCAGCGCCATCTGCCACTGTACGAAAAGCAGGCAGATGAAAGCGAGGAAAGGCAGCACTACCCCGCTGACAAGCTGCGGGAAGTGATGTGATATAGCCGTTTCCACAAGGGTATAGTCACCCAGAATCATAGTGGTCAAGTCGCCGGGGTCGCGGCTGCCGAAGAAGCCTAAAGAAAGGTGACGCAGGCGCTCCGCCAGCGCCGTCCGCCCCCGGGCCGAAGCTTCATAGGCTACGTAATACGTCTTATCGTACGCCCAGGCATAAGCGATGTATTGTACCAGCAGCCAAGCGAAGAGGACACCGGATACCAGCCACATCCGGCCGATATCCAGCGGCTCACCGGTCTGGAAGTGACGAAAGATAACGTTGAATACCTCCAGTATTAGCACCGCCGGCACTATCTTGCAGATACCGTCAAGCAGAGAGGCTACGGACGGTTTAACCAGTGAGCGCGGGTTACCGCTGGTGATGTTATAAAGTATCTTTCTCATTTCGGTTGCACCTCCTCCCGGGAGTCTTCGGAGGTTAGTTCCCAGGCACCGGCATCGATATGAGCTCCCCACATGCGCTGGTATAAACCTCCTTCGGCCAGTAGGACGTCGTGGGGGCCGTTCTCAACGATACGCCCGTTATCGACCACGACGATGTTATCGGCTTCGCGTATGGTGGTCAGGCGGTGGGCGATGACGATAACCGTTTTGTTCTTTATCAGGGATATAAGCCCCTGCTGTATTTTCACCTCGTTTTCCGGGTCGGCAAAGGCGGTGGCTTCATCCAGTACCAGGATCGGGGCATTCTTCAAGATGGCCCGGGCGATAGCCACCCGTTGCGCCTCCCCGCCGGAGAGGTAGGTGCCGCCCTCGCCGATTTTGGTCTGATAACCCTCCGGCAGTTTTTGGATAAATTCGTGGCAACAGGCTGCCTTGGCGGCGGCGATAACCTGCTCTCTGGCTATGTTGCTACGCCCCATGCGGATGTTTTCCTCGATGGTGTCGTAGAAGAGATGGACATCCTGGAAAACAAAGGACACTGTATCCATCAGGTTTTCCGTCCCCATCTCACGCACGTCCACGCCGCCGATTTTGATAGCGCCGGCGGCGACGTCCCAGAAACGGGGAATGAGGTTGGCGATAGTGGTTTTACCGCTGCCGGAGGGCCCCACCAGGGCCGTTATCTCCCCCTCCCTGGCGACGAAGGAAACGTCGGTCAGCGCTTCGGTGCGGGTGGCAGCTGTCTGGTCGTCGTAGGAAAAGCCCACCTTTTCGAAGGCCACCGAGTACGTCTCGGGAAGCTTGGGCAGCTCTGGCTCCGCTACAGGTTCTTGAGCCAGGATTTTATCAATGCGTTCGGTGCCCTCGGATATCTGGCGCAATGTGCCACCCGCGTAGAGTAGCTTCAGTACCGGCACGGACAAACCGGGGGCCAGCACCATGAACACCATGATGGTCAAAGCCAGCGCCTGGTTGCCCGGCTGCCCGCTGATGAGCAGGATTGCCACCGGCACGATGAAAGTAAGTATCGCCGACAGGACGACGAAGAAAACGCTGTAAGGGGTTTTGTAGCTCTTGGTTATTTTCAGCGTGAAATCGCGGTATTCCTTGATGGATTTATTGAAACGCAGAAAGTTGCGCACGGTCAGGCCGAAGACCTTGACCGCCGGCATGCCGCGGACGTACTCCACCGCCTCGGCGTTAACGTCTTCCTGAACGTCCATGTATTTCGTCCAACTCTCCCGGCCCTCTTTGCTGAAATACACCCAACATTGCAGGCAGTAGGAAGCAAGTACAGGAACACTGGCGGCTAGCGCCAGCCGCCAGTCCAGCACGAACATCACCGTCAGCATGGTTATCGGCAAGACTATGGCGCCGACGAAGTCGGGTATCTGGTGAGCGATGAAAAGCTCTATCTTCTCCACGCTCAGTTCCAGGTTCTTCTTGATGGCGCCGGTAGACTGGCGGTTGAAATAGCCTAACGGTAGTTTTGCTAGGTATTGGCTCAGGCGTATGCGCAGGTTATACAGGGTGCGGAAGGCGGCGATATGCGACGCCATATTGCCGGCGTAGAGAAATATCAGCGCCCCCACCAGCAGTAACAGCGCCCAGATACCCCACTGCTGTATCAAGCCGTAATCGATTAGCGCCGGGGTGGCCGCGTTTTTCAGCAGCTCGGCCACGATGAAATACACCGCTACAAACGGAGAGAACTGCAGCAATGTGGCGATTATCGAAAGGAAAGTTGCCAGTATGAGCAGTCCGCGCTTTCCCCCGGCTATTTCCAAAAGCCGCGAAATTCCGGTTTTCCGTTTGGGCAGTGTTTCTTCATTATCCAACTCTCGCGTATCCTTTCTAAAGTGATGATGGTAGTTTTTGAAAAGTAAGGTTAGTCTAACTTTTTAGGGTAAAAAATATATCGGTCTTTTTCAATCAGAATAGGGAGCCGGTGCCGTAGCTTTCCTCACTATACTCACGTATAGTAACGACGTCCGAGTAACCTTCTGGGCTAGTTATTTGATCACCAGTACTGTTCAAAGCCCCGTCCTATCAAAAGTGTTAGATTAGTCTAACAATCTGCTATAGTTTATAACACCTCACCATCGTCTGTCAAGTCCCCGGGGGCGACAGATCAGCTATCTCTTAAAGTCATAACTTCTGATTTTTGCGCGGAGGATTCCGATGTATGGAGACTGCATAAAAGTCAGGAAAGTGCAACGAGGTAACAACCCGTCATTCTGTTCAATCGGTAATAGAAGAGGCTGGAGAATATCTCCAGCCTCTTTTTCTTTTATCCCCTTGCGAGGATTACATGCTTCCGGACCTATTATAGCAGGGGCGGAGGAGTGAACTGATATGGGTTTCAATCCCCTTGCGAGGATTAGTTCATTAGTTACGGACTGTGCAAGCATCGCTGTGCCCTCTCAAAAGCCACTGGCCGGGCTATCGTTTATAAGGGTAGTTGTCTAGCCAGTTCTTAATTGTACCTTTAGATACCCCCATTAACTTAGCTATCTGCCCTAGTGATAATCCCTGCCGTTTAAGCTCTTTTGCTTTCTCAATCCGCTGGCTTAGGGGTGTCTTTTTAGGTGGTCTGGCTGTTATCTCTCCCACGGTAGCGAAGATATGACCAAGTTTCTCACTCCAGAATGATGGTAGGGAATTTTCTACTAGACCCACAAAGTCATTATCTGGGGCGTAAACATAAGCCCACTTTCTCTTATCACCATTTACAGTGGTCAAAGCTTGCTTTGCCTGTGTTGCAATATCAGTTAATTCTCGTCGGTCAAATTTCAGTTGCAGTAGGCCTAAATCCTTGAAAATTATCACGTTGGCTGAACTGGCGATGTTTCTGTCTATCTGCCTACTTTCTTGGGAGACGAAAATCAAGGTCTGGTCCCGCTGACGGGACAGGTTTATCAGTTGGGACATTGCCTTAGCCTCAGCTGCCATGCTATAGCGAGCATGGAAGGGCATGTACGCTTCGTCCACTAGAACAATAGCCTTTGGTGGCACATCTTCCAAGCTAGTAGCCATGCCTACCCAATCGGGTAGTAGCTTCCTGGCATTTTCTGGTAAGCCGACAACGTAAGGGCTGGCAGTCCAGCGTAAATGCTCCAACAACCGATAACCAAGAGCACTCTTACCTTTCCCTCTCCCGCCCAAAATCACAGTAACCGAGGGGTGGCGAATGAGCTTTAGCCAATTTCCTGACTCAACTATATTAGGATCTGGGACCAGCTTTACTGGCTGTGGCTGAGACTCTAGGAGGGTAGATTTTCCAAGGGTTTCATTGAAGGCTTTCTCAAGAATGCCTTTTATGTCCAGATTAGCGAGGATATTGCTAGGGCTAGGTTTTAAGTTACTACTAGGGGCTTGATTAGTAGAGCCTACCTCTTTCAATATTTTATAACCAATCCAAAGACCGAGTCCCCACTTAAAAAACTCCGTTCCGTTCATTAAATAGTCACCTCACTTTCCGGGTGTTCAATACCGTTCAACTAGGTATGAAAGTTGAACACCTGGCCGTTCAACTCCGTTTAACTAAACAGGTAGTTGAATACCTTGTTGAATCCCTAGTTTAACCTTCTATCTAAAATATGGATTTAATAAATTAGTAAAACGAAGCTAGTTGAGGTTGTTGCTGTATTTCTAACTACCTCAACTAGCTAAGGCTTTTTATCTCTTAAATCGGATTGCCAGCGCTCGTCTTTGTTCTAGGAGGAGCAGGATACTTCGGTAGGATAGAGACGAAGCCTCCCCCGTCTCCACCAGCTATACCAAAGCCTCCGGAACGATTTCCGGGGGCTTTTTTATGACTGCAAACCTTTTCTCCGCAACACTTGGATTATTACGAAACATAAAGAAATTATTGTTGCATTATAATTAAAATCTATAGTAATATATGGGCTAATTGCCAAAGGCCGATGAAAACGAAGTCTCTGACAATAGCCCTGTCGGTGGCCTGGCGCCGCTACCCGGAGCGTTTCGAGCAGCTGACCGGCAACGGTTTCGCCGCCGAATACTCGCCTAACCCCGATGACTGGCGGATGTTGCCCACCCAGCTGGAGACGCTGGTGGTAAACAATGTGCCCGTACGCCACCACGCCTTTTTCCCCGAGCATGAATTCGGCCACGCCGATGCCGATATCGCCGAGCTGGCTCTCGGGTTGCATTTTGCCGCCCTGGAGGCGATGTGGGGCTGGGGAGAGCCGGTGGTTACCGTGCATATCGGGCTCGATGTGAGCAACAGCTCCGAGTGGCAGATAGACCATGACCGCGCCGCCCGGAATCTCAAGAGGCTGGTAGAGTTCGCCCGCCGCCGGGGCATCACTGTTTGCCTGGAGAACCTGCGCCGCGGCCCGACCAGTAATCCGGAGACGGTGCTCGACTGGGCGAGCCGGGCTGGGGCCATGATAACCCTCGACATCGGGCATGCCGTCTCCTGCCAGCGGGTGCAGGACGGCGAGCTGGCGGTTACCGATATCGTAGACATGTTCGCCGACCGTCTCCATGAAGTGCACATGTACGAGAGGGAGACGGACCGTCACTATCCGCCCGCCGATATGAGCGTCTTGGGGCCGATAGTCGATCGCTTGCTGGAGACCGATTGTCGTTGGTGGACCATCGAGCTCGATGACCTCGACGAAGCCTTAGCCACGAGGCGATTACTGGAAGATTATCTCAAGGCAAAGAATGTGCACTTGCCTAGATTTTGAAATCAAGACTCCCGGAAGGAGGTGCCGGTAATGCGGTAATGAATGAATGAAGGAACCCTGGGATATATTAGAATTTGCCCAATGCATATCTTATTAAAAAGGAGCAAGTTGTGAAATTACTAAAAAGGCCGTTATCTTTATTTTTGGTTTTAGTCATGACCCTCGGCATTATCGCTTTCGCCGGCTGCGGCGGCGATACTCCCGCAGAACCCACTACTCCTGAAGAACCCTCTACCCCCACCGAACCCACTACTCCCGACGAGACCATTCAGCCCGACGATGAGTTGGTACTCAACCTCTACCTAGCCTATGATAATCCCGACCTTATTTTCGAGGCTTTCGAAGCCGACACCGGTATTAAAGTCCAGTACATTACACTCTCCTCGGGAGAGGTGCTCACCCGAATGAGAGCGGAACAGGACAACCCGCAGGCGGACGTGTGGTTCGGCGGTGGCTCCGATTCTTTTATCCAGGCGACTGACGAAGGGCTGCTCCAGCCTTACATCGCGCCTAATGCCAGCCGGGTGCCGGATGCCTACAAAGACGCCGACGGATACTGGACCGGCATGTCCCTGTCCATGGCGGCGGTGCTGGTGAACAACACGCGCCTGGAGAACCTGGGTTTGCCCATGCCGGAATCATGGGAAGACCTGACCGACCCGGTTTACTCCGGTGAGCTGCTGGCTTCCAACCCTAACATCTCCGGTACGGCTTACACCCAGGTGTCGGCCATGCTCCAGATGAAGGGTGAGGAGGCAGGCTGGGCCTTCCTGGACGAGCTTTACGCCAACATACCCTACCTGGAGCAGCGCGGCGGTGGGCCCCGCACCAAGGCTCTGGATGGCGAATACGCCGTGGGTATTTGCCCCGAGCCGCAACAGGCTATTATCACCAATCCCGAAGTCGACCTCACCGCGGTGTTCCCCTCGGACGGGGTGCCGGCCTGGCCGACGCCTATCGCTATCATCGAGGGCGCTCCTCACTCTAACAACGCCAAGATACTCGTTGACTGGGTCCTTTCCGACGCCGGACAGCGGGTACTGATGCAGGCTGTGCCCCGCGTGCCCTGCACCGACGTTACCACTATCGAGGGCGTGCCCCAGTTAAGTGACCTCAACATGATAGCTTACGACTTCATTACCTGGGGCGCCGAGCGCGAGCGCGTTTTGGAAGAGTTTAACTCGCGTTACGCCGACCTGATGGACTAAACGAAAAGAGTACTAGTATGAAATATACCGGGCCCGCCATGAGATGGGAGGAAGCCGTACCGTGAAGTGGCAACGTTACGTCCTGCCCACGATAATCATGGTGGGCCTGGTTATCTTCGTCGTCTACCCCATTCTTAGCGTGTTGATAGAGAGCTTCCAGTGGGGCGACCAGGTCGGTTTGAGCAACTTCGCCGACCTTTTTACAACCGCGAAACACGCCGGCACGATATGGAACAGTCTCTGGATGGCCATGGCCGCGGCCCTGATAGCCACTTTTCTGGGTTTGGTGCTGGCCATCATCGTTTTCCGGACTTCGCTGCCGCTACGCAAGTTATTCGGCGTGTCGGCGGTGCTGCCCATCATCATTCCGGGTTTTATCCTGGCCATCGGCTACATCTATCTTTTCGGGCGCAGCGGCCTGGTGACCTACGAATGGTTGAATCTAACCTGGGACGTTTACAGCTGGAAAAGCGTGCTCGTCATCCAGGTGCTGGATTTTACCACCATGGCCTTCATGGTGATTTCCGCCGTCATGATGGGGGTGAACAGCCAGCTCGAGGACGCGGCCCGCAGCATGGGCGCCAGCGAGTGGAAGGTGCTGACCACGGTTACCTTGCCCCTGATATGGCCGGGCATCATCAGCGCCGGTTTGCTCGTTTTTCTGGGGTCTATGGCCGATTTCAGCACCCCGCTGGTGGTGGGCGGCAAATTCAGCAACCTGGCGTCGGCATCTTACGCGCAGATGATGGGCGCTTATAACCCCGGCCTGTCGTCCGCCATGAATATCATATTGCTGCTTATTTGTCTGGTGGTCTTCTGGCTATATTCGCGCACTCAGTCTAAAGACGCCGGCATTCGCATGCAGCTCTCGCGGGCCAAGCAGAAGAAGCTGGCGTTGCACCCGGCGGTTAACGCCGTCCTCTGGGGAATATGCTTCATCTTCTCCATCGGGGTGCTGGCTCTGCTATCCTCCGTCATCCTGTCGGCGTTTACCAAGCACCTGGGCATTAACTACTCCTTTACTTTGCAGCATTTCGACGCCGTCTGGCAGAACGTCAGCGTTAGCGCCGTGAGGACCATAATACTGGCCATGGTCACCAGCCTCATCGTCAGTATGGTCGGTATCGTCGTCGCTTATATCGTAACGCGGGTGCGGATACGCGGGCGGACTACGCTCGACCTGCTGGCCACGCTGACCTTCGCCGTGCCCGGCACCTTCATCGGTATCGGCTACGCCCTGGGCTTCAGCCACCCACCGCTGGTGTTATCCGGGACGTGGGTCATCATCGCTGCCTGCGTCATCGTCAGAACGCTACCGATAGGGGTGCGTGCCGGCAGCAGTACTCTTATGCAGCAGGACTACGCTCTGGAAGAGGCCTCGGCCAGCCTGGGGGCGTCCAAGCTGCGTACCTTTTTCCGGGTAGTGGTGCCGCTAGCCCGCCCGGCGATGATAGTGACCGCGATATATACCTTCGTGATGGCGGTACAAACGGTGGGGCCGATTATCTTCCTCATCTCGCCGGACAAAAAGTTGCTTTCCGTAGAGGCCTTTCAGGAGGTCATCAGCATGCGCATGGGCCAGGCCGGGGCGGTGGCCGCTATCATGCTGGCCATCGGCGCTGTCGGCGTGCTGGCCATATACTTTATCGGAAGTAGGGAGGACATATTCGGATGGTTGCGCAAGTCCCTGAATACGAAAACACACGTCTAGTCGACCTCAAGCTCGAAGGTATTAACAAGCGCTTCGACAGCCAGGAGGTGCTGCGTGATTTTAGCCTCTCGGTAAATAAGGGGGAGTTGTGCTGTTTGCTGGGGCCTTCGGGTTGCGGTAAGACGACGGCGCTCCGCATCATAGACGGCCTGATAGACCCCGACAGCGGCAAGGTCTATCTGGGCGAGACGGATATTACCGAATTGCCGACACAGAAGCGCGACCTGGGCTTTGTTTTTCAGAACTACGCTCTCTTCCCCCACATGACCATCTTCGAAAATATCGCCTACGGGTTGCGCCAACGCCGCCTGCCTAATGACGAGATTAAGCGAAAAGTGGCCGTCGCACTGAAAATGGTGCGCCTGGCGGGTTACGAGAAGCGACGCGTTCACGAGGTATCCGGAGGGGAACAACAGCGTATCGCACTGGCCCGCTCGCTGGTCATCGAGCCGCCGCTGCTACTGCTGGACGAGCCGCTATCCAATTTGGACGCCCGGCTCCGCGTCGAAATGCGCCGCGAAATCAAGCGGATTCAACGGGAACTGAACATCACCACTATCTACGTAACTCACGACCAGGAAGAGGCTATGAGCATAGCCGACCGTATCGTTATCATTAATAAAGGGGTTATCGAGCAGGCGGCCAGCCCCTGGGAGATATACTCGAAACCCGCCAACCTGTTCGTGGCCGGTTTTATCGGTAACCCGCCCATGAACTTCCTCAATGTCAGGGTAGCCGGAAGCGGCGCTGACCTTCGCCTCGAAGGTGACGCTTTTAGGCTGCCGCTTCCACAGGATATGAAGGAGGCGCTGGCGGCCCATATCGGTAAAGAGCTGACCATGGGCATCCGTCCCGAGGACGTGCGTACCCGGAACCATAACCGGGCCGAAGCTCCGGCGTGGTACATTCAGGCTAAGTTAGAATCCGAAGAGCTGGTCGGTAACGAGACCATTTTGCACTTCCGCGTCGGCGATAAAACGGTTTTCGGCCGTACTTCTTCCCGGGCTGTTGCTGGTTTAACCGAGGAGGTTGCCCTGACCTTCGACGCCGATAGGCTCCATCTCTTCGACCTCGAAACCGGTTGGGCGATAGCCTAAACGGTTTGCTTTACTGAAGGCCGGGGGCTTTTTGTGTCCGCCCCCCCCAAACTAGCCGGGTTATTCAGTAGTATAAAAATATTTTTGTTGCAATATAATAATTAGTTATAGTAATATAGGGGCTAATGTCAAAGGCCGATGCGAAAAAGTCTCTGACGTTGGCCCTGTCGGCGCCCTGGCACCGTTATCCGCGGCGTTTCGAGCGGCTGGTGGGGCACGGTTTCGCCGCCGGATACTCGCCTTGCCCCGACCGGTTAGAGCTCCTGCCCGCCCATCTGAAGATATTCTTCGACCACGATGTGCCCGTATGTCACCACGCCTTTTTCCCCGAATATGAATTCGGCCCCGAAGACTCTCGGAAGGAGGTGTCGGCAATGAATGGCTGAAGAAGCTCTGAAACATACTGGAATGCGTCCAAATATCTTCTTAAAATGGAGGCAATTTTGAAACTATTAAAAAAGCCGTTATCGTTATTCCTGGTTCTGG
Source organism: Dehalococcoidia bacterium (assembly GCA_050123275.1). Classification (GTDB taxonomy): domain Bacteria; phylum Chloroflexota; class Dehalococcoidia; order Dehalococcoidales; family BS750m-G39; genus E44-bin88. The sequence goes on from JASFHK010000020.1 coordinate 12,132, forward strand.
TCATGGCCTTTAGCATTGTTGCTTTCGCTGGCTGTGGCGGTGATACCCCCGCAGAACCCACCACTCCCGAAGAACCGATTACCCCCGAGGAACCTACCACGCCCGACGAGACCATCCAGCCCGACGACGAGATGGTGCTCAACGTCTACCATGCCTACACTAATCCCGACCTTATTTTCGAGGCTTTCGAAGAGGCGACTGGTATCAACGTCCAATACATGGGGCTTTCCTCTGGGGAGGTGATTACCCGTTTGAGGGCGGAAAAAGATAACCCGCAGGCGGACGTTTGGTTCGCCGGCGGCTCCGATTCCTTCATCCAGGCAATGGATGAGGGACTCCTCCAGCCTTACATCGCGCCCAACGCCAGCCGGGTGCCTGATGCCTACAAGGACGCCGATGGATACTGGACCGGCATGTCCCTTTCCATGGCGGCGGTGCTGGTGAACAACACGCGATTGCAGAACCTGGGTTTGCCCATGCCGGAATCATGGGAAGACCTGACCGACCCGGTTTACTCCGGCGAGTTGTTGGCTTCCGACCCTAACATCTCCGGCACGGCTTACACCCAGGTGTCGGCTATACTCCAGATGAAGGGTGAGGAGGCGGGCTGGGTCTTCCTGGACGAGCTTTATGCCAACATACCCTATCTGGAGCAGCGTGGCAGGGGGCCCCGCATCAAGGCTCTGGATGGTGAATACGCCGTGGGTATCTGCCCCGAGCCGCAGCAGGCTATTATCAGCAATCCCGAAGTCGACCTCACCGCCGTTTTCCCCTCGGACGGGGTGCCGGCCTGGCCGAACCCTGTCGCCATCATCGAGGGGGCCGCTCATCCCAACAACGCCAAGATACTGATTGACTGGATTCTATCCGACGAAGGGCAGCAGATACTGATGCAAGCCTTGCCCTGCGTGCCCTGCACCGATGTGCCCACCATCGAGGGCGTGCCCCAGTTAAGTGACCTCAACATGATTGCCTATGACTTCATCACCTGGGGCGCCGAGCGCGAGCGCGTCCTGGCCGAGTTCAACTCGCGTTACGCCGACCTGATGGACTAAACGAAAAGAGTATTAGCCTGAAACGTACCGGGCCCGTCGTGAGACGGGAGGCAACTGTACCATGAAGTGGCAACGTTATATCCTGCCCACGATAATCATGGCGGGCCTGGCCATTTTCGTTTTCCTGGCTTCGTTTCCGTATGGTGCCGCCGCCATGATGGGGGTGAACAGCCAGATCGAGGACGCCGACAGGCTCCATCTCTTCGATATCGAGACCGGCCTGGCTGTAACTTGAGCGTTTACCCCGCGACTTGAGGGTTGACAGGCGGCACTTCGAGTGCTATCTATGGGGCGGGTGGGTGAGATGGATATAAAGCGCTTTGTGCCTCTGGGGATAGCCGTTTTAATCATGGCGGTGGCTGTCGCGGCGGTGGCGGTGGGCGATGATTCCGAGCTCATGCCGGAGCTGGTTGCGGAAACCCCGTCCCCTGAAGGGTTTGAGAACCCGAGGTGGTTTTCGGACAGTATGCGCTGGTTGACGGCTGCCGAGAAGGCGAAAGCAATCGAGATAGCGCTCGATACCCCGGAAGCATTGTGGCAACTGGAAAGCGAGAGCGTTTACAGCACGAAACTGGAATGGCTGGCCAGGGCCTCCTTGGGCCTTCCAGCCTGGTGGGTTTTGGAATATGAAACGGTGGAAACCGGTATTCCGGCCTATGTCCCGCAATCTGTAGTCGTTTACCCCTGCGTTTTTCTCTATTTCGGAGACCCGCAACACTGGATTATCATGGTGGCGGTTGACCTTGAGGCTGAAGATGTGGTGCTAATCGACGAGTACCCCGCCCGGGGTGAATTCGATTTTCCCCCGGATGGGTAGTGATTGGCTCGAAAGACCGGCGTTTTTTCATCCAATATCCCGCAAATCCCGCTAACCTTTTGCTTTCCTTTTCGTTATAAATAGTTAGAGACTACCAAGGAGGGACTTTTTGCATGAAAAAGCTGATTGTCGGGCTATTGATGTTGGTTCCGGTGCTGGTGCTGGCGGGGTGTTCAAAGACCTACGAGGTCTATTTCCCCGTGCAAAAGAGCGATAATCTGGACCAGATGGAGGCGCTTTTGCAGGGCACTCTGGAGCTGGATGATGACGGCTGGCTACGCGTGGAATCCGGCGGCGACAGTCACGTTATTATCTGGCCTTACGGCTTCGAGATAAAGGGTGGGGAGAAGGAGATAAAGATTCACAACGGCGCCGGCCAGGCGGTGGCTGTGGTCGGTGAAACGATACAGCTTAGCGGCGGCAGTGTTACGCAGGAGGTAGCCGAGACATACACCGGCCAGGGAATACCGGACGGCCTGGGCGGTTCTTTCTGGATTGCCTCGGAGGTAGTCAGCCAGTAAAAAGCCCCTCTTTTCGGCTTTAGATAATTAAAGGCGTTGGTTTTTAAAAGCCAGCGCCTTTTTTGCGGGGCAAGATGTACGGCACGGGGTATTGACAGGTGGCATATATTATGCTATAGCGTTGGACTACTGGCTGGGAGAAGGGGGGGTGGTTAACATCGGCAAATGTGAGCACCGGGACCTCTGGATAGGGGGCAACGGTGCTCTTTTGTTTTGGGGGGGGATGAAAAGAAAAAAGGAG
>JASFHK010000021.1:0-14067 GCA_050123275.1 Dehalococcoidia bacterium
TTACCCTGGACTACTCGGCCTTTAACTGCCCCATCTTCAACAGATTCCGCTTCAAGAGCGCCGCGCCCGGCGGCCTGCTCTGGCTCATCCAGGCCTGGCAAAAAGGCGAAATCGAGTGGTCGGAGTCGCTGGGCAAACTAATCTCCGCCTGCACCAACTGCAACAACTGCGCGCGCAGTTGCAAGTTCCCCTTCGGCGAGGATATCGTCAACATGATTGACGCCGCCCGGGAGGAGATGGTGGCCGACGGGCTGGTCATGCCCCGCGTGGCGCGCTTCTTCCAGAACATCGAGGCCTACGGCAACCCCTACCGGGAACTGAGGGAGAGCCGGGGGCTCTGGGCCGAAGGTTCGGGAATCGAGCCTTACCGCGGCCAGGAATACCTGCTCTATGTCGGCTGCGTCGGCTCCTTCGACGAAAAGGGGCAGCGGGCGGCCAAGGCGCTCGGCGAGTTACTGCTCAAAGCGGGCGTCTCCTTCGGCATCCTGGGCGCCGCCGAGGCGTGCGACGGCAACGAGGTCAAACTTTTGGGCGAGAGCCGCCTCTTCGAGATTTTAAGGGACAAAAACGTGGAAACCTTCCAAAAAGCCGGCGTCAAGAAGATTATCGCCCTCTCCCCCCACAGCTACAACGCCTTCAAGAACCACTATCCCCAAGGCTTCGAGGTCGAGCACTATACCAGCGTCCTCGCCAATCTCATCGAAAACGGCAAGCTGGAGCCTGAGGTGAAGCGGGATATCAGAGTTACCTACCACGACCCCTGCTTTTTAGGCAGGCACGCCGGCGAGTACGAGGCGCCGCGCCGCATCCTGAAAGCCGTCCCCGGCCTTGAGCTGATGGAGATGGAGCGCAACCGCGAAAACGCCTTCTGCTGCGGCGGCGGCAGCGGCAACTTCCACACCGACTTCTTCGGCGGCGGCGAAAACAGCCCCGCCCGCCTCCGCGTCCGCGAAGCCGCCGAAACCGGCGCCGACGTGCTGGCGGTGGCCTGCCCGGCCTGCGCCGTCATGCTGGGCGAGGCGGTCAAGGACGAGGGGCTGGCCGAAAAAATGGCCGTCAGAGACGTCGCCGAAGTCCTAAGCGAATCGGCGCTTTAGGCACCACCGAACTCGCGGGCCAGGTCGGCGAAGAGCTTGCCCCGCCGCGCCAGAAACTCCTCACGCGTCTTGTCCTTATAGGAAGGCAGCTCCCACTCCATTTTGGCCAGGTTCTGCGCCATCCCGGCCATCATGCCTTGCGGCAAAGAAAAGAGCAACCGCCCCGCCGGATATACCCGCCGCGCTTTCAGACCGAAGGTAATTCCGGTGGTGACGTAGTTCACCTTACCGCTGAGGTGGGGGTAGGCGAACATCCAGGTGCAGGCGCCGACGGAGCTTACCTGGCTTTGCCAGAGCTCCCCGGAAACGTAGCTCATCGCCCGCAGCAGTATTTCCGCCTGGTTGGCGTCGGCCAGCACGAAGAGCAGGTCTGGTTCGAAAACGAGACTGTCCATAGGGGCGAAGGCGACGCAGTTTATCAACCCCGGCTCCATCTTGGGCGATTGGGCAATCAGCTTTTCGTTGGCTTCGGGGTTTTCGAAGATGCCGTACCTGACCCCCAGCTCCCCGCCCCCCGGCATCGGCCTGGGCTCGACCATGCCCAGCACCATGGCCCCGGCACAGTCCTCGTTTTCCCTGGCGGCGTAGAAGGAGGCGCCCGTCTCCTGGGCGTGGTTAACCATCTCGCAGAGAGCCATGCTCCCCTGCATTTGTTGCATTCCACCGGGGGGCTCGGGTAAAAATTTAACGCCCACGGGCGGGCGCTCGAAATTGAATCTCCGGTAAACGGACAGGTCGGTCTTAAGAGGTTTCATCTTAAAAACTCCTTTGCCGTCGTTCCACACCTACTCTAGTATCGGCAACAGCGCTTGTCAACGGGGTATTTTCACCCTCCCGCGCCGAGATGTTATAATTACAGTGATGAAGCAGCCCGACCCGAAACTGCTCAAAATTCACTTCGACCCCTCGCTCAAGGAGCCTTATTTGATAGCGGCGGGGCCCGGCACGGCCAACGTGGGACTGCGGGTGGCCAGCTACCTTCAGGAAAAGCTGGGCGCGGAGCTTTTCGCCGAGATTGAGCCCGGTGACTTCTTCACCCCTCCCTACAGCTTCAACTTCCGCGACGGCGTCATCGAAACCGCCCCCCTCGAAGAGACGGAGCCCAAGCCACGCAACCGCTTTTACTACTGGAAGTCGGGCCAAGACCACGACATCATTTTCTTCACCGGCAACACCCACCCCCTCCCCGGCAAGGTGCCCGAGCTGGCCGGCTACGTGCTCGATATCGCCAAGGGCCTCGATATGAGAAGGCTGTATATGCCCGGCGCCTTCCTCACCGACATCCACCACCTCACCGAGCCCACCCTCTACGGCTCGTCCACCAGCCCGGAGCTAAGGGAATACCTCCACCAGCAGCAAATCGCTGACGTCCCCTCGATGAACATCGCCAACAACCTGAACGCCTGGCTGCTGGGCATGGCCAAGAGCAAGGGCGTCGACGCCGTGGGCATTATCAGTGAGATACCCGCCTACAAGCCCGAGGAAAGGAACATCCGCGCCTGCCGGGCGCTGGTGAGGGCCTTGCTGCGCATGCTCGATATCGAAGCCCCCGACATTGCCGATTTGGACGTTTTACTCGATGAGGAAGACAAGCGTACCGAGGCCCAGCTCGACGAGCTGCGGCAATCGGCCAACGAACGGGCCGTCGATTTCCTCAACTATCTGGACAGGCTCGCCGAGCGCGAGCAGGAGATGGCCCAGGAGCGCGGCATTTTGCCCTCGGCTATCGCGCTGCCCGAATCGCTCAAGTTCATCGAGACGCTCTACGAAAAAGCCCGCCAAGACCCCAAAATAGTGCCGGAGTTGAGGCAAGCGGTGCAGCAGCTGGAAAGCTCGGACCGCCTTTTAATCATGCGCAAATACGGCGAAGAGATAATGAGCCTGTTGGGTTATCAGGTTTGAGGACACCAAAGGTTCTGTTGCCATGTCGCTAAGAGAAATCGGGTGTTGCGGCGCGTATTGTAAGACCTGTCTTACCTCTACTACAGGGGGTAACTGCTCCGGCTGCAAACTGGGATACGAAAACGGGGCAAGGGATATAAACAAGGCCATATGTAAGATCAAGGTTTGCTGCTTCAGAGATAGAGGGCTTGAAACATGCGCCGACTGCCCCGATTATACCCATTGCGCCATAATCCAGGGTTTCTATAACAAAAACGGGTATAAATACCAGAAATACAGGCTGTCGGTCGAATTTATAAAAGAAAAGGGATACGCTAAATTCTTGGAAATCGCCGACAGCTGGACGGGGCCTTACGGCCGACTTAACTGAATCCCCCGGTAAAGGCTAGCCGTTCCTGAGGCTGCGTATAATCTCTCCCCAGCTCGGCCTTCTCCCGTACATGAGCAGGTAAACCCGGAAGGCCCGGATAGCCAGGAACATGACCAGAAAGACGGATAGCGCCAGCACGGCGATACTGACCCCCAGCTCCCAGGCGGCGACACCGGTTACACCCAGCCGGAGCATGACGGCAATAGGCGCCGTTATCGGGAAAATAGACAGCACCGCCCAGAGCGGGTTGTCGGGAAAGATAAACAGTATGGATGAGAACCAGAGGGGCACGAAGAGGAGCAGCGTAAACATCGGAATCAGCTGCTGTCCCTCACGGGCGCTGGGGCTGATGGCGCCGACGCCCGCCGAGAGGGAGGCGAACAGGGCGTAGCCCAGAATAAAATAGACTATCCCCAGAAGAATAAAGTTGCCCGGCAGTTGTATCGTGCTGAAAAAGCCGCCGAAGGTGGACGAGGCCAGGTTTAAGAGCAACGGCATCGAGGCCAACCAGACGACCACCTGTACCATACCGGCCACACCCAGCCCCAAAACCTTACCCACCAGCAGCTGGCGGGTGGAAACGGATGAGAGCAACACCTCGATAAGGCGGCTTTCTTTCTCATCGCCTAACCCCTGCACCAGGTAGACGCAGGAGAACTGGAGGGAAAGGGCCAGCAGCAGGCTAAAGATGCCGGGGATGATAAGGTTCCCGAATCCGCCCTGCTCGGTAGCCACCTCACCCGTTTCGGTAAGCCGGGTGGTGACCAGACCCAGCGGTCTTTCCACCAGCTCTATGGTATCGGGGGAGACCGCCCCCGCCAAAAGATTGCTGGTGAGGAAATTCTTAATGGCGGTGCTGACGTTAGCCGGCGTCTCCAGCTCCCGGTTCAGGGTAAAGCGGGTAATCACCCCGTTGGTGGTATATTCCTCGGGAACGACGAAATACTCGGCGACATCACCGCTAATCAGGGCGGAGGTGGCGTCATCTTGCGTATCGAAGCTAACCAGCTCTATATTCGCCTGAGTGGTATACTCATCGAAGCCGCCGATTTCATCGACATAGCCGATGGTGGTTGTCTCCACCAGCGTCGGACCGGCACTGGTTGATACCAGAGAGAAAATACCTATACCCAAGAGACCTAAGACCGGCACGATGAGGGTCATAATGATAAACCCTTTCCGCTTTATAGCGTTAAGGAACTCGTGCCGGAATATCAAATACGTCTTGTTCATGATTTCCTGCCCACCTCCTTCAGGAATATCTCGTTAAGTGAAGGGGTGGCTACTTCAAAGCGGTTGATGACCACACCGCGGCTCATCAAATGCGTCAGAACCTGCTGGGGGGTTGTTTTGCCGTCCAGCATCAGCTCAATATAGCCCTTGTGCTGGCGCTTATCGGTAACCCCCGGTATTTCCCCCAGCTCGCCTTTAGAATCAAGCAGAACCGAATTGCCCCGGTATTTTGCCTTGATTTCAGTCAGGTTCCCGTAAAGGACGGCCCGTCCGTTATTGACCATCAAAATGCGGTCGCAGAGTGCCTCTACCTGGCTCATCTGGTGGGTGCTGAAGATTACGGCCTTACCCTGATTCCTCAGGTCGAGGGCCATTTCTTTAAGCAGCTCGGTATTGACCGGGTCGAGGCCGGCGAAGGGCTCGTCCAGGACAACCAGCTGGGGGTCGTGGATGATGGTGACGATAAACTGGATAATCTGGCTCATACCCCGGCTCAGTGCCTCAATCTTCTTACCTTTGGTGGCCGACATACCCGTTCTTTCGAGCAGTTCGTCGGCTTTCCCGGCCGCCGATTGCTTGTCCATCCCTTTCAGCGAGGCAAAGTAAACGATAGATTCGAGGACGCTCAGCTTCTTGTACAGCCCTCTTTCCTCGGGCAGGTAGCCGAGTTTATTCTTGGTAGCTTCGCCCAACTTCTCGCCGAAGATGGTCACCTCGCCCGAATCCGGCTTGATGATGTCCATCATCATCCGGATGGTGGTCGTCTTGCCGGCGCCGTTGGGGCCAATCAGGCCGAATAGCTCGCCCTGAGCCAACGAGAAAGACAGGTCGTTAACGGCGACCTTATCGGTAAAAGCCTTGACGACGTGGCTGACTTCAACGGCTTGCATATAAGCAGCTCCTTCTGAGGTTGGCATTATAACATATCGGCGAAGCGTTTAACGACATCTACGCTATTTGCCGGCTCTTTTCTTTTTCCGTGGCGGTCTCGTTTCACCGGCGGTCGCGTGCTCCACTAAACCCCTCAGGATTTCCGAGTTCTTCAGCGATTTCGAGAGCAGCGACACGGTAGTGACGGCAATACCCTGTTCCAGGTCACCGAGGACGAGGAGTTTGTCACCGGTACAGATGCCGAAGTCCTTACGGGCGTCTGAGGGAATAACAATCTGGCCGCGCTCGCTGACGGTAACGGAGCCGTAGAACCTCTTTCCGGGCGGGTTAGTCTGTTCACCTTTCATGTCTCACCGTCTTGTATATCTTACTTACAAGATATATTTTATTATCAGTCCGGCACGTTGTCAAGCCCGCCCACGCCCATATTCGGGCGTATTCAACGGGGAAACAGTCCGGTTGAAAAGAGGGGGATCGCTTCAAAGGCAATAAGATGAGAGGAGAGGCTCCGCTTAAACCCAAGCGGTGGCGGTGCTCTTTTTCCCGTCCCGTCTGTCCTTCTTCTCGTTGGTGGCGACGGGCAGCTCCACGATAAAGGTGGCGCCCTTGTCCGGCTCGCTCTCGACAGATATTTGGCCGCCGTGCTCGGCGACGATGCCGTGGCAGATGCTCAGGCCCAGCCCCGTACCCTTGCCCACCTCTTTGGTGGTGAAGAAGGGGTCGAAGAGGTGACCCAGGTCGTCCTTTTTAATGCCGGGCCCGTCGTCGGCGAAAGAGGCCCTGACTTTTCGGTTTGTTTTTTCCGTGGTGATGGTCAGCTTGCCCTTTTTATGAGCCTCTTTCATAAAGTACTCGGCGTTGATGATGATGTTCAAAAATACCTGCTGCAGCTGGAAGTAGTCCACCATAACCTCGGGCAGCTCGGGGTCGAAGCGGGTGTTAACGGCGATGTTCTCCAGGTTCTGCTCGTAGGCGCGCAGTTCCAGCACCTTCTGGATAACCTCGTTGATATTGACCTGCTGCTCGGCGGCTTCATGCTTGCGGGCGAAGGTGAGCAGGTTCTTCACCACCTGCGAGGCGCGCTGGGCTTCGTTATAGACCACGCTCACGTCCTGCCTGAAGTCTTCGGGTATATCCTTGTCCAGGAGCAGCTGGGAGAAGCCGATGACGCCCGTCAGCGGGTTATTCAGCTCGTGGGCGATACCCGCCGCCAGCTCGCCCACAGAAGCCAGCCGGTCGGTGAGCACGAGCTGCTCCTGCATCTTGCGGCGCTCGGTAATGTCGCGACCCACCGCCAGGATTTCCAGAGGCTTGCCCTCGGCGTCCCGTATGAAAGCGAAATTGACCTCGACGGCCACCAGGGAGCCGTTTTTGTGGACCATCTCCAGCTCCAACCGCCGCGAACGGCGCGGCGCGCCACGCCCGCTCTGCTCGCGGGCCATTTCTTCCTGAAAAACCTCGACAGAGCGCTTGAAGGAGGCCGGCGAGAAGACCTCGGCCATGGCCCGGTTTTTGGCTTCCTCGACGGTATAACCAAGCAGAGGCGTGACCGAAGGGCTGATGTAGTTAAGTTGCGTCGGAGAGTCCGCATTCACCTTCCAGATAACGTCGGTCACGTTCTCCGCCAGCAGTCGGTAGCGTCTCTCGCTCTCCGCGATTTGCTCCTCCGCCTTCAGGCGCTCGGTGATTTCCAGGCTCAACTTCTTGGTCTGCCGCCCCAGCTCTCTGGTTTTCTGTAACAGCAGCCGCTTCAACGTCCCCTGTCTACCGATAAGCCAGCTGAACAGGGCGCCGACGGCGATAACGCCGATATTAAGCCAGGTGTTGGGATGCGATAAGTCGGCAACAACCAGGGCGAGGACGAAAGGCCCGGCCAGAAAACAGACAAGCAAACCGGCTTTGGTGCCGAACCGCCACGCCGCCAGAGCTACCAGAGCCACGAAGAAAAGGCGGTACAGCGCGATGAAGTAGGCGGGGTCCATCCCCTCTACGGCAGACAAGCGCGATAAGGGGGCGATATAAGGCGCGTAGGCGCAAATAGCGGCCACTAACGCCATAGCGAATACAAACCAGAAATAGCGGTCTTTGAGCAGTCTCGTCATTTATCTTATCCCGTAATAGCGAAGCCCGGCCAAACTGTCCTGCGTTTCCACAGAGGCCGAAGGCGTTTCAACGATTTGATTTACCTCCGCTTTCAATCTCATTACCTCTTCTTTGCTGAACAGCCTCCATCCCCGGCAATCCCTTTGCTCCGCCTCATTGAAAATCCCCTGTTTCAGACTGCGAAACAGCGTGCTCTTGCTGATGCCCACCATCTGGCAAACCTCAGCAGTCCTGTAGTAAGTCCGGCCGTTTAAATTTATCGGCATACCTAACCACATCTAATAATATTTAGCTATAGCCTGAACTTTTATCTGCCACATGTTAATCCCCCGTTCGTACCTTTATGACTAGTATTTTCGTTCTAATCACGCCTGAATAGACATACGGCGACGGCGAATTCGTACTAAATCGGGGGCTTGGGGAGAGTCAGTTTACTCCGGGGCAAGAACGTTTCTTTGGCGCTGGCCAGCGCCAAAGAGTACGGAGTATATCAGAAATAACTCTGGGAAACTAACGTGGTATACGACAGATTAAATCGCTTCAGCCGATTTTATGATTAAATACTCCCGGATAACGCGCCCGGATAACCGTCCGGTATAACTCGACCCGGCTCTTGACGCCCAGTTTTCGGTAAATATTCTTGATATGAGTGTGCACCGTCTGCCGGCTAATGTAAAGCTTTTCGCCGATCTCGTCATCGGACATACCTTTAGTCAGATAGTGAATGACGTCCAGCTCTCTTCTACTCAGCTGGAACCGGTTCTGAAAGGTGGTCTCCAGCCTTCTCTCGTCGGTGAAGTCAAACAAGCTAATCACGAAGTTAGGCTGAGAACTCAGCCGGCCAACCTTCCATACCAGTGAGCATTCCGTTCGAAATTTCTGGCCGCCCTCGGCAAGTATGATCCTCTCTTTCGGCGGCAGAATAGGCTGCCCCTTGGCTTTAAGTAACTCCATGAGCTCGGAGCAATCTTGAATAATACAGGCAGGGATAGGGAATTCGGCCTTTTCGGAAACAGAGGCGTCAGCTACCGCCCTGCCCGACAGCCGCAGACAGATATCTTTTGCCTTAGCGTTGTAGAAGTAAGGGTTGAAGCCATGGTCCAGCCAAAGGACCCCTTCACCGTTAGCTTCATCGGAGGGTAAAGAGGGACTTTCCCGCGTATTGTTCTGCGAAATCAGACGAATATTGTGTATCGCCACCCCGAGATGAGATGCCAGCATCTCGGCTTTTAAAACGTCTCTGTCTGCATAATCCGGCTGTCCCTTGGGACGCCATAAAGTAATCATGCCCTCCAGATTGCGCTGCCAGCGTAAGGCCAGGAACAACTCCCAGTATAAATACTGCGGGCGGATGAACTCGTTATAGAGAACCGACCTCTCCCATTCTTGGACGGAGATGGAATCCCCGATTTTCAGAGCGACTTTCGACGAGACAAGCGCCTCTTTTAACAGAGGAGAATGCTGGTAGAAAGAGTCTTTATACTGGGGACAGTAATACTTGTCTTCGTGGAGATTCTGGCTATCCGATTTGAAAGACCGTGACTCGCCAATGTGTATGTGCCTCGGATAGCCTTTAACGAGCTGAAAAGTGGCGCATTCGACATGGAACGTCTGCATCATGAAGGGGAACAACGCGTTAATGAAGCCTTCAACGTCTTCACAGCGGTTGGCGAGGTAGATCAGGTTTAAGACTTCACGATAATCTTTACCGGTCAGCCTAGCCATTTGCCACATTTATAGCACCTTTTTTTCGCGTTGTCAAAATACCCTATTTAGGGTATTGCCATTATGGGCATATATATTAGTATTTTAGAGTGACTTTCGGCTAGCTTTTCCAACCTAATACTATTGGGCCAGGAGAAAAGCTGTTGGCGGGTTGGCAACTAACGGCAACAACTACCTGCTGTGATGCCGTTGATGATGATGTGACGGTAATGGTCTACAAAGACCGGAGCGCCAGGTGCACCGGTTATCAGAAATATGGGGAAGGTCTCGACGAAGCCACTGCTAGGTTGCTCAAAAAGAAAGCCAAACGATTGGGCAGGAATTTGAGATGCGAGGGTCCGCTCGACCACAGAGTAACCGGCTACATAGACAGGCTTATCGCCGAGGACAAAGCTCCCCACTCTCTCCGGAAACCGACCGAGAAAAAACGGGCGCGGCATTAAGCAGGAGGCCATGATAGATGACAAATGAGGGGCAGGTTAAACTACGCATCGACAGCCTCTCTCTTAGCTTTGGTGGCGTTAAAGCCCTCAGTGATTTGAGCTTGGAAGTAAGGGACAACGAGATACTGGCCATTATCGGCCCCAATGGTGCCGGCAAGACCGCCCTCCTCAATTGCATAAACGGCTTCTATAAACCCCAGAAGGGTGAAATCTACTACGAAGGCCAAAAAATAACCCGAATGCGTCCGGATAAACTGGCCAAACTCGGCATCGCCAGAACCTTCCAGAACATCGAGCTTTATACCGGCCTGAGCACCCAAGATAACATCATGGCGGCTCGCCACGTACTGATGAAGCAGAATTTCCTCGCCGGGGCGCTCTATTTTGGCTGGGCCCATAAAGAGGAAATCGAGCACCGCCGGACAGTAGAGGATATTATTGACTTTCTGGAAATAGAGCCGCTGAGGAAAAAAGTGGTGGCCGTTTTACCCTACGGGATGCGCAAGAGAGTCGAGCTGGGTAGGGCACTGGCCCTGGAACCCAAAATCCTGCTCCTTGACGAGCCCATGGCCGGGATGAACCTGGAGGAGAAGGAGGATATCGCCCGCTTCATCATCGACGTATTCGAAGGCCAGGGAGCTACCTACTCCAATACGCCAGTGCTTAGAAACGGGGTCAAAAGCGTAATCCTGGTCGAACACGATATGGGCGTAGTTATGGACCTCGCCGATAGGATTGTCGTCCTCGACTTCGGGCGTAAAATCGCCGAGGGTACGCCGGCCGAAATCAAGACCAACCCCGAGGTCGTTAAGGCTTACCTCGGGCAGGAAGCATAAGCCAAACTTTTTAAGGAAAGAGATGCTACAGGTCAACAATATCGAAGTCACCTACATGAATATCATTCAGGTACTGCGCGGCGTATCGCTGGAGGTAGGCGACGGCAAAATCGTGGCCCTGCTCGGGGCTAACGGCGCGGGCAAGACCTCCACACTAAAGGCGATATCCGGGCTGTTAAAGACAGAAGAGGGAGAGGTGACCGACGGCAGCATCGTCTTCGACGGCAAGCGCATCGACAGACTGAACACGTCAAATATTGCCGCCCTGGGCATCAGCCAGGTCATGGAAGGGCGCCGGGTGCTGGGGCATCTCAGCGTCGAGGAAAACCTGCTGGTATTCGCCCACACCCGCAAAGACCGCAAACAGGTCAAAAAAGATATGGAGATGGTATTCGAGTACTTCCCCAAGGTAAAAGCCATGCGCCGGCGGACGAGCGGCTACCTGTCGGGCGGCGAACAGCAGATGCTGGTGATAGGGCGGGCCCTCATGGCCAACCCCAAACTAATGCTCCTGGACGAGCCTTCACTCGGTCTGGCGCCGCTGCTGGTGCAGGAAATCTACGCGATCATAAAGCGAATCAGCGCCGAGCAAAAGATGGCCATACTCCTGGTGGAGCAAAATGCCAAGGCGGCGCTCGGTATCGCTGATTATGGTTACGTCCTGGAAAACGGGAGAGTGGTATTGAGCGGCCCGGCAGGGATGTTAAGGGATAACGAGGACGTCAAGGAATTCTATATGGGGCTTTCGGCGGTAGGCTCCCGGAAGAGTTATCGGGAAGTTAAACACTACCGGCGAAGGAAGAGATGGCTTTAAAAGAACGGATAGGAGCAATGACCGCAGCAACAGAGCAGGTCCATAAGGAAAAGGGCGATACCTGGCCCCAAATGCTCAAATATAACTACGAAAAGTACGGCGACGAACACACCGCCATACGTCATAAAAACCACGGCATCTGGCAGCGCTATAGCTGGCAGGACTACTACCTCAACGTCAGCCATCTGGCTCTCGGCCTGACATCCATCGGCTTTAAAGCCGGAGATAAGATGCTTATTATCGGGGACAACGCCCCCCAGTGGTATTACGCCGAGCTGGCCGCCCAGGCCAACCGCGGGGTAGCGGTGGGGGTCTATTCCGAACTGCTGCCATCCGAGGTTAAACACATCGCCGAAAACTCCGAGGCCAGCTTCGCCATAGTCCAGGACCAGGAACAGGTTGATAAACTGCTCCAGATTAAGGACAAACTTCCCCATCTCAAAAAAGTTATCTACTGGAACTATAAGGGACTGGCCCACTACGACGACCCCATCCTGATGGAATACGGGCAAGTGCTGCAGTTGGGCATAGAACACGATGCGGAACACCCCGGGCTCTTTGAGCAAAACGTTGCCAGCGGCAAAGCCGACGATATCTGCGCCATCGTTTACACATCGGGAACCACGGGGGAGACGCCCAAAGGAGCTATCCACAGCTACCGGACGATGAGGGCCGGGGCTGATCATTATTTGTATCTCGACCCGTTGTCAGAAAACGACAACATTGTCCCCTACCTGCCGCCGGCGGGCATAACCGAGCAGTGGCTCAGCATCGGCTGCCACCTCCTGTCAGCCAGTATCCTGAACTTCGCCGAAAAGCCGGAAACCCAGCCGGAGGATTTCAGGGAAATAGGGCCCAGCATAGTAGTCTATGGCGCCCGGGTATGGGAGGCTCAGGCAGGCCGGGTTCAGGCCCGCATTAAGGACGCCGACGTTTTAAAGAGACTCATCTTCCGTCTGATGATGCCCATTGGCTACAAGACGGCCGAGATGAGCTATCGGCAGCGAAAGCCGAACCCATTCTGGAAGGCGCTCTACGCCATAGCCAACCTGGCCCTGTTCAGGCCCATCAGAGACAGCCTCGGCCTGTCGAATGCCAGGATATGCTACGCCACGGGGGCCATGCTCAGCCCCGAGGCTTTTAGATTTTATCATGCCTTAAATCTCCCCCTCAAAAGCCTTTACGGGTCAACGGAGGGAGGCTCGCTGACCGGTGCCAGGAACGACGACATTCGCTTGGAGACCGTGGGCCCCGTCCACCGCGGCGCCGAGGTGAGAATAACCGATGAAGGCGAGATTCTCTACAGGCAGCCCGGTGTCTTCCTGGGTTACTACAACGACCCCGATAAAACTGCCCAGGTGCTTAAAGACGGCTGGTTCCATAGTGGGGACAGCGGTTTCATTAACGAGGACGGGCACCTTGTCTTTCTGGACAGGATGGAGGACCTGGTTGAGCTGGCCAGTGGTGATAAACTGACCCCCCAGCTTATCGAGAGCCGGCTGAGGTTCAGTCCCTACATCAAGGATGCCTGGGTACTAGGCGGCCCGAACGGCGCCTATGTCTCGGCAATCCTAATCATTGACTACGAGAGTGTCGGCCGGTGGGCCGGGGACAACGGGGTGGCTTATACCACCTTTACCGAACTTTCCCAACGGAGGGAGATTTACCAGCTGATAAAACAGGATATAGACAGGGTGAACCAGACTCTGCCGCCGGGCACTAAAATCAGGAAATACGTTAACCTGCATAAGGAATTTGACCCCGATGAGGCCGAGTTAACCAGAGACAAAAAACTGAGAAAGGCGTTTATACAAGAGCGCTACCGCGACCTCATCAAGGCTATCTATAGCGATAAGACCGAGGTAACCGTAGAAGCCCAAGTCAGATACCGCGACGGGCGGATGGGAACGATAAAGACTACTCTTAGCATCCAGTCTGTTAAAGGAGCTGGCCAATGACTTCCTTTCTACAGTATGTGATAAGCGGCTTTGCTGCGGGCATGATCTATGCCTTGGTAACCATAGGCTTTGTTCTAATTTTCAAGTGTTCTAAGGCGTTTAACATCGCCCAAGGGCACTTCGTCATGATTGGCGGTTACCTGGGCTTTACCTTCTTGGTAACCTTCAATATGCCGATATGGGCAGCCATACTGGCGGCGATAGCCGTGGCCATCGTGATGGGACTAGCCATAGAGCGCCTTACTTTGCGCCCCCTGGTGGGGCAACCGATACTGGCCGTCGTCATGATGACCATAGCCCTGGCCACTGTGTTGGAAGGGCTGGCCACCCTGATTTGGGGCGGCGAGTATAAGGCCTACCACGGAGTGCTGCCGGACATAACTATAAAACTTGGCGGGCTATCCTTATCCTCGGAGATGGTAATTGGCATAATTGTTTCCGTTATTGTCGTGGCTATACTCATGATGCTCTTCCGCTACACCAAAAGCGGGTTGGCCATGAGGGCCACCGCCGAGGATGAGCAGGTGGTACAGAGCGCCGGTATCAAGGTAACCACCGTTTACGCTCTCTCCTGGATAATCGCCGCCGTCGTTGGCGTCATCGCCGGCATCCTTTTAGGCGGCATATCTGGTGTCATGGTACCAATGTCTAACGTCGGCCTGAAAGCATTAGCCGTAGCGCTCTTGGGAGGAATG
>JASFHK010000022.1:0-11529 GCA_050123275.1 Dehalococcoidia bacterium
CCGAGGGGCTGTTGATTATCACCGTCCCCTTCGACCTTCTCCCCGGGCTGATGGAAAACCTCAACGAGATGGAGTGGCAGCCCTACTGGTTCAAGCTGGGAAGGGAAGGCTTCGTCAAAGAGGTCAGAAAGCGGGAAAGTGAGATTAAGGCGGCGCTGAAAAAGGATAAATAGCCTTAGTCTTTGCTGTTTTTGGCCACGGTGATGGCCCGGCGGCGGGGGATATCGATAAGCATCTTGGCAGGGATAAAGAGAAAAGTGGCTATCAGGTAGGTCAATAGCAGCCACTCTTGGTGCACCGCCAGTATGGCGGCCATGGCGGCGCCGCAGAAGGCGCAACCCATCCGCGAGTTGCGGGCGAAGATAAAAAAGACGCCGTAAACGAGCAGCCCGCCCAGCGTCGGCATCGGGAAAAGCACCGACATCGTTCCCAGCGTCGAGGCCGTGCCCCGCCCCCCCTTAAAGCCGGCGAAGACGGGGAAGTCGTGCCCCAGGATAGCCAGAGCGCCGATCAGGAATTGCCAGGCCAGCTCCAGACCGAGCAGGGAGGCCAGCAGCACGGGTATCGCCCCCTTGAAGAAATCGATGATGGCCACCATGACGCCGAAGCCGGGCCCGAGGGATTGGTAGGTGTTGCGCGCCCCCATGTTGCCGTCGCCCAGGGTGCGCACGTCCACGCCCTTGAAACCCTTGGAGATGAGCACGGCCGTGGGCATCGAGCCTAACAGGTAGGCAAAGACGGCCACCAGGACTATCTTGATAACCTCGGTCAGTTCCATAGGACTCCGACGTATTTTACCATTTTCGAAGCTGGTTTGGCTATTGTAATGCCCCGCCAAATGGACTAGAATCGGGTCAGCGATAGCGAAAAGGGGGGACAAATGGCAACCAAATACGGTAAATACTTTTTCAGCGGCCCTGGCCCCAGAGGCGAAGCCGTCAAGATGATCGCCGACCTCAACGGCGATATCATCGAGGGGAGCAACCGCTACCTGGTCAACTGGGTCTTCCCCTCCCCCGCCGAGCTTTTCGGGGTGGACTCCTGGGACCAGATTTCCCACGGCCCCCACGTCCACAAAAGCGCCGAAATCCTGATGCACATCGGCACCGACCCCGATAACCCCTTCGATTTGGGCGCCGAGGTCGAGCTTTGCATGGGCCCCGAGATGGAAAAGCACATCATCACCAAGTCCACGGTGACCTACATACCGCCCAACCTGGTACACTGCCCCTGGACCATCAAACGCGTGGACCGGCCCTTCATCATGGTACAGGTCAACCAAGAGCCGACCCACAGCGAGAAATCGATGAAGCACCTGGTGCCCGAAAAGGACATGGAGCGGATGATGTTCATCGACGAGGGCTACGACACACCGGAGCCGGTCTGGCAGTTTCCCAAGGCATCGAAGATGAAACGATAGTCGAAAAGCTATAAATCAACGCCGAGGCGCTCAAGCGCTTCTTGCGCCTCTATGATTATCCAAGGGCCCCATGTTAGCTGCGCTATTTCTATAGATTTCTCGAGGTCGGCTATAGCCAACTCGTCCTCCCCCATTCGCTCGTGTATCAAGCCCCGCGTCAGGTAATAGAAAGCATCATCAGGGTTTAGCTCAATTGCCCTGTTGTAATCGGCCAGGGCTAACTCATATTTCCCCGTCGCCCAATATAAAACACCCCGTGCCTTGTAGACTTCAGAATTATTCGGCTCCAACTCTACTGCCTTATTTAGATCAACTAAAGCCAGTTCATATTGACCGGTATCATGGTAGACACGACTTCGGCCAACGTAGAAATCAGCGTTATTCGGCTCCAACTCTACAGCCCTGTTAAGATCAATTAGCGCCAATTCATATTCCGCTTTATCGATATAGACATCGCCCCGGTGTAGGTAGTTCCAACCGTTGGTCGGTTCCAATTCGCTGGCTCTGGTGAAGTCGGCTATGGCCTGGTCGAAGGCCTCAACAGCCTTGGGGTACTCACTGCCGGCAATAGCCGCGTAGACCCTCCCTATCTGCTGGAAATAAGCAATACCACGAAAGTGATAAGCACTAGCGTTGTAGGGATTTAGCCTTATAGCGTCATCGTAATCGGCTATGACCAAATCATATAGTGCCTGCTCGGCCTCCTGAATAAACGATAGGTGCTGTGGGTTTTGAGTTTCATAGGGCGCCTCTACAAGACAGGTGGCAAAGTCGATAATCGCTTCATAATCCCTGCCCAGTGCCAGGTAAGCCTGACCGCGGGCAAAGTAGTAACGGTAATAGTGTGGGGCATAGGAGTTTAGCTCAATGGCTATGGTGTAGTCGGCTATGGCCAGCTCGTATTCCCCCTCATAGTAGTAGGTGGTACCCCGCTGCCAGTAGGAAGCGTCGCCGGGCTGCAGCTCGATGGCCTTGGTATAATCAGCTATGGCTAGGCCATATTCCCCTTTCTGCTGATAGGCATCGCCCCGAGTGTGATAGGCAGAAGCGCAATCCGGGTCTAGCTCAATGGCATCGTTGCAATCAGCTATGATTAGCTCATTTTCCACTATAGTATTGTAAGACCAAGCCCGAGCTTGATAATATTCAGCATTATCCGAATCCAGCTCAATAGCTCTGGTGAAATCGGCTATAGCCAGATCATAATCCGCGTTCCCCCACCAGCAGGGCTCGCCGTGCAGGTGAACCCTGCCCCGCTCATAATAATAGTCGGCCTCATCGGGGTTTAGCTCGATAGCCCTGGTATAATCGGCCAGAGCCAGGTCGAACGCCTCAACAGATAAATCACTATCAGGATACACGGTACTGAAAAAGCAGTTACCAGCTACTCGGTGGTAGGCACAACCTCGCTGCGAGTAGTAAAGGTCAGACTCAGGGTCTAGCTCGATAGCCCTGGTAAATTCAGCAATCGCTTGCTCATAGTTATGCTGGTTGAAATAAGCGAACCCTCGGTCATAGTAAGCTTTAGCGTAACCAGCGCCTATTTCAATATCAGGATCCAGCTCAAGGGCCATAGTCAAATCAGCAAGCGCCTGGCTATAGTAACCTCGGGACGAGTATCCAAGCCCACGCTCATAGTAGGCTAAGGCGTAATCTGGGTTCACCTCGATAGTGGAGTTAATTTCAAGGGCGCAGGTCAACTCGGCAATGGCTCCGTCGTAGTCGCCCTGGCTGGAGCAGCCAAGCCCATGATCGTGATAGGCTAAGGCATAATCGGGGTTTACCCTAATAGTGGGGTCTAGTTCAAGAGCGTAGGTCAGATCGGCAATTGCCTGCTCGCAATCGCCCTGGTTAAAATAAGCAAGACCGCGGTCGTGGTAAGCTAAAACGTAATCGGCATCTATCTCGATAGCTTCATCAAACTCGGCGATAGCCTGGGCGTACTGGCCATCCTCCAAAAGGGTAACGCCAGCACGATAGTGTTCATCAGCCGTATCGGCAAGCAGGAAGGCACTAAGAAAGAAAACTACCGCCACTACCCCAACCACCACTGCCCAAAACCACTGCTGTCTCAGTAAGCGCCCAAACACTTCATCGCCTCTGGGCCAGCGACAGGTAAAATATTGTTAAACGCTACACCCAACAGGCAACATAGATATCACTTTATCTGCCTTTTGTCAATACCCTCCTTCCTGCTTAAGCCCAAAGAATAGCCGCCCCTTTCGGGGCGGCTACTAAATTAGCTAACGCAATTTGCAGGCGAAGGTTAGATAAACCTTCCCTTCTTCAACGCCCCCTTCAGGTAGCCCAGGAACTCCTCCGCCTTGTCTCGAGGCGGCTTGGTGGCTAAGCTCACGATAACGAAGAGGGGCAAACAGACGACGAAACCCCACACCCCCGGCCACCAGCCCAGCGGTTTCCAGCCGCCGATTTGAAGGACGAGGACGAGGATAGCGCCGGCAATCATGCTTACCATAGCGCCTAAAGCCGTGCCCCGCTTCCAGAAGAAAGCGCCGAAGATAGTGGGTACCGCCATCAACAGCCCCGCCGAGGCCGCCGAGGAAAGCGGCGCTATCATGCGGTCGAAGGCTCCCCCCGCTTGCTCAAAGGGTTGCAACCCCGCCGCCCACCAGGCAAAAACGAAGGCGATAATGGCCATGATAGGGATAACCCACTGCCCCACCCTTAATTCCCGTTTCTCGCCGACCTGACGGTTAATCAGGCCCTTGTGAATGTCGCGCGCCCAGACCGAGGAAAGGGTGAGCAGTATGGAATCGATGGTGGAAATGGCCGCCGCGGTAATGCCTATCATGACCACGATGGCCAGCCCCGTCGGTATAATGTCCTGGGTGAGCAGCGTAGGCGTGGCCAGGTCGGCGTTCTCCAGCCCCGGCACCAGCAGCCGGGCGCCGAAGCCCCAGAGCACCGAAATCAGGGTGTAGATAAAGCCGAAGATGAGGAAGCCGCCCAGCATTTGCTTCATGGCTCCCACCGACTTGGGGATAAACATCCGCTGGCTCACCTGGGGATTGGATATCAAAAAGAAAAGCCAGGGCAAAGCCAGCCCGATAAACATATTGATGTTCCACGACCCACCGGACGTGGGCACGGTGAGCAATCCGGGCACTTCGGACTCAAGCCTGCCGAAAAACTCGCCGAAACCGCCCAGTGCGTTGATGACCACCCCCAACACCGCCGCCGAGACCACAATCATCAGCAAAGCCTGGAAGGCGTCCGTCCAGGCCACCGAGCGCAGACCAGCGATGCTCGACCAGGCGATGGCGCAGACCACGGCGATTAGAATCCCCCACCCCACACCGATCACGCCGCCGCTGATGCCGTTCATCAGGTAGCCCACGCCCATCAGCTGAACCGCACCATAAGGAACTAAGAAAACCAGGGCCAGGATGGCGGCGGTTGCCCCCACCCCCCGGTTCTGGTAGCGGTCGCTAAGTAATTCCATGGGAGATACGTAACCATACTTTTTACCCACCAGCCAGAAACGGGGCAGGAAAAAGACCATCATGAACATACCGCAGAGATAGGTCAGCTCGAAACCGAGCGCCCCTACCCCGCTCAGGTAAGTAAGCCCTGCCAGGCCAATCATCATAAAGGCGCTGTAGGTGGTGGCGCTGTAGGTCAGGGCGGAAACGAAACCGCCCAGCGTACGGTTAGCCAGGAAGAACTCGCTCACGCCTCCCCCCAGCCGCCGCCGCGCCATCAGGGCGATAACCAACCCCGCCGCGATATAGATGCCGATGCCGAACCATACCCAGAAAGCGCTCACGGCTTCACCTCCCGCCACCTCAGGAAGATAATGAAAGCGCTGACGATAGCCGCCAGAACCCATATCGTCCAGAATAAAAAGGCGGCGCTCATCTTCTCCACACTGGTCAGTACGTACCAGGGGATAGCGATATCGAGCGCCAGCAGCAGTCCGAACCAGACCCAGGCCCAGGCTGTCTTGGTCATTTTAGGCACCTCCCCGAAAATATTTAGCCGCCATTGTATCACAATAGAAAAGGCAATGTCACCTTTCCCGGAAACGAAAGGCGGCTATAAAAGACTATCTGAAAAAGTCGGGGGCTTTAAGCCTCTCTAACGGCGACAATCAAAGCCGCCGGGCCTATGTGAACCCCCAGCACCGGCCCCAGCCGGCTGATTATGATTTTCGCCTTATCAAAAACCGAGCCGAGGCGCTCCGCCAGCGCCTCGGCTTCGTCGGGAGTGGTGCTGTGCACCACGGTCAACTCCTGGATGTCTTTGGAGTTCTCGACGAACTCGAAGAGCCGGTCCATGCCCTTGGCGCGGGTGCGCACCTGCCCCCCCGGCACCACCTCCCCATCCTTGAGCGTCAGTATCGGCTTCACGCTCAATAGCGAACCCAGCAGCGCCTTGGCCTTGCCGATGCGCCCTCCCAGCAACAGGTACTTGAGAGTATCAAGCAGAGCCAGTAAATGTATCTTAGGCAAGGTCTCTCTGGCCACGGCCTCCACTTCATCAAGGCTCTTCCCTTCCTTAGCCGCCCTGGCGGCGGCGATGACTAGCAGGCCCAAAGCCATGCTCAGTGTCTCCGAATCGACCACTTCGACAGGGCACTCATTCGCCACCACCCCCTTGGCCTGCAGCGCCGAACTGCAGGTGCCGCTCAGTTTCGCCGAAAGGTGGATGGAAACGATGCCGTCGGCGCTCTTGGCCAGCTTACGGTAAACATCCACGAAATCCTGCGGACTCGGCTGGGTGGTGTTGGGGTGGATGGGACCTTCCGTCAATCTCTGGTAAAAATCGTCCTCGCTGATGTCCACCCGGTCGCGCAAGACCTCATCCTCGAAACGCACGTATAATGGAACCACGGTTATCCCCAGCTCCTTGACCAACTCGTCAGGCAGGTCGGCGCTGCTATCGGTAACTATTTTTACCGTCATTAAATTCCTCCCTAATTTATCGCCCTCGCGGGCTGATGCTGCATTATAATAGACCCCTTTGCCACCGTCAATTCCTTTCCAGCCACGCGATGTGTTAAAATGTCGGAAAATGTCGTTAGTTCTCTCCCGCGCTGAAATCAAACGGCTCATCGCCCGCAAGCCGCCCCTAGTCGAGGGTTGCATTAACGCCGAAGAGCAGCTCCAGCCCAACGGTGTTGACCTCACCCTGCGCGATATCGCCGTTATCCAGTCGGCGGGGCAAATCGCCGCCAGCAACTCTCAAAGGCAGCTCTCCGACCTCTCTCCCCTCGTTTTCGACGCTTTGGGGTTTATCGACCTCAACCCCGGCAGCTATATCATTACCTATAACGAGGTCGTCCACCTCCCCGAGGACATCATGGCCCTGGGCCGCCCCCGCTCCAGCCTCCTCCGCTGCGGCGTCACCGTGGGCACCGCCGTCTGGGACGCCGGCTACGAGGGCCGTTCCCAGTCGCTGCTGGTGGTCTATAACCCGCGCGGCTTCCGCCTGCAGAAAAACGCCCGCGTCATGCAGCTCATCTTCATGAGATTAAGTGAAAAGACGGAAGGCTATAAAGGGGCTTACCAGGGCGAGAACATGGAATAGCACCCCACCCCGTTTTGAATCTTTTCCCACCCGCCACCCTTTCAAAGTAAAGAGGGGCTACGCCCCTCTTAAACACTCCTAAAGGAGATATTTAAGGGATTCCTCCCTTATAGGGAGGGTTTTGGGTGGGAAGGAAACAAGTACGCTAACAGAGTGGGGTAGCGGGGGAAAAGCCCGCATCGAGCAGCGCCATCTAACCCCGTTCGGCGTGGCGCCGGATACCTCTAAGCCAGAGCCTCCGAATCAGACCGCTGAAGGGACGGATGATGCGCCAGTACGGAGCGAAATCTTTTACGGCCCGAGGGCTTAATCCCATCGTCCGGCTTTCCGTATAAGCGGTAACCACTCCCGGCGTATCCGTTTCTTTAATAAGTAAATTACCCATCACCAGCAGGTAATCGGGGTCCTTAAAGGCGAGAAACTCCGCCGCGTCGGCCACCGGTGGGGTAGTACCGCTTTTTTTGTTCCACACCCGGCCGATTTTACCCGGTACGATGAGACCGAAGACGTCCTCACGGGGAGGTTGCTTTTCAATCATGGTGAAGCCATTCTGCTCAAGCTGCTCCATAATCGGTATGCCGGTCTTCGTAGTTTGCCCCTTACGTCCCACCAGCTTTTCGGGCAGCTCGCGAAGGAAAAACAGCCAGCGGACGATGGGACTAACCTCCGCCCAGGTGGTTTCCTCAACGGCGCGGTAGGCGGCTTCGGGAGTGGCTTTGATAGTGATGGTATGGACTTCTGTGAAATCATATCTGGGCATATATTTATCGAGTAACACGGGCCATATTCCCCTTTCGGATAGTCGGGTGGGTAGGAAAAACGTTGGCTAAACTACGATGCTCAGCGCCCGCGGCAAAATACGGAAAGTCGCCGGGCACTCGCCCAGCGGATCCCCGTCGGCATAGACCAGCATCTTCTCATCGGTCTCAATGCTGACGCTGTCCGTCTTCTTCACGCTAACCTGGGGCAGACTAAGGTGCGTCCCCTTGTAAATCATGGAAAACTTGCGCAATATCTCCAGCTTGCCCATGTCGCCGATAACCACCACGTCCAAAAGCCGGTCGTCGAGCGCGGCGTCGGGGGCGATGAGCATGCCCCCGCCAATGTAGTTGCCGTTGGCCACGCAAACGGTGAGCACACGCTGGCTATCCGTCTCACCGTCTATTTGGAGGCGGACCGGCTTGTTCCGGTAGGTCACCAGCGTGCGCACCATCCCCGCCAGATAGGGTATGGTGCCCCCGAAAAGTTTGGGCAAACGCTCCGTCTCTTTGGTCACGGCGGCGTCGAAGCCGGCGCCCGCCGAGTTGACGAAAAAGCGTTTTTGTCTCTGGCCATCGCGCTGGTACTCGACCACGCCCACGTCTATAGACAAACGCCTCGGGCTGGTCAGCTGTGAGCAGGCGGCGGTGTATTCCCGCGCCAGTCCCGCCGAGCGGGCGAAATCGCTGCCCGTGCCGGTGCTGACCACACCTAGAGAGGTGGTTTTAGCGTTAGTGGAATGGAGAATGCCATTGGCGACCTCGTTAACCGTGCCGTCGCCACCCACCGCCACCAGGTAGCGGTAACCGTCGCTGGCGGCCGTCTGCGCCAGCTCCATGGCGTGCCCCACGCCCTCGGTGTAGTCGTAATCGAAGGAAAGACCGACGCGTTCCAGCAATCGGCTGATAAGGGGCCACTTGCGCCGGGTGGAGCGGGCTCCCGCGACCGGGTTAACGATGACCTTGGTTAAAAATTTCGCCATCGGTTGAACCGTACCCTGGCTTCAGGATAATTGTCGCCGGTTGCTGAAGAAAAGGCTGGCCACGAAACACACCACTAGATAGAGCGACATGGAAAGCACGGAAAGGCCGGCGGAAGGAGTCTCGAATTCGAACATACCTCCCCCCATGCCACCCGCGCCCCCGAATCCCTCCATGAAGGCGTCGTAGCCGCCGTAAACGGTGGCGATGCTGTCGCCGTTGTTGGAAAGCATGAACCAGTGCGGCTGCCCCGTCATCTGGAGGACGCCGTCGATAATCGAGACGATGACCATGATGAAAACCAGCGTGACCACAGTGGCGCTCATCGAGCCTTTCATTACCGAGCTGAAGAAGAAGGTAATCGCCAGCACGGCACCGCCGTAGAGACAGCAAAGCCCGAACGAGGAAAGCATCTCGATGGGCACGCTGCCGTATATCGCCAGCAGCGAAACCGCCGAAATAACGTAGCCCAGGAGGATGAGCAGCAGCACCGAGGCGTAGCAGGCGATGTATTTGCCGATGACCAGCGTGGTGCGCCGCACGGGATTGGTAAAGAGGATAAAACCGGTCTTGCCCTCGAACTCACCGGCAATGGCGTCGCCGGCGAAAAAAATAGCCCCCAGCGTGGCCATGCTCGGCCCGATGGAGAGCAAAGCCGCCATTACCATGATGTTATCCGGGAAACCATCGCCCAGTACCGGCATCAGGATAAGCACGGCCAGCTCGGCAACCAGGGTCAGCGCCAAGATGATGTAAATCCGCTTGCGGCGGATGTGTTTCAGGAACTCATAACCGATAACGATGCCTAGTCTTTCCCATTCACTCAAGGGGGGCCTCCGTCAGTTCAAGGTAAGCGCCTTCCAGCGACTTGTATTTTTTCTCTAAAGCGGCGATGCTGTCGTAGGCGAGTAGCTGGCCGTGGTCGACAATAGCCACCTTGTTGCATATCTGGGTGACCTCGTTCAACTGGTGCGAGGCGAAGAAAACCGTCTTCTCCTGGCCCGCCTTCTCGATGATGCCGCGGAACTCGACCAGGCCGCGCGGGTCCAGCCCCAGTCCCGGCTCGTCGAGGATGAGCACGGGCGGGTCGTGGAGCAAGGTCTGCGCAAGCGCCAGCCGCTGCTTCATGCCCCGGGAGAACTTCTCTATCTTGACCCTGGACCAGTCCTCCAGCCGCACCTGCTTGATTACCTCTTTGATGCGGCTTTTAAGCTTGTCGCCGCCCATCCCCCGCAGCCTCCCCAGGTAGCTCAACGTCTCCTCGGGGGTGAGGAAGGAGTAGAACTCGGCGACCTCCACGATGGCGCCGATACGGGCCAGCGCCTGGTAAGGATTCTCGGCGACGTTGACGCCGTCGATGTAGGCCTTCCCCGAAGAAGCGCGCAGCAGCCCGCACAGTATCTTAAGTGTGGTGCTCTTGCCGGCGCCGTTAGGCCCCAGCAACCCCACGTTCTCGTTGGCGGCCACCGAAAGCGACAGGCCTTTCAGCGCCAGGAACTTGTTATAGTACTTGGTCAGATTCTCGATAACGATAGCTTCAGTCATCAGTTAGCCCTTTACAAATCGTAAACTTACCAATTATACCACTAATCATTTAATCAAGGTAACCGATGGCCGCCGGCGGCCTCGGCTTGATTTCCACTTCTATACCCGCCGCCCTGAAAAGGTCGACGAAGGAATTGTCGTTGTACTTGCCGAAGCTGACGTAGCGCTTGATGCGGGCGTTGGTCAGCATCTTGGCACAGAGCACGCAGGGCGTGTGCGTGCAGTAGATGGTGCTACCCTCCAGGCTGACCCCGTGCAGCGTGGCCTGGATAATGACGTTCTGTTCGGCGTGAATGCCGCGGCACATCTCCTGCCGCGTCCCCGAGGGTATCTTGAGCTCGTCACGCAGACAGCCCAGCTCCAGACAGTCCTTTAAGCCCGCCGCCGCCCCGTTGTAGCCCGTGGCCAGTATGTGCTTGTCCTTCACCGCCACCGCGCCGATATGGTGCCGGCGGCAGGTGGAGCGCTCGGCGACGACCGAGGCTATCTTGAGGAAATATTCGTCGATGTCGGGGCGGAGCGCTTTCTCTATTTCAGCGATGATATTACCCTCCGTGTCTCTTTTATCAAGTCCTCCCGCGAGGAATCGTTGACGATGGTATAGTCGGCCATGGCGATGGGCCCGCCTTTAGCGATGTTTTCGATTTCGGCCCGGTCGCGTTGCGCGGCCTGCTCCGGGGTCAAAGGGCGCAGCGCTCTGCGGGACAGGCGGGCGTACCTGGTTTGGGGCGAAGACCACACCGCCACCAGGCAGAGGTCATCTCCGTAAAGCTCCTTGAGGTAGATATATTCCTCCCAGGAATAAAGCCCGTCGATAACCACGTTTGAGTTTTTAAGCGCCCGTTCGATTTTGGGCTGGTTCAGGCGGGCGTAGGCCTCGCACCCCTCCCCCCGCAGCGACTCCCGCACCAGCCGTTCGTTGTCCTCGTTAAGCTCTAGGCCACGCCGTTTTAGCTCCTCGTCGGTGACATCGCCGAAGCGGATACGGGTATAGCCGTTTTGCTCGAAAATACGGGAAACGTCCGACTTGCCGGCGCCGGCCATGCCGACGATGGAGACCACTTTCATTTCCACCATTATAAGCAAACAAAGGCTAAATAACAACAAGATTTAGCTTCGCTACCCCATCCTTTTCGGCGCATGTTTCTACGTCCCACCCAATGCCCACCCTACAGGGGTTAGACCCCTATATACCCCTTATTTCTGGGGGTTTTAGGGGGCGAAGCCCTCTATACCTTAAAGGGTGGCGGGCGGGAAAAGATATAAAATGGGGTG
>JASFHK010000023.1:0-9337 GCA_050123275.1 Dehalococcoidia bacterium
AAACTCCTTAACTTGGGGGTTACGCCTCCCCGCCACCATTCGGCAATGGGGGTTTAAGGGGGCGAAGCCCCCCTTCCTCAAAAGGGTGGTGGGTGGGAAAAGATATAAAACAGGGTGGAGGGGTAAAGCGGGCGAGGCGACATAATCCGAATAGGTCATCTTGAAATGGCCCGTTTACCTCTAGCCATATCCAGCAAAAGCTGCTATATTATTGAATACAGATGCGTTACGCCATAATTGCCGACATCCATGCTAATCTGGCTGCTTTCATGGCGGTGCTGAGCGATGTGAAGGAGCGGGGAGGGGTGGAGGAGATATGGTGCCTGGGTGATATCGTGGGCTACGGGCCCGACCCGCACGATTGCATTGAGCTTTTGCGCCAGACCCGCCATGTCTGCGTGGTCGGCAATCACGACCTGGCGGCGGTGGGGCAGATAGACAACGCCGAGTTCAACCCCGACGCCATAGCCGCCTCGGAGTGGACGGCGACCAAGCTGAACCAGCGCGACGTAAACTACATCAGGAGCCTGCCGCGCGTCGTCAAGAAGAACGATTTTACCCTGGTGCACGGCAGCCCCCGCGAGCCTATCTGGGAGTACGTCCTCTCCATCAGCGGCGCCCGCGAGAACTTCGCCCACTTCAATACGCCCTTCTGCCTGCTGGCGCACACCCACGTTCCCGCCGCCTTCAGCTACGGGGAGGGAGGCGCCTGTTCCTTCAAGTCCTTCGCGCCGGATAAAGAGCTCGTCCCCGATAAGGAACGGCTCATCATCAACCCGGGGGCGGTGGGCCAGCCGCGCGACGGCGACCCTAGGGCGAGCTACGCCATCTACGACAGCGAGCAGAACAAGTTCTGGCTCTACCGCGTCCCTTACGATGTCACCGCCACCCAGTCCCGTATGGTCGAGGAGAAGTTGCCCATGCGGCTGGTGGCGCGTCTCAGCCACGGCGTTTAACAGATTTTAGCTCCGCTTGTTGACACGAAGCGTCTTCAGACGCTAAACTAGGTTGGCATATTTCCCCGTTTTTCAAGACTATAACTATAAGAGTCTCTAGCGAGGAGGTGTTAATTCGGAAGATAGATTGATGAATTGCGCCCCTCGTATTTTTTTAATTATCGATTGAGGGAGGAGACAGTTAAGAATGGCGAAAATACCGGACAAAATCCAAACCTGGCAGATGGTGGAGCCGGGTAAGCTGGCCAAGACCAGCATCGACGTCCCCGAGCTTAAACCCGGCGAGGTGCTGGTGGAAATCGCCGGTTGCGGCGTTTGCCACACCGACCTGGGCTATTTCTACGACGGCGTACCCACGGTCTGCAAGCCGCCGCTGACGCTGGGGCACGAAATCAGCGGCACCGTGGTCGCCGGCGACCCGAAATTAGAGGGCAAAGAGGTCATTATCCCGGCGGTGATGCCCTGTAACAAATGCCCGATTTGCGCCTCGGGCCGGGGCAACCGCTGCCTGGCGCAGAAGATGCCGGGCAACAGCATGGATATCTACGGCGGTAACTCCAGCCACATCGTCGTTCCCGCCGAGGACTTATGCTTCGTCCCCGACCGCAAGGGCGTTCCCCTCTCCCACTTCGCCGTCATCGCCGACGCGGCCACCTCGCCTTACCAGGCGGCGATGAGAGCCGATGTCAAACCGGGCGACCTTTGCGTTATCATCGGTATTACCGGGGGCCTGGGCGTTTACGCCGGCCAGATTTGCAAGGCGCTGGGGGCCAAAGAGGTCATCGGCATCGCCCGCAATCCCGAGAAGCTGAAGAGGTCGCTGGAGTACGGTGCCACCCACGTCATCAGCTCGGTGGACAAGGAGCCCAAAGACATCAGGAACGAGTTCCGCGCTTACTGCAAGGAGAAGGGCATTCCCGGCAACTACGGCTGGAAGATATTCGAGTGGACGGGCACCGGCGCCGGCCAGGCCATCGGCCTGGAGCTGCTTTCCTTCGTGGGCAAGCTGGTCATCTGCGGCTTTGGCATGCAGAAGAACGAATACTCGCTTTCCCGCCTGATGGCTTTCGACGCCGATATCCTGGGCTCCTGGGGCTGTCTGCCCAAGTATTACCCCGAGGTCCTCAAGCTGGTCATGGAGGGCAAGGTACAGATCGAGCCCTTCGTCGAGACGAGGCCGATGAGCACCATCGCCCAGGCTTACGAAGAAGCCCACAAGGGCGGCCTGACCAAGAGAATAGTGCTGACCCCTGATTTTTAAACAAAAAACATTTTAGGAGGTATTTTAAATGGCTCTAGACTGGATGCCTAGAGAAGGTGGTGTCAAGGACCACAACATCTGGGGCATGGAGCATTTCGGTACCGAAGCTCCCTGCACCATGTACGAGGAGAAGCCCGTAATCGACCCCAGCGGTAACCCGGTGGACGGGGTTTACAGCGCCTGGATTACGCTGAACAACCCCGCCCAGTATAACTCCTACACCACGGAGATGGTGAAGGGCGTTATCGCCGGCTTCCACCGCGCCCAGATGAACCGCGCCGTGGTGGCGGTGGTCTTCACCGGCACCGGCCACAACGCCTTCTGCACGGGCGGCAACACCAAGGAGTACTCGGAGTACTACTCGACCAAGCCGACGGAGTATGGCCAGTATATGGACCTGTTCAACGGCATGGTCGACTCCATCCTGATGTGTCAGAAACCGGTTATCCGGCGCATCAACGGCATGAGTGTGGCCGGCGGCCAGGAAATCGGCGGCGCCTGCGACATCGGCGTGGCTTCCGATCTGGCTATCTTCGGGCAGGCGGGTCCCCGCCACGGCTCGGCGCCGGTGGGCGGCTCTTCCGACTTTTTGCCCTGGGCGCTGACCAGCGAGGACGCCATGTGGAACTGTGTCTCCTGCGAGATGTGGAGCGCCTACAAGATGCACCGCAAGAACTACATCAGCAAGGTGGTTCCCGTCCTCAAGCAGGGCGGCAAGTTCATCCGCAACCCGCAGGTATATACCGACAGCTACGTCAAGGACGGCGAGATCGTCTACGGCGAGTTCCTCGGCGGCGATGAGGCCAAGAAAGCCCGCGAGTTGGTCAAGTCCTCCGAAGTTGACCTCTCCCTGCTCGACAAAGA
Source organism: Dehalococcoidia bacterium (assembly GCA_050123275.1). Classification (GTDB taxonomy): domain Bacteria; phylum Chloroflexota; class Dehalococcoidia; order Dehalococcoidales; family BS750m-G39; genus E44-bin88. The sequence goes on from JASFHK010000023.1 coordinate 3,082, forward strand.
GGTCAATAAGATAGTCTGGACCTTCACCAACCTCTTCGAGGGCTGCCTGATGAAGTCCATCATCGGTATCCGCGAGAAGAAGAAGTTCTTCTGGGATATGAACAAGAACGACCATCGCTACTGGCTGGCCATCAACATGACCGGCGAGGCTTTCCTCGGCTTCGGCGCTTTCAACACCAAGAAGATAACCGGCAAGGACACCATTGATTTCATCAAATACCGCAAGATGGTTGCCGAGGGGCACCCCATCGACGAGGAGCTTTTCGAGGCGGTCTTAGGCAAGCCGCAGACTTAAATCTGCCAAAGACTTCAGCACGATAAGAAAACCCCGGGGCGAGACTCCGGGGTTTTTCTTTTTGGGAAAAATTGGGGGCGGGGTGGCTAGAGTATGGGTTGACAAAGGGGAGGGCACCGTTTAGCATTTTAGGTGAGGTCGTGCTAGACGGGGAGCCAGCGGTGCCCTGAACTCGCAATCCGCTATAGCGAGGTCGAATTCCCGCTTTGAGGCCTTTGTCTGGTAGGACTACCCTGGCTAAGCGGTGTTGAAGGCCGGGTCCTGCGCGGCGGAGCGCTATGAATCCCGTCAGGTCTGAGAAGAAGCAGCGGTAAATAGAAGCCCCGGGTGCCGCAGGGCTACCTGGTTGGAGCTGGCTGGCACGGGCAAGCTGTTAGGCGGGGTCGATGGTGGGTGCACGGCCTCATTGATTCGATGGACAAGAGCCCGAATCCGCTTTTAGCCGAGACCAGAAGGCTGCTGCGCCGGTTCGACCTCAAGGCGAGAAAGGGTTTGGGCCAGCACTTCCTGGTCAACGGCGAAGTGCTGGATACCATAATCGCCGCCGCCGAGCTCGGGCCCGAAGAGCTGGTGGTGGAGGTGGGGCCGGGGCTGGGCATAATGACCCGGCAGCTGGCGGCCAGCGCTGGTAGCGTGGTCGCTATCGAGTTGGACGACGGGCTGGCGGCTTTGCTGAAAACAACGCTGGCATCCTTTAACAACGTGAATATCGTCAACGACGACGTGCTCAAAATCGAACCGGAAGAGCTGGCAGAGGGGCGGGCGTATAAAGTGGTGGCTAACCTGCCCTACTACATTACCTCGCCCGTGATGCGCCACTTTCTGGACACGGCGGCCAGGCCCGAAACGATGGTGGTCATGGTGCAAAAAGAGGTGGCTGAGGCCATCGCCGCCGCACCGGGCAAGATGAGCACCCTGAGCGTTAGCGTGCAATTTTACGGCGAGCCGGAGGTAATAGCCGACGTGCCGGCGGAGTCTTTTTACCCGCCGCCCGAGGTCGGCTCGGCGGTAGTGCGCATCAGGGTTTATCCCCGGCCTAGGGTGGCGGTGGACGAAGCCGGCTTTTTCGGGATGGTGCGGGCGGGCTTTACCGCCCCGCGCAAGCAGATTGCCAACTCGCTGGCCAGAGGTCTGGGTCGGGAGAAGAACAGGGTCTTAGCGATGTTGAGTAAAGCAGAGATAGACCCGCAGCGGCGGGCGGAGACGTTGACCATTGAAGAATGGGCCGAGCTGTGGCGGGTCTCGGAGGAAAAGTATGCTGACGGTTAAAGCACCGGCCAAAATCAATCTGACGCTGGAAGTGCTGGGCAAGCGACCCGACGGTTTTCACCACATCCGCAGCGTCATCCAGGCCATAAACCTGTGCGATTGCCTGAGTTTCAGTCCGGCAGACAAGATAGAGTTTAGTAGCGACAACCCCGAGTTCGAGCCGGGGAAAAGCCTGGCGGTCAGCGCCGCCGCCCTGCTCAAAGAGGTAACCCACTCGGAGCAGGGGGCAAAGATAAAAATAGACAAGAAAATACCCTTCGCCGCGGGTTTGGGCGGCGACAGCAGTGATGCCGCCGCCGTCCTCATCGGCTTAAACCAGCTCTGGCACCAGGGCCTGAAACCGGCGCGGCTTTTGGAGCTGGCGCCGAGATTAGGCTCCGACGTCGGTTTTTTCCTTTACGGAGCCACGGCGCTGGTGGAGGGAAAGGGGGAAAAGGTGGCCCCGCTGCCTTCACTGCCCCGCCGCCAGGTCGTCCTGCTGGTGCCGCCGCTGCCGCCGCTGGCGGGCAAGACCAAGCGGCTCTACGCGCAGCTGGAACCCGGCCATTATACCGACGGGCGTATCACCGACCGGATGGTGGCGGGGTTGACGCGGGGGGAGGTGGATGACTCTATGCTCTTTAATACCTTCGAGAATGTCGCTCTCAATTTTTTCCCCAAGCTCATCGTCTATAAAGAGCACTTCGAGAAGCTGGGCGCCACCAAAGTGCGGCTGGCCGGCTCGGGGCCGACCATGTTCACCATGCTCGACGACAAGGCTAAAGCCGAAGACCTCTACCAGAGGTGCAAGGACCAGGGGCTGCGTTGCTACCTTGCGGAGACGCTTTCCTCGATAGATAGGATATAATAGGGTTTCGTGATACTACTTGGCTAAGGGGGGGCCTCATGGGTAATAAAGTACTTCACGAGCTAAGCGGGGAAATGGTTGTTCATGGGACTTTGTTGTTGATTTTCGGCTTGCTGTTATTTGGCTTGAAGCCTATCGAGGAAATCGTAGTATTTCAGTTTGTACCTCTTCCTCATCAATTCTTTTATGATAAACCGTGGTTTATTCTGATACCCTTAGTAGTTTTAGTTGCTGGTTTTTTTATATGGAGGAGTGTTTGGCGTAAACGTAAGCTTATGGGTTCCGTAGGAACATGTTGTTTTAAAGCCGTATCATATTTAGTACGATGCTTCTTTTGCTTAATCATATTGTTAATAATTTGGTTAATACCTACCGTGCCTACGGATATTTTTAACGTATTGTGGGTAGTTCTTGGAGTTGTTGCTCTTCTGGCATCTTTTGCTTTCATGGTTTCGGTTTTTTGGAAACAATGCGCGGTTGAGTTTGATAATCGAATAAAGAACCCAAAATATAAATATATGTATTGGCAAATCTTCTTGTTAGTTTATCTTGGTAGTTGGCTGCAAGGTTTATCGGTCATTCCTATAGAGGGAACGTTATTTGGGGTAATAGATTGGCCGACGATACATAACATAGTATATGTCTTTGGTTTTGTGTGGTTTGTAGTGATAGCTATTATTACGTTTGGAGATTTTCCACAACCAAAGAAACAAGCAGAACAAACGAATTAGTTTTGTTAGAATCAATTAAGGAGTTGACGTGGCGGGATTTATCGTGCTGGCGCTCGTTATTGCCTACCTGCTTGGCTCCGTCCCCTTCGCCTATATCGCCGGGCGGCTGCTGAAGGGGGTGGACATCAGGCAGGTGGGCGGCGGAAACATGGGCACGCTCAACACCATGCGCGAGATAGGGCCGTTGCCCGGTATCATCGTGCTCCTGGCCGACATGGGCAAGGGGGCGCTGGCCGTGCTCGTCGCCCAGTGGCTGGGGCTCCACCTTTACTGGGCCTTCACCGCCGGCTTTCTGGCAGTGGCCGGGCACAACTGGCCGGTCTGGCTTAAATTCCGCGGCGGGCAGGGGCTGGCGACGACGATGGGGGTGCTGGTGGTGTTTTCGCCGATACCTTTCGCCATCAGCTTCGGCATCATGCTGCTGGGAATCGTTTTTACCAGCAACGTGAGGCTTTCGTCGATTTTCGGCTTCCTCTTTTTCCCCTTTATCGTCTGGGCCTTCGGCGGAGAGCTGAGCGTCATCATCTATTCCATAGCCCTGCCCGTGTTTTGCATAGTGAAGACGATACCCCGCTTCAAGACGGACGTGAGCAAGGCGGGCGAGGAAAAGAAGGGGCTTATTATCGACCGGGACTACACGCCCTGGCAGACGAAGCGGAAAAAAACTAAATAAGCGGAGGTGCTATTTTGGCTGACACCGAGAAGAATCTTGAAGAGGCTTTTGCCGGCGAAAGCCAGGCCAGCCGGCGCTACCAGTATTTCGCCGATAAGGCGGAGAGCGAGGGGCACCACCAGATAGCGCGGCTCTTCCGAGCGGCGGTGGCGGCGGAAACGATACACGCCCGCAACCACCTGACGGTGCTGGGCGGCATCAACTCGACGGCGGAAAATCTGAAAGAAGCTATCAGCGGGGAGGAATACGAGTACACCGAGATGTACCCTGCTTTTATCGAGAAGGCTAAGGAAGAGGGGCAAAAGCGGGCGGAAATCAGCTTCAGCTACGCCAACGCCGTGGAGAAGATTCACCACGACTTGTACCAGAAGGCGCTGGAAAGGCTCGAGGCGGCTAAGGAAATGAAGGCGGAGCCTTATTACGTCTGCGAGGTCTGCGGCAACACCGTGGCCGGTGAAGCCCCCGACAGATGCCCCATCTGCGGCGCGCCCCGGAAAAAGTTTTTCGAGGTGAAGTAGCTTAGCTGACGATAGCTACTACCAGTGAAGCCACCCATATCGCAACGAAGGTTAGAGGGATATATATTCTATATATAGCCTTGTTGCGTAACAGCCGTTTTTGCCACCATCTTTTTGGTTTGGCTACGGGGACCAGTATCAGCCGGTTGGCTTTGTCTCTTCCCCACTCCTTTTCACCGTTCATAACGGCGTCTTCGTCTATGTGGGGAGTGAGTTCGTAACTCCTCATGTAGTCGAACTCCGCTGCCTCTTCTTCTATTTTGCGCTGCCCGATGTGCCAGAAGGTGAGGGCGATGGAGGCGGACTGGTTGAAGCAAAATAAAAGAAAAGCCAGGAAGATACCCACTATCGGTAAGATAATACGCAACAACTCGATAATGGGAGCGGTCATGTCGGGGTCTAGCAGTGTGACGAAGGCGACGAAGAGGAAGGCGGTCGCCAGCAGGAACATGTTGGTTCTTTCGACAACGATGCGGTCTTCGTTTATCTGGCGCTGGAGGAGAATTTGGTAGGCTTCGGCAGGAGTCATTGTAAACACCCCCTTTTTGTCCGGTGATTTCAGGGGTTAATCTTTAGCGGTCAGCCAGCTTTTGACCAGCTCTATTTCGTCCTGCTTGGAGTCAATCTCGCCGTCCAGACGCGCCTTTTGCAGACGCTCCATTATCTCCCTGATTTCGGGCCCCGTGGTCACGCCCATTTTTATCAGGTCGTCGCCGCTGAGCGCGATTTCGATGTATTTGAGCCGGGTCAGATAATGGTGGATGTTCTGGGCGGCGGTGGGAGACTCGGTGGCCACCGAGTTAGCTACCATGGCCGGTGAAGAGTAGGCTTCCAGCAGGCGGAAGACGCCGCTGGGGGAAAGGCCGGGGGTAGAGAGCAGGCGCATCTTGCTCTTGAGGGCGGCGGTATCGAGCAGCAGCTGCGCCTGCGCCTTGGGCAGGCGCAGCCGGGAGATAAAGCGCTCGGTCTCATCCTTGGCCAGCGGGTAGGCCAGTATCGCCAGGTAAAGGCCGGGTTCGGGCGGTTCCGGGGCGCTAAGCTCGCGCGCCTTTTCGAACTTTTCCTTGAGCCAGCCGTCGCCCCTCAAACCGGGGAAAAGGTGGGGCAAAACTCCCAGCCCGGCGGCGCGCATGAACACCTTCTCCGGTAAAGGCTCTTTTAAGATACACTCGATTTCGTAGCGGGTGCGGTCGGCGCTGATGGTCTTGAGCATATCCAGGTCGCGCTTGAGGTAGCCCAGCGTCTTCTTCTCCAGGTGAAAGTCGAAGCGCTGTTCGTAGCGCAGGGCGCGCCAGATGCGGGTGGCGTCGTCGGTGAAGCTCTTTTCGTGGAGGACGCGGATGAGCTTGTTCTTGAGGTCGTCGCGCCCGCCCAACGGGTCGACGGGCTGGCCGTAAAGCCCGGGGTTCAGGCCCAGCGCCATGGCGTTGACGGTGAAGTCGCGGCGGGTCAGGTCTTCTTCCAGAGAGCCGGGGGTGACTTTGGGTAACGCCCCCGGTTTTTCGTAAGTCTCGGTGCGGGCGGTGGCGAGGTCAACGCTCCATTGGTCCCACTCCAGCTTGGCGGTGTTGAAACGGGTGTGGGTGGTCAGCTTGCCGTTGACGCTTTTCTTAAGCTGTTTGGCCAGCTCAATGGCGTTGCCTTCCAGCACCAGGTCGAGGTCTAGGTTGGGCTGCCCCAGCATGAGGTCGCGCACCACCCCGCCCACCAGGTAGAGCTTTTCGCCGCGGGTGTGGGCGATTTCGCCCGCCATCCACATGAAGTTGACCAGCTCGGACGGGAGCTGTTTTTCGATTTCTCTGGCAAGATTCAGGCGTTTGGGCATTTTCTCTGGCTAGATTATAACACAGGAGTTTTTGACTGCCCATCCCCACCCCGCTCTGTCATCCAACGTTTTTCATTCCCACCCAAGACCCTCCCTAT
>JASFHK010000024.1:0-6365 GCA_050123275.1 Dehalococcoidia bacterium
GGTCGCCGTGGCAAACGTTGCCGCCGATGGTACCCCAGTTTCGAGTTTCCACCGAGGATACGTTGTTTTCCATCTCGCGTAACACCAGGCACTCTTTTTTGATTACCGGTGATGTTTCGATAGACCGGTGCGTGGTGAGGGCCCCGATTTTCAGACCCTCTTTTTTATCGAACTTGATGTAATCCAGCTCCGATACACCTTTGATGTCGATCAGGTATTTAGGCGTAACCAATCTTTGTTTCATTAAGATGTTTAAAGATTGCCCGCCGGCGATTATCTTACGTTCGTCTTCGTCATATTTGGAAAGCAACTTCAGCGCTTCCTTAACCGTTTTAGGGGCAAGGTACTCGAAATTAAATATTATATCCTTCACTGGAACCTCCTGTCTTTTTTCCTTATATAACGCCGCTATATAGTGCATTAAAAGCCGCGGGGAAACGGCTTCCTTGGTGGCTATTCCCCTTAATTAAGGTGGCTCTTTTCATCATGCCAAAACGCAGGTCATGTTGAGATGGAACTGCACTTTCCCAAAGCCAATCAATGTCTATTTGGAATTATAGCACTTTTGGGGAGTAGTTTAAAAATTACGATAGCGCTCCACTATAATGAGATATGCCGAATCGCGTCTGCGCGATGCTTGCTTTGGGCCGGTTGTGCCACATTGCGGTGGACTATTTCCCAGTTGAACCAAAAGATGGATTGTTGAACGGGTAACATTAACGATGAGGAATCTAGCCAAACGCCGTGGCAACGCTAACAGGTATAGCCGAAACGCTTGATGGCTTGAACTACATCATCTCCAGGAGGGCCTCGATGCGCACCCGCAGCCTTTCCAGGTCCGACTGGGAGTAATCGGTGTCTATTTGCAGGAAGGGAAGCCCCAGCTCGTTTTGCACCATCTCGGAGACGAAGTACGATTCGACACTGTAGGTCAGGCAGGCCTGCCAGGTCAGGTCGATAACCCCTTCGACCTGAAAATCCCGTATCATTGTTTTGAGCAGCTCCAGCCGCCCTTTATTGGGCGACATGACGGAGCAGGGGGTCTTCAGGTATTTCTGCGCCATGAGCAGCAGCGGGTCGGACGGGTCGGCCTCGTCGATATTTAAGTCCACGGTTTTGTAGCCGCTGCAGTTTTCCATGGCCACCACTATCCCTCCACCCTCTTCCACCAGCCTGATTACCTTCTCGCTGCCGATACCCACCGGCGTGCCCGTCAGCAGGATTCGCTTGGGCGAACTATTCTCTGCGGCGGATAGGGCGTCGGCCTCGATTTCATCCACCAGCTCATCAAGTATGCGCACCGATTCCATGCGGTCGGCCAGGAACATGACCTGGGAGCTTACCGTCATCATATCCATCCCCGAGATGAGCGCCCGCCCGTTCTTATTCAGGTCGAACAGCCTCTTTCGGGAGCGATTTTCCTCGTTGGTGAAATGTATCGCCTCCCGGAGGGCTCGGTCGGTGATTACCACTTCGAACTTTGTCTCCAGGTAGCTCTTCAGCCTCTTAAGCTCTTCAATCCAGAGCTGCAGCGAGGCCGCCTCAGATGGCATCTGGGGCAGGTTCATCACGTAGATATCGTTTAAGCCCTTACTGTCCATTATCTCGAACATCTTTTTCTTGCCGTCGCAGGTGGTTTCACCGATAATGAGGTCGGCAATCTCGAAATAGGGGCACTGGTTGGCGACGGCCAAGCCGTAGGATGATTGTATCAACGGACACAGATTGCGGGGCAACTCGGTTTCCGCAGTCACCTCTCTGGTACCGCACAGCCCGAAGGGCATTGCCCCGGCGGCGATGACAAGCTCCCGGGGGCAGTAGGTACAGTAAAGGCCGACGATTTTAGCCCCCTTTTCCTTGGCCGCCACTGCCTGGCTGATACTCTCCAGCCGCAGGTTCTCCAGATGTTCCAGGTCAATCGCTTTCATTTCAATCCTCTCACTTCTAACACACCGGCGGTCGGTTACGCGTCTTACCCCAGGTGCGGAAAATCATCCTTCATGTGCGGCAACCACATCGCCTCGGCGAACAGCCTCTCAAAGCCGGGGGCGCGGGTCAGCTCCAGGTAGTCCACCCGCCGGCTGATGGCTTCGGCCTGGCGCCGCTTTTCGATATCCAGCAAGGCCGCCCGGGCGCCGTCGCCGGCGGCGTTACCTATTGCCGAGACCGCCTTGAGGTCACAGTCCGGGAACAATCCCAGCCGGGCCGCCGAAAGCGGGTCGATATAGCTACCGAAGGCGCCGGCCAGCTTGACTCTATCAATTTTCCCCACGCCCAGTTTTTGCATCATAAGTTTGGCACCGGCGTACATCGCCGCCTTGGCCAGCTGAATGGCTCTCACGTCCTTCTGTCCGATAGTGATGTCCCGCCCGATTGAAGTCTCCTCGGCCCAGGCGATGACGAACTCGGCCACGTCGCCAACCACCCGGAAACGCGGCGAGTCTAGCTCCGCCGCAAAGCGCCCCGTCTTATCGATGATGCCGGCCCCGAAAAGCTGGGGGAGGATATCGATGATGGCTGAGCCGCAGATGCCCTTGGCGCCCAGGTCTTTTTTGTCGGGGCTCCAGCTATCCTCCCCGATGACCTTAAAGCGCGCCTCTTTCGTTTCCCTGTCGATAGCGATTCTCTCGATAGCGCCGGGAACGGCGCGCATCCCGTGCTTAATCTCGGCCCCTTCCAAAGCCGGGCCAGTAGCACAGGAGCAGGCGATAAGGTGCTCACGGTTGCCCATCACCAACTCGCCGTTGGTGCCGATATCGATGATAAGTTCCAGTTCGTCCCGGTTTTGGGGCTCGGCGGCGAGCAGTACCGCCACGTTGTCGGCACCGACGAAGCCGGCCTCGATGGGCAGCACGTGGACGTAAGTACCTCCGGCGATGTTAATGCCGAGGTCACGCGCCTTGACATCCAGCGGGCCGCGTAGAGCGGGCACGAAGGGTGCTTTGCCGATGAACTGCGGGTCGATACCGAGGAAAACATGATGCATACAAGTGTTGCCTACCACGGTCATGTCCACGATATCCTCGGGTCTTATTCCCGCCGACGAACAGGCATCCTTAACCAGCTGGTTGAGCCCTTGGGTAATAGTCCGCTTCAGCGTCTCCAGTCCATCGTCGTTGGTCATGATGTAGCTGATACGGCTCATCACATCCTCGCCGTAAACCACCTGCGGGTTCATCATGGATACGGTGGAGGCCACGCTGCCGTCAGCGAGGTCGCAGAGATAGCCGGCGACAGTGGTCGTGCCGATGTCCACCGCCAGCCCGTAGGCTTTGGCAACTTTCCCCGGCGCCACCCTGATGACTTCCTGTCCCTGCCGGACAAAAGCCGTCAGTTTCCAGTCGCTCTCACGCAGCAGCGGCGGCAAAGCGGCCAAAGCCGGGCTGTCTATGGTCAGGTTTTTCAGGCCATATTCAGCCTCTAGCCCGCGTTGCAGCCGTTCCCAGTCCGCCTCATTGTCTTCCAGTGAGGCCGGGGGCAGCTCAAGATAATAGAGTTTCACGGCCGGATTGATAGCAATAGCTATATCGCCGGCGTCCTTGCGCACCACCTGCTTCCCCAGCCGGCTTGCCTCCGGTACGAAAACAACGACGTCCCCGCATATTTTAGCCTGGCAAGCCAGGCGGTACCCCTCGGCCTCTTCCGCCGGGCTGATAAACTGCCTCTCCGATTCTGCCAGGGGAGAGAGGCTGTCCGTGCCCGAGCTTATGCCGTATTTGTCGAAGCTCCCGGACACAACGCGCACCAGACACTGGCCGCAGGTCGCCTGCGCCCCACATCCACCCTCGATGTCAACTCCCAGCCTGACCGAGGCTTCTTTAAGGCTCTGGCCCGCCGCCACCAGACCGCTCCTGCCGGACGGCTGGAAAATAACGGTATGTTCTTTGCTCATCGTCGTCAGGATGCCTCTTGCTTTTCTAAGCGATATTGTCTTACGGCGTCAGTCATGATTTTAACATAGGCGGCCGGCGTGCCGGTGCTCAAGCCGCAGGCCGGGGAGACGATGTCGATGCCTTCCCGGATAACCCGGCGGGTGGCTCTGGTTATGGAATCGGGCGGCCCCCCGGCTAGAAGAAAGGTGCTCACGTTGCCCATCAGTGCCCAGTCACCCACCGCGCTGCGCGCCATCTTAATCGGCACCGCGGCGTCGAAGCTGAGGGCGTCGGCGCCGGTGGCCTTCATGTAGCTGAGGATGGGCTTGATGTTACCGCAGATGTGCAGGATGGTTCTGGCTCCCTGTTTTTTGATTCGGCTCACGATTCGCTGCATGGACGGCAAGGCGAACTCCTCGAACAGATCCGTGCCCAGAATATCTCCCGATGCCGTCGGGTCGCCTATCGAGATGACATCGGCCCCGGCCTTGGCCTCCGCTTCACCGAAAGCAGCGATGGCCTCCGTTAACAACTCCATGTAGTCGCGGGTGAACGGCTTATCCCGAATCATCAACCGCAGGAAGGCATTGGGGTCCATCAGGGAGTTGGCCAGGCTTATCGGCCCCGTCAGGTTGCCGACAACGGGAAGGTCGCTTTGCCTCTCCTTCAGCATGGAAATCGCTTCCAGCACTACCGGCATCCTGCCGCTGGCATCGGTGCCGCGAAAAGCTATTTTGCTAAGCTGGCCGGGGGATTCCAGGACGAAATCCGTGATGCGGGGTTCCACCCTGGCGCTCCCGTAATCAACAAAGCCCCCCAGTGCCTCCGCTTCTACCGTGACGCAGAAAGGCACCCCCACGTTCTCGAAGCCGGTAGCCTCCGCCATATCCGTCGCCAGCCTAGCCATCATGGTCGGGCTGGTATGTGCCTCCAACCAGATATCGCCGTTCCTTTCCCCCACCTCCCGGCAGGACATGGACATCATGCCGCCGGGGCATATCACCGGCGGGTCACCCTTGGCTTCCCCGTCCAGCGCGGCTAAAAGTCTTCGCTTTACATCCATTTCCACCCCGCGAGCCTCCTATCCTTTTATCTCGCCTCCAGCAGCGCACGGGCCTTACGCACGGCAGCCAGTGCGTCCGGGGCATAACCATCGGCACCTATCCGGCGGGCGAAGGACGGCGACACGCAGGCCCCGCCCACCATCACCTTGAACCTCTCCCGAACGCCCTCTTCCGAGAGCATGGTGATAAAGTCGGCCATTCTCAGCATAGTCGTACTCATCAGGCTGGACAGGCAAATCATATCCGCCTTTTCGGCCACGGCCGTCTCCACGAAGCGGTTAAGCGGTACGTCGGCGCCCAGGTCTATCATCTGGAAACCGTCGGCCTCAAGCATAATCTTAACCAGGTTCTTGCCGATGTCATGGGTATCTCCCTCAGTTACCCCGATGACGACCTTGTAGTTAGCCGAGTCCTTGGTTACCTTCAGGTGCGGCCTTAGCACGTTCATGCCGGCGTACATGGCGTCCGAAGCCAGCAGCAGCTCGGGGACGAAACAGGTGCCCTTTTCGTATCCCTGGCCCATTACTTCCATACCCCGCGCCAGCCCCTGACTAATTGCCAGATAGGGGTCGATATTGTTCTGGAGTGCTTCCTCGCACAGCCGTACCGCTTTCTTCTCGGCCATCTCGATTACCGAGTTAGCCAGCCCTTCCAGAATACTAGAATCTGCTTCAGTCATAGCTTGTCTCCCTCTCGCTCTATTACTTGCCTTAATAGGGATTAATTCGTTAAGGAAGCTAAGTAAAGGGGATTTACCCGTTCCCCCCTTTTCCCCACCGGACCAGAATTCCTGTCTTTTTAGGCGAGTGTCTATGTTCTCTAGAGTTTCGAGCGTCCCCGAACGACTTTCTTGAGCCTTTGATAACAAAAAAGGCTAAAATGTAGCAAGCCGTATCCGGAGAATCCTAGCATAAGTTATTTTTATTGTCAACATAAATAGAAAGTTTTCATTGGTAGGCCGGTAGACCGTCCGGGCGGCATACTATTTGGCATGAGACACACTAAACAGTTTAGCGGAAGATGCGTCACAGACTACTGATTATGTTGACGGCTGTGATTAGAAAAGCGAAATTTAAAAGGAGGACTTGGAAGACATAAAAAAACCTGGCAGCGGGTGGGTTCGAGCCGCTGCTTATGAATCGCAGAATCAGCTATTATTTAACGTAATTCCCATATTCTCGAAAAGCTGGTTGTATTCTCCGTACCCTTCCTCCTCCAGCTTTTCCCTTGGAATGAAGCGCAAAGCAGCGGAGTTTATACAGTAACGTTTTCCCGTCGGAGGCGGGCCATCGTTGAAGACATGGCCGAGGTGGGAATCAGCGTACCGGCTCCTTACCTCAATCCTGGTCGTACCATAGCTGCTATCCTCTATTTCTAATATGTTGCCGGCTTTGAGAGGCCGGATGAAGCTGGGCCATCCCGTACCTGA
>JASFHK010000025.1:0-5569 GCA_050123275.1 Dehalococcoidia bacterium
GCTAAAGGTAACCACCAACTAGTCGGAGGGGACGCTGATGGAAGAAGAAGCGTCGGCGGGACACCGCCAGCGGTTGCGGGAGAAGTTCGCCCGCTCGGGGCTGGACGGCTTCCACGACTACGAAATCGTCGAGCTTCTGCTCACCCTGGCCTCGCCGCGGCGCGATTGTAAGCCGCTGGCCAAGGCGGCCCTCAAGCGCTTCGGTAGCCTGCGGGGGGTGCTGGCGGCTTCGGCCGAGGAGCTAGAGCAGGTAGAGGGCATCGGCCCCAACAACGCCCTGGGCATCCGGCTCGTTTCCGAGGTCGCCCGCGAGTTTCTCAAACAGAAAATGGTGGACAAGCCCGCCTACAAATCGGCGCAGGAGATTTTCGACTACCTCTACCACTCCATGCGCGACCTCAAGAAAGAGGTCTTCAAGGCCATCTACCTGAACAGCCAGAACCAGATTATCGATACCGCCGACCTGGCTCAAGGCACGGTGGACCGGGGAGCCGTCTCCCCGCGCGAGGTGATGGAAAGCGCCATCCGCCGCAGCGCCGTGGCGCTGATTCTGGTGCATAACCACCCCTCGGGCAACCCCGAGCCCAGCCCCAGCGACCAGCAGCTTACCCGCGACCTGGTCTTCGCCGGCGGCATCATGCAGATAAGGGTTTTGGACCACATTATCATCGGCGAGAACCGGTACTATAGCTTCGCCGTGGAGGGTTTAATCGAAAAATACGAGGGAGACTTCCTCGATTTGAAGCTGAAAGGGGTCTCCGAGGCCAAGCGGCGGCTCTATCGCGCCAAGGTTTTGCCCCCGGAGTGGCACTGGCGCCCTTGACAAAAAGATAAATAGAGGCTAACCTTTTGCTTTTGAGCCCGTTATATAGGCTGACGAAAAGGCAAGCAAAAAGGAGGATATATGAAAAGGATTTTGATGCTTCTGGTGGTGGCGGTGCTGACGCTGGGGTTGGTGGCGGGTTGCTCGACGGTGAAGACCTACGACGACGCCGGGCAAACCATAGACGCCAAGGTAGGCGACGAATTTATCATCGCCCTCGGTTCCAACCCCACCACGGGCTACAGCTGGGTGGAGGACTACGACGAAACCATGCTGGAGCTGGTGGACCAGACTTACGAGCCTGACGAGACGGACGGAGAAATGGTCGGCGCCGGCGGCGTCGAGTACTTCCAATTCAAGGCGCTTAAGGCGGGCGATACCGAGGTAACCCTCACCTATAAGCAGGACTGGGAAGGCGGCAGTGTCGGGGAAACCAAGGTATTCACCGTCGACATCAGCTAGTCTTCGACAACGATAAGGTTTCGAGGCGGAGCAGCGACGCTTTCACCCCCACCCCGCCGCTGTATCCGCCCAAACCCCCTTCCCCCACCACGCGGTGGCAGGGGATGATAACGGGCAGACGGTTACGGGCTAAGGCCTGTCCCACCGCCCGCGCCGCGCCGCTTTTGCCCAGATTAAGGGCCACCCAGCCGTAGCTACGCGTCTCCCCGTAGGGGACGCTCCGGGTGAGGCGCCAGACCTGGCGCTGGAAGGCGGTGGCCGCGGACAGGTCGAGCTTTTCGGGGAAGGTTATTTTCTTTCCGGAGAAGTAACTTTTCAGGCGGGCTATTGTGTCCCGGAAGGGTTTTTCGGAAAGCGTGGCGTTCTTTATATCGCCCAGCCGCCTTTCGGCTTCGCCGGTGGAAGGCTGCGGCAGGCTGACGGCGGCCAGACCCTCGGCGGAGCCCAAGACCCCCACCCAGCCCATAGCGGTTCTGAAAACAGCGTAGTGCGGCGTCGTTTTACCCCGGCGTGAGACTACGACTTGCGCTGCCGGCGCAGCTGGAGATAGGCGGCCAGGAAGATGAGGGCGGCGCCGAGCAAAATAGAGAAAACTATCTTGAGCAGCTGCGGCAGCTCCATGCTCAGGAAAAAGGCGTAGCTGAAGACGCCGGCCAGGATGGCCAGCGAGTAGGCGACGGTGTGGGCGCTGAAGGTGCGGTGCTTTATCGCCCGCACGATGAGCCAGGCGATAAGCCCCAGCGAGGCAATGATGGCCAGTACGACCAGTATGGCGCTTACCATCCTACCTCCTTGAAATACTTACCCATGCAGGTGAACATGCCTACCGTCAGCAGCAGGGCGACCAGCTGCCCCCACTCCGAGAGATATTTCACGTACTGGGCGGCCAGGTAGCCGACGCCGGCCAGGCAGAGGATGATTCCGAAACCGAATAATACGTATTCCAGCTTCATGATAAGCGTTTCCCCTTATTCGACACTGGGCTTGGGGAAAGAGGCGTGCACCACGGTGCGCAGCTCGACCCCACCCCGCATGATGATTACCGAGAACTCTATGTCATAGTCGGCGGAGGTCTGGTAGGGGCGGACCGTGGCGGGGTCCACCGCCCAGCTGAACTCCTCTTCCTCAAAAGCGCCCAGCGATACCGACTCATTTAGTAAGACTTCCTGTTTTTCCCCGCCGAACCAGACGGCCGCCTCGATATGGTCCTCGTAGCTGGTGAAGCGGCGGTTGGCCAGCTCGTAATGGAAATAGAGCTTTTCCCCCGACTCAACCCAGGTGTAATAGCTGTAATCTTCGTGCAGCCACTGGTCGGGTTCTACGGTGTTTTCCCGCTCGCCGGCGGTTACGGTGACGGTGTCGTAGATGCCCATGTAGCCGTCGAGGACGAAGACGGCGATGATAGCCAGGAAAAAGACTATGGTCAGGGCCAGATATAGGTTCCGGCGCGCGGTGGATTTTTTAGCGGTTTTTGCTTTCGGCATCGTTTTCAAGCCAGTGTATCATAGTCAAAGCCGGCGGGCTTGTCAAGGTTATTTTAGCCCATCTCGGGCTCGATAAGCCCGTAATCGCCGTCGCGGCGGCGGTAGAGCAGGTTGAGCTTATCGCTCTCGGCGTTGAAGAAGAGGAAGAAATCGTGCCCTAAAAGCTCCATCTGGTCGATGGCTTCGGCGGGCGACATCGGCTTGACGTTGAAGCGCTTGACCTTGACCACCTTGCCCCACGGCAAAGGCTCTTCGGCTATTTTGTCCTTGGGCGAGGTGCCCCGCCCCTTATCGTAGAGCTTGCCCTTGTAGCGCTCTATCTGGCGGTTGATTACCGAGCCCACCTTCTTGACGGCGGCGGGTAAGTCTTCCCCCCGCTCCACCCCGCGCAGCAGCGTGCCGTGGCTGTCGATGGTTACCTGGACGACGAAATGCTCCTTGGTCGCCTTGGCCTTGTCGCGGGCGATTTCAACCTTGTAGTCCCTGATGTCGGGCAGGTGGCGGTCGAGCTTGCCCAGCTTCTTTTCGATGAGCTGGCGCACGGTGTCAGTCAGTTCCACGTTCTTGGCCGTTATCTTTAGCTCCATTTTCTTTAGCCTCCTTGCCCTGTTTCTTTTATTTCCTTGGCCAGCGCTAGGCCCCATACCGGGCCGGTGCCGCTGGTTTTCAGCGCCCGGGCGCAGGCGTCGAGGGTGGCGCCCGAGGTGGCCACGTCGTCAATAAGCAGTACCGCTTTGTCTTCCAGGCGGCGGTCGCGGCAAATAAAGGCGTCGGCGACGTTTTCCCGCCGCTGGTTGACGTTGGCGGTGCGCGCCTGGGGAGCGGTGTTGCGCTCCCGCACCAGGCATCCGTCAATCACCGGCAGCCCGCTGAGCTTGCCCATCTCCAGAGCCAGCAACCGCGACTGGTTGTAGCCCCGCTCCCGCAGCCTTTTGCGGTGCAGCGGCACCGGCACCAGCACCTCGCCGGGAAGCTGGTTGGCCGCCCGGTAATCGTTGAGCCATTGTCCCAGCAACGGGGCGATGGCCCTCAAATTACGGTACTTGAGCTCGTGGATGGCGCGGCGGATGGCGCCGTCGAAGCGGAAGGGGGCGCGGATGCCGTCGATCGAGGCCTGCCAGCCGACGCAGACGGGGCAGATTACGTTGTTAAGCTGGGGGCGCCCGCAGCGGGGACAGAGGGGGGGATTGATGCGGGCCAGCGACCGGGAACAGGTGGAGCAGATAAAATCTCCCTCCCTTCCACAGCCAACACACCAGCGTGGAAACAACAGGTCGAGTGCTATCCCCTTGAGTTTGGTTAACCGAGGGAGCACTTCCGCACCAGCCAAAACTATTGGGTAGGAGCTCGGACCTTAGCGGGAGCGCGGGTTGTGCAGCGTCCCGCTGATAATGGGTTCGTTTACATAGACGTCACCGTTCCTGATTTTGAGGTTGAAGCCGCAATCGGGATTGGTGCAAACCCATGCTTTGTAGTGAATTGCTGCCCCCTGACTGCCGAAGTCGGATAAGGGCACCAGTTCTCCGGAATTGCATTTCAGGCATTTGGGGAAACTTATGTGTTCCATGAAGTCCTCCTCCCAACCAATGGAGTATATCTGGAAAAGAAGTATACACCATGCTCTGGTGGTTGGCAAGGTTTGTTCAGAGCTTGGCGGCGCTTAAACGGCTGTAGATGGGACCCTGCGGGGTGAGCTGGCTCTTCATCAAAACGACGCTGTCAACGCCGAAGCTGCGGGCGCTGTCTAAGCCGGTTTCGGCGATGAGCCGGCCTAGTTTTTCCCGTTCGGTTGGGGTGGCGCGGTCGCGCAGCCTGGCCAGCGTCAGGTGGGGGGTAAAACGCCTCTTTTCGGGGGGAAAGCCCAGCTTTCCCATGGCCCCCTCAATACGTTCCTGCAGTGCGCCCAGCTTTTCCAGCCCGCCGCCCAGGCCCACCCAGACGATTTGCACCCGTTTCGGGTTGGGGAAAACGCCAAGCTCGCTGACATCGAGGGAAAAGGGGCCCGTTCCCTGGGTCGCCCCGCTCATGGCCGCGGCGATGGCGTCCACTCTATCGGTGGCCACGTTGCCCAGGAACTTGAGGGTGAGGTGAATGTTAGACGGCTCGACCCATTTCACCGGCGCCTGGCTCTGCGCCTTGAGCCGCGACTGTAATTCCCTCAAACTCTTTTTAACCTCTTCGGGGAGCTCAATAGCGATAAAACAGCGTAAATCCATGGGCTAAGCCTGACTCTTGATGCCGAGCAGCCTCAAAGCGTTGCCGGAGAGCATCAGGTTTTTGTTGTCCTCGTCCAGCTCCAGCGACTCGATTTCGTCGAGCAGGCGGCGCGGCGACATCAGCGGGTAGTCGCTGCCGAAGAGAATCTTGTCGGCGCCGGCCAGCTTGATGCCCTGGCGGTAGACCTCGGGGGTGTAAAGAAAGGGGGAAGCCGCCGTGTCGAAATAGACGTTTGCCATCGCCTCCTTGACCTCGGGCATCAGGTTGTAGAAGAGCAGCCCGCCGCCCCAGTGGCCGCAAACGAGGGTCAGCTCGGGGTGGTTGGCGATAAAGGGGTAGAGGACATCGGGGGTGACGCCGCCCTTGCCGGGGTAGCTGTGCCCCACCGGCTCCGAGGCGTGGGTGAGCAGTATCAGATTATGCTCGATGAGCGCCTCGACGAAGGGCGCCACCACCGACTCGTCGTCCAAATCGAATAGCTGTAAATCGGGCCTGATTTCGCCCACCCCCCTTAACCCCGCCTTGGCGCAGCGCTCGATTTCGGCGACGGCGGCCTTGGTTGACTGGGGTTGCACCGAGAAGA
>JASFHK010000026.1:0-5341 GCA_050123275.1 Dehalococcoidia bacterium
GCCGGTATCGGAGACGGGTCCGCCGATGACGAAACGCCCGGTGGCGTTGACATAATACATCGTCTTATCGTCCATGAGCTTGGCGGGGACGATTGGCTTGATGACCTTTTCGATAACGTCTTTTCTTATCTGCTCCTGGCTGACGTCGGGGTTATGCTGGGCGCCGATGACGATGCTGTCGATTCGCTTTGGAGCGCCGTTGGCGTACTCCACGGTCACCTGGGACTTGCCGTCGGGGCGAAGGTAGGTTAGGGTCTGGTCCTTGCGCACTTCGGCCAGACGCCGGCAAAGCTTGTGGGACAGGGCGATGGGGAGGGGCATCAGCTCCGGCGTCTCGTTACAGGCGAAGCCGACCATCATGCCCTGGTCGCCGGCGCCGACTTTATCCAGCCCGTTGCTGGAAGCCTCTTTGGCTTCCTGAGACTTGTCCACGCCCAGTGCGATGTCTCTGGACTGCTCCTTGATGGAGACCATTACCCCGCAGGACTGGTAGTCGAAGCCGTATTCGGGATGGGTGTAGCCGATGTCCTTGACGACCTCGCGCACGACCTGAGGGATTTCGACGTAGCAACTGGTGGTAATCTCGCCCAAGACGATGATGAGGCCGTTGGTTACCGCCGTCTCGCAGGCGACGCGGGCGTAGGGGTCCTGTTTGAGGATGGTGTCCAGTATGGCGTCCGACACCTGGTCGCAGAGCTTATCGGGGTGGCCCTCGGTGACCGATTCTGAGGTTAGCATATAGGCGGGCGAACTGCTGAAACTGGTTGGCATGGCTCTCCTTTGCTAGGTACCCTGCTCCCAGCTGGACAGGTATTTCTCCTGCTCCGGGGTCAGGGTATCGATGTTAATATCCATTGATTTAAGCTTGAGGCGGGCGACCTGCCGGTCGATGGCTTCGGGGACGGGATAGACCGCCGTCTTGAGCTTACCTTTGTTCTTAACTAAATGCTCCAGGCCGAGCGCCTGGTTGGCGAAGCTCATGTCCATGACGGCGGCGGGGTGTCCCTCGGCGGCGGACAGGTTCACCACCCTGCCCTCCGCCAGCAGGTAGAGGCGCCGCCCGTCCTTGAGGGCGTACTCCTCGACAAAGGGGCGAATCTGCCTTTGGCTCTTCGCCATAGCTTTCAGCGCGGGCAGGTTTATCTCGACGTCGAAGTGGCCGCTGTTGGCCAGAATAGCGCCGTCCTTCATTACCGCTAAAGCGGCCTTGCCAATCACGTTGATATCGCCGGTGATGGTGACGAAAACGTCGCCGATTTTGGCGGCTTCGACAATGGGCATGACGCGGAAGCCGTCCATGACCGCTTCCAGGGCGCGCACCGGCTTGACCTCGGTGACAATCACTTGAGCGCCCAGGCCCTGCGCCCTCATCGCGGCGCCGTGGCCGCACCAGCCGTAGCCGCAGACGACTACATTCCTCCCCGACCATAAGATATTGGTGGCGCGGGTGATGCCGTCGATGGTGCTCTGCCCCGTGCCGTAGCGGTTATCGAAGAGGTACTTGGTCTGGGCGTCGTTGACGGCAATCATGGGGTATTTCAGCTTGCCCGTCTTTTCCAGGCTGCGCAATCTGATAACGCCGGTGGTGGTCTCCTCGGTGCCGCCGATGACGTCGCTGATGAGGTCGGCGCGTTTCGAGTGCAAGGTGGTCACCAGATCGGCGCCGTCGTCGACGGTGAGCTGCGGCTTGTGGTCCAGCGTGGCGTCGATGTGCTGGTAATAGGTCTCGTCGTCCTCACCCTTGATGGCGTTGACGGGTATGTCCTGCGCCACCAGCGCCGCCGCCACGTCGTCCTGGGTGCTCAAAGGGTTGGCGGCGCATAAGACGATGTCGGCGCCGCCCGCCTTGAGGGCGAGCATGAGGTTGGCTGTCTCGGTGGTGACGTGGAGACAGGCGGAGAGGCGTATTCCTTGCAAGGGCTTCTCTTTAGCGAATCGTTCTCTTATCAGTTTAATGACGGGCATCTCGCGGTAGGCCCACTCGATGCGCTGCCGGCCGGCTTCGGCCAGGGACGGGTCTTTGATGTCGTAGTTATTTTTGGTCAATCTTGCTCCTCTAAAACTCCCCGATTATTTCTTTTTAGCTTTCGTAGAGACCTGCTTTTGAAGTTCCCACAGATTTGCCCCAATACCTACTCCTAATAAGAGGGCACCGACTATAAGTAGTATAATCCCAAGTGGAAGCCATCCATGTTTCATGAGGCTTAACCCGGGTCCCGCGCAGCCGAAACCAGCGGCAGTGAAACCGATGCCAATAGAGTCTGCAGTTCGTACAAGCCATTGCCAGAACGCGCCATGAAACTGGCTGTGAAAGTAGAGTATGATTGCTGAAATAACTAGAATCCCAATTACCACATAAAGGGCTATTAGGTAGCCATCATTCAGTACTGGCAGAAGTCCGCAAAGAGCTACAGCCAGACCTATATGTACCCCAGCTTTTTTCTTCATCTCTACACCTCCTTATATAAGCTTGGCTCGTTTAGAACTCCAGCTTTAAGGTTACTATTTCAAAGGGCTTGACTTCAAGGCTTATCAGCTTGCCCCGGCCGGGCAGCTCGGCCTCTTCCCTTTCCAGTAAATCTACCACAGTCAAGCGCTTGATGTCTTTAAAAAGCTCTATTTCGGCCTGGGTGACTTCGCCCGTGGTCTCGAAGAAGCGCAGGATAACGGCGTCGCTGTCTTCGGCTTTTTTGAGGGCGGAGAGGATAAGGTGCCCGGGCGAGAGCTTCAGGAACGAATGCTCGGCGGGCAGCTTGCCGCCGGGGTTGGCCTGGATGGCGGTAGGGCGGCGGTTGAACTCTGGGGCCTGGCGGTATATCTCGGCCTGGCGCCAGTCGCCTTCGTGGGGCTGGACGGCATATTCGAAGGTGTAGGAGCCCAGTTCCAGTGCGTCGGGGGTGGGCACCAGCGGCCCGGCCACGCCGTCGGCGGAAAGCCCGTAAACGCTGCGGAAAAGGGTGATATAGGTGGCAGTGCCCACCTGCTCGGCGGCGGGCAGCCCCCGGTTCATGAAGGTGACGCCGCGCGCGCCGTCGCTGATATCGAACCAGCTCAGGAAATTGGGTATGCCCGAAGGCTCCCCGCCCTTGCCCCGGACGAAGTACTCGGTGGGCTCGGGGATAACGCCGAACTGGGTCTCGCGGAAGCATAGCTTTCTCTCGATGCCGGTGTCGAACTTCACCCGTAACCTGATGTTGGGGTATTTGTTATCGATCTTGGTGACGAACTCGATGCGGGGCAGGTCGGCGTAGACGATGACTTCCTTGGTGATGTCCAGCGTCTTGTAGTTGTAGAGCATGGGCGGGAACCTGTCCTTGAGGCGGTAGGGCCAGGTAAGGCAGTAGTACTCGCTCTTGGAGAGTATTCTGGCCCGCGACTCCTCTTTCTCGATTTGGAAACTGATGGGCTTGAAGTTGCCGTACTTGATGCCCTCGCCCGATTCGCTCTTGATAAGCTCGGGGGTAAAGCGGGAGCGGTGGTAGTAAAGGTCGCCGACCTCGTCTTCGATGACGAGCTCGTTGCCGCTCAGTAATTTCCGCCCCTTTTTATCGGTGACCTCGATGATGCCCGTATTATCGTCGGCCTTGAGGCGGAAGAAGGGCGTGGTGACTTCGTTTTTCTTTATCTTGAGGTCGGCTTTATTCCTGGGTGGGGTGGTATAAACTTTGTAGCCCAGCGGCGGGGCTTCGGCGACGAAGCCGCTTTTGCCCGATTCCACCCAGTTTTTGGTGGGGTGGGGGAGGGGGTTAAAGACGGCGGTGCCCTTTTCCGGGCTGTCTATCTTGGCGGCGATGTAGCTCAACGATTCGCGCAGGATACGGTGGAGATGGCCTTTGAGGAAGGCGAAAATCTCCCTGACCTCGTTATAGATTTCGTCAACGCCGCAGCCGGTGATGATATCGTGGAAGGCGATGAAAAGAGCTTTCTCCCAGATTTCCTTGAAGTCGGCGGTGGGGTATTCGGCGCCGAGCAGCCAGGCGACGGTGGCGAACTCCTCGGCGGTGATGAGCAGCTCCTCGCACTCGCGGGTGTTTTGCACAATCCAGGTGCGGCTGGAGCAGACCTGGGGGAAGACGGCCACCAGCTCGTCGTCGTAAAGCTCTCCCTCGATGGTCTCGGGCTTTTTATCGCAACTTTCCAACGCCCGGAAAAACTCGTCGGGGGTGGCGATTTTCATCTTGACGTCGGGGTTATTCTTGTTCCACTTCTTGACCTCGGCCACGATTTCGGGCTGGGGGGGCATCGAGCCGCTGCCGCAGGGCATTAAGATATGAGGGGTGCAGGCGTATTTCTTGAGCTCGGCAATCGAATCGGGCCACTGGTCGATGTTCAGCCCCGCCCGGTAGCCCAAGGGGAACCAGTGGGCGATTATCATGGTGCCGTCCAGCCCCTCCCAGAGGAACTCGCTCTCCTTGATGTCGGTGCGGGCGCCGCGGCGGAAGGCCAGCCACTGGTAGCCCGCCTTTTTGTATATTTGGGGGAGCTGGGCGTTCATGCCGAAGCTGTCGGCGGCCCAGGCCACGGGGACATCAATGCCGAACTTTTCCTTGAGGTAGCGCTTGCCGAAGAGGATTTCGCGGAGCAGCACCTCGCCGGTGGGGAGCATGGTGTCGGCCATGAGATATTGCCCGTCCACTACCTGGAGCCGTCCCGCCTTTATCATATTGGCGATGCGCTTGAAGAGGGCGGGGTTTCGCTGCTCGATGGATTTGAGCAGAAAGGCTTGCTCGATGCAGAACTTGAAATCGGGGGCTTTCATCAGCTTGAGGGCCTGGTCTAAGATGGCTTCGTTTATCCTGAGGTATTCGTCCTTGGAGAAGGCCCAGGCGACGTCGTAGTGGGTGTGGGGAACCAGATAAGCCGTTGGCATGAGCACCTCCGGTCAGGGTTATACTATTAAGTAATATAACCCAAATCAAGCTTTCTGGCTAGTGTGAAGCCGGGCGAAGCGGGCGAAGGAGCGGTCGTAGCTCTTTTCGACCTCGGGGGGAAAGACGCAGGCGGGTAATTCGTCGTATTTGAGGTGGTAGGCGATGCACTCGCAGCATTTGCCTTTGCGGGAGCAGGGTTCATAGGTGCAGGGGCAGTTGGCTTTGTTGGCTTCGATATTACATTCCATGATTATAAAACTCCGTTCGGATTTTTTGTCTAGTTATTGGGGGGGGCACCGCACCACCCCGCTCTGTTGTGCGAACGTCTTTCTTTCCCACCCAGTGCCCACCCTATAGAGGTTAAACCTCTATATACTTCTTATTGGGTTACGCCGCCCCGCCCCACTCTGTCAACGTACGTTGTTTCGACCCGCCCTGCCCGCCCTTAGAGGGGATTCTCCCTCTAGAAT
>JASFHK010000027.1:0-5315 GCA_050123275.1 Dehalococcoidia bacterium
CTCGGGTTGAATGCTTCGTCAAGAAGTCATTCGGATCTCATCGGGCTAATCGTTAAATCGGGGAATCCCGGCCCGGTTTTGGTCTCCCCGAGCGACGAACCACGAGTCACAAACCACTCATAAATGTAAAAACCACTCATGGTTTTTACATCATGAGTGGTTAATTTTATTCCTGGCAACGTTCTACTCTCCCGGCCGGTCGCCCGACAAGTACCATCGACGCTGAGGGGCTTAACTGCTGTGTTCGGGATGGGAACAGGTGGTTCCCCCTCGCCTTCATCACCAGAAAACTTAGACAATTATCATAGTCAGTGTATAGTTATTTGTGGTTAGTGGTTAGTATCTTCAGTCTTGTGGCATTTACTATCCACTGCCTACTATCCACTATTCACTAAACATCTGCACCCTCAAAACTGCATAGGAAGTTTTAGTTTTCTCTCGATTACCAAAAATTTTATCTCTTTTGGCTCTTAGCTCTCAACTTCAGCCGTTTCCAGCCTCTAGTCTCCAGCTTCCAGCCTCCAGTTTTGGTCAAGCCCTCGACTGATTAGTACCGGTCAGCTTCATCCATTACTGTTCTTCCACTCCCGGCCTATCTACCTCGTATTCTTACAAGGTGTCTTACCCTCTTTTCGAGGTGGGAAATCTTATCTTGAGGTCGGTTTCGCGCTTAGATGCCTTCAGCGCTTATCCGCTCCGCACTTAGCTATCCAGCCGTGCCGCTGGCGCGACAACTGGGACACTAGCGGTGCGTCCATCCCGGTCCTCTCGTACTAAGGACAGCTCCTCTCAAATTTCCTCCGCCCGCGGTAGATAGGGACCGAACTGTCTCACGACGTTCTGAACCCAGCTCGCGTACCGCTTTAATTGGCGAACAGCCAAACCCTTGGGACCTACTTCAGCCCCAGGATGCGACGAGCCGACATCGAGGTGCCAAACCTCCCCGTCGATATGGACTCTTGGGGGAGATCAGCCTGTTATCCCCGAGGTAGCTTTTATCCGTTGCGCGATGGCCCTTCCACTCGGTACCACCGGATCACTAAGCCCGACTTTCGTCCCTGATCGACTTGTCTGTCTCTCAGTTAAGCTCCCTTCTGCCTTTACACTCTTTGGCGCGATTTCCAACCGCGCTGAGGGAACCTTTGGGCGCCTCCGTTACTTTTTGGGAGGCGACCGCCCCAGTCAAACTCCCCACCTGGCAATGTCCTTCATCCGGCTCACGGCTTGAAGTTAGAATTCCAATAACATCAGAGTGGTATCCCAACATTGACTCCTCCAAGACTGACGCCCTGGTCTCTTAGTCTCCCACCTATCCTGTACAAATCTTACCAAAACTCAATGCCAAGCTAGAGTAAAGCTCTACGGGGTCTTTCCGTCTAACCGCGGGTAACCTGCATCTTCACAGGTATTACAATTTCGCCGAGCCCCCTGTCGAGACAGCGCCCAAGTCGTTACGCCATTCGTGCAGGTCGGAACTTACCCGACAAGGAATTTCGCTACCTTAGGACCGTTATAGTTACGGCCGCCGTTTACTGGGGCTTAAGTTCAATGCTTCAGTATCTCTACCTGACATCTCCCCGTAACCTTCCAGCACTGGGCAGGCGTCAGCCCCTATACGTTGTCTTCCAACTTCGCAGGGACCTATGTTTTTGGTAAACAGTCGCTTGGGCCATTTTTTTGCAACCTTTTCACGCTTCCATCGTTTATACTTCCACGCTACCGAGGCACCGCTTTTCCCGAAGTTACGCGGTTATTTTGCCGAGTTCCTTAACAGGGGTTCTCTCGCGCGCCTTAGTATTCTCTACCTGCCTACCTGTGTCGGTTTCCGGTACGGGCGCCTATCCCTCGCTAGTGGCTTTTCTTGGCAGTTTGGGGTCGATTAGTTCGCTTTGAGTGTATCGCCGCTCCTCGTCACGTCTCAGAAACTCCGCCGGCGGTTTTTCCTGCCGGCTTCCCTACCCGCTTGAACAGACTCTTCCATCCGTCTGATAACTTACCCTCCTGCGTCACCACTTCACTGATATCGGTTTTCGGCGGCACTGGAATTTTAACCAGTCTTCCATCGCCTACTCCTTTCGGCCTCGGCTTAGGTCCCGGCTTACCCTGAGTGGACGAACCTTCCTCAGGAAACCTTAGGCTTTCGGCGGACGGGATTCTCGCCCGTCTTTTCGCTACTTATTCCTGCATTCTCTCTTGTGTATCCTCCACCGCTCCTTCCGGTACGACTTCTTCAAATACACAACGCTCCCCTACCACTCTGGAGGCTGGAAACTGGAGACTGGAAACTGGTTATTCTCCAGCTTCTAGTCTCTAGCTTCCAGCTTCCAGAATCCCAGGCTTCGGTGTGATGCTTTAGCCCCGTTACATTTTCCGCGCAGGACCACTTGACCAGTGAGCTATTACGCACTCTTTAAATGGATGGCTGCTTCTAAGCCAACATCCTGGTTGTCTTTGCAATCCCACATCGTTTCCCACTTAGCATCAACTTCGGGACCTTAGCCGTGGATCTGGGCTGTTTCCCTTTTGACAATGAAGCTTATCCCCCACTGTCTGACTCCCGCTTCCTTTTACCGGCATTCGGAGTTTGAACGGGTTTGGTAACCTGGTAAGGCCCCTAGCCCAATCAGTGCTCTACCTCCGGTAATCTTCTCGGCGAGGCTAGCCCTAAAGCTATTTCGGGGAGAACCAGCTATCTCCGGGTTCGATTGGCATTTCACCCCTAACCACAGCTCATCCCATGCCTTTTCAACGACAATGTGGTTCGAGCCTCCATCCCGTGTTATCGGGACTTCACTCTGGCCATGGCTAGATCACCCGGTTTCGGGTCTACCATATGCAACTTTCGCCCTCTTCAGACTCGCTTTCGCTTCGGCTCCGCCTCTTCAGCTTAACCTCGCTACATACGGTAACTCGCAGGACCGTTCTACAAAAAGTACGCCATCACACTGAGAAATGAAACACTTCTCATAGTGCTCTGACTGTTTGTAAGCACACGGTTTCAGGTTCTATTTCACTCCCCTCCCGGGGTTCTTTTCACCTTTCCCTCACGGTACTGGTTCACTATCGGTCGTCAGGTAGTATTTAGCCTTGGGAGGTGGTCCTCCCGGCTTCCCACAGGGTTCCTCGTGTCCCGTGGTACTCTGGATCCCATCCGGAGTCTTTGCCCTTTCGCCTACAGGGCTTTCACCTTCTGCGGCGCGCTTTTCCAAGCGCTTCGACTAAAACAAAGTTTTGTAACTCCACACGGATGGTCCGCAACCCCGGTTATGCAAGCACAACCGGTTTGGGCTCTTCCCTTTTCGCTCGCCACTACTGGGGGAATCGATTATTCTTTCTCTTCCTCCGGGTACTTAGATGTTTCAGTTCCCCGGGTTCCCTCCGGCCAGACTATGTGTTCATCTGGCGGTACTAACCCATTACGGTTAGTGGGTTTCCCCATTCGGACACCCCCGGATCAAAGCCTGCTTTCGACTCCCCGGGGCTTTTCGCAGATTGCTGCGTCCTTCTTCGGCTCCTGACGCCAAGGCATTCACCATGCGCTCTTTGTAGCTTGACCTAATTAGTTTTTTTGGTTCTCTTATCTTCGGACGCTTGCGCGCCCTGTTTTCGGTTCTCGTTCGAAATTGTAATTGACAAAAATGTGTTTGATTACCCATTTTCTTAAATTACTCTATCTTCCTATGCAGTTTTCAAGGTGCAGGCCCGCGCTGCGGGCTCGTAGCTCGTCGTTCGCCTTTCGTCGCTCGGATTTGAGCAATTCAACACGTCCTTTAAACTACGCTTTTTCAAATCAAGGTTCTTGTTTAAGCTTTCGAAGGTTCCGTTCGAGATTCTCACCTCTCACTTTCCACTTCTCTCCTCGGCGAATCTATCGGATTCGCCCTTTGAACCCTGGAAACTAAACAGTAATCGCTAGAATAGACAGGCAAGTTCCAATTAGGGTCAAAAACCCTAACCGTTCGACCTAAGAGATTCTCCTCCCTCGCATCCTTAGCCGTACTCAAGTTTCCCCGAGCGACGCACCTCGAACAACGAGCGACGAGTTCTTCTCCTTAGAAAGGAGGTGATCCAGCCGCACCTTCCGATACGGCTACCTTGTTACGACTTCACCCCAATCATCGACACCACCTTCGACAGTTGCCTCCCTTGCGGGTTAGCCCACCGGCTTCGGGTGTTGTAGACTTTCGTGGTGTGACGGGCGGTGTGTACAAGGCCCGGGAACGTATTCACCTCGGTATGCTGACCCGAGATTACTAGCGATTCCGACTTCACGGAGTCGGGTTGCAGACTCCGATCCGAACTGAGAACGGTTTTAAGCGATTCGCTTACTCTCGCGAGCTTGCTGCGCTCTGTACCGCCCATTGTAGCACGTGTGTTGCCCAGGTCATAAGGGGCATGATGACTTGACGTCATCCCCGCCTTCCTCCGGTTTGTCACCGGCAGTCTTCTTAGAGTGCCCGACTCTACTCGCTGGCAACTAAGTATAGGGGTTGCGCTCGTTGCGGGACTTAACCCAACATCTCACGACACGAGCTGACGACAGCCATGCACCACCTGTCTCCTCTCTCTCCGAAGAGTCTATCACATCTCTGTAATATCTAGAGGGATGTCAAGACCTGGTAAGGTTCTTCGCGTTGCTTCGAATTAAACCACATGCTCCACCGCTTGTGCGGGCCCCCGTCAATTCCTTTGAGTTTCAACCTTGCGGCCGTACTCCCCAGGCGGGGTACTTATTGTGTTTACTCCGGCACGGAAGGGGTCGATACCCTCCACACCTAGTACCCATCGTTTACGGCTAGGACTACCGGGGTATCTAATCCCGTTCGCTCCCCTAGCTTTCGCGCCTCAGCGTCAGGTGTCGTCCAGGCAGTCGCCTTCGCCACTGGTGTTCCTCCCAATATCTACGCATATCACCGCTACACTGGGAATTCCACTGCCCTCTCCGATCCTCTAGCTATCCAGTTTCAAACGCAGTCCCATGGTTAAGCCTTGAGTTTTCACGTCTGACTTAATTAGCCGCCTACACGCCCTTTACGCCCAGTAATTCCGGACAACGCTCGCCACCTACGTTTTACCGCGGCTGCTGGCACGTAGTTAGCCGTGGCTTCCTCCAAAGGTACCGTCATTATCGTCCCTTTGGACAGAGGTTTACAATCCGAAAACCTTCTTCCCTCACGCGGCGTTGCTCGGTCAGGCTTCCGCCCATTGCCGAAAATTCCCTACTGCTGCCTCCCGTAGGAGTCTGGGCCGTGTCTCAGTCCCAGTGTGGCCGTTCACCCTCTCAGGTCGGCTACCCATCGTCGCCTTGGTGAGCC
>JASFHK010000028.1:0-4849 GCA_050123275.1 Dehalococcoidia bacterium
GAGGGGGAGATATTTAGTTTCGAAGGGGCTGACGCCCCTTCGAGCTTCCCCACTGTTATCATGGCTGGCGCTGCTTCGAGCTACTCCGCTGTCATTCCCGCGAAGGCGGGAGTCCATTTTCTCTTTCCGGTCATTGCGAGCGCCGCGAAGCAACCTGTTCTCCGCCGGTGGGTCCGGGAGGGTGGATTGCTTCGGGCTCTCGCCTGCCAAAGAACTTGTTCGGCGAGCAGGTCGCCCCCGCAATGACGAAGCGTTCGTGTAGGGTCGGGCGTTCTTTTCACCCTCACCCCGCCCTCTCCCGTCGAGGGAGAGGGCTTGATAATAAATTATCTTTCCCGTTTCCTCTCCCATCCGGGGGAGGGGATTAAGGTGAGGGGGACTATCACTTTCTATGACGCACTTTGCCCGGCTTTTGTTGATATCGGGGTTGAGCACCTTGATGCCGTGGCGTTTGGCGTCTTCCTTCAAGGTTTCCAGGTTATAGAAGCCCATGGGCTGCTGGTTGAAGATAGCCACGAAAAACTCCAGGGGATAGTGGTATTTCAGCCAGGACGCCTGGTAAGCCGTCACCCCGAAGGCGAAGGCGTGGGATTCCGGGAACATGTACTGCCCGTTGAATTTCTTGAATATCTTTTCCGCCGCCTCTTTAGCCACGCCTTTGGCGGCGGCGCCTTCCAGGAACTGCTGGCGGTAGCGTTCGATGAGCTCGTCGTTGTGCCTGCGCCCGAAGGCGCGGCGCAGGCGGTCGGCCTCGCTGGGGGCGAATCCGGCTACGTCTATCGCCAGCTGGTTTACCTGGTCCTGGAACAGGATGATTCCCAGCGTGCGCTCCAGCGACCGCTGCTCCAGCGGCGAATCATAGGTCACCGGCTTTATCCCGGAGCGCCGGGCGATGTATTCCTGGACGCCGTTATTGACCCCCACCCCCGGCCGCACCGCGCCTACTTCATGTGCCATTTCCAGCAGGTTGCGGGGGAGGAGGCGGGTGATGTTCTGCATCTGGGCGGCCGACTCCACCTGGAAGATACCGATGGTATCGCCGCTGCAGAGCATATCGTAGACGGCGCTGTCCTCGAAGTTGATACGCGACATGTCGATACGCTCCCCGGTACGCTCTTTTATGAGTTCGATAGCCTCCTGCAGCTGTGAAAGCGCCCCCAGCGCCAGGAAATCTATCTTCACGAAGCCGGCGTCGTCGATGCTGTCCTTGTCCCACTGGCAGACGTAGCGGCCGTCGATAGCGCCCCTTTGCACCGGCACGATGTCGATGAGGGGCGTGGAGGAGAGAATCATGCCGCCGGGGTGCTGCCCCATGTACTTGGGGAAGCCGTCAAGTTCCGCTGCCAGGCTTATCAGGTCGCGCCAGACCGGGGCGTCCACCTTGTCCTTGAAGTTGGGCATCCGCTCCATCTTGCTCCCGAGCTTGCGGGCGCTGCCCCAGTCGGACTGCCTGGCCAGCTGGTCTATCTCTGCCTCGGGTAAACCGAGTGCCTTACCTAAATCCCGCACCGCTCCCTTGATCAGGTAGGTGGCGATGGTGCCGGTGAGGGCGGCGTATTCCCAGCCCCACTTTTCGTGGGTGCGCAGGATAAGCTCCTCGCGGATGCTGCGGGGAAAATCGAGGTCGATATCCGGCACGTTGGTCATGACGTCGTCGGGCAGGAAGCGCTCCAGCGACAGGTCGTACTGGAGGGGGTCGATGTGCGACAGCCCGATGAGGTAGCCTGCCAGCAGAGCCACCGAGGAGCCGCGCCCCCGCCCCGGGGGATTTTCCTCCACGGTGAGGGAGGGGTCGGAAAGCCCCAGGTCGATCATCACCTCCCGCCCCAGCCTGATGACCTCGTGGTACATCAGCAGGAAGCCGGCAAGTTTGTATTTATTGATAAGGCGGAACTCCTCGTCCAGCCGACGCTCCACCCTGGGAGTAACAGCCCCGTAACGCCTTACGGCGGCTTCGCGGCAGAGCTTTTCCAGGTAGCTTTCCGGGGTATGCCCGTCCGGCACCGGGTAGTCCGGGAAGGCATAGCCGAGGTCCTGGGTCAGGTCAAAAGCACAACGTTCGGCTATTTCCAGGGTGTTTTTCAGGGCTTCCGGGCATTCTTTAAAGAGACTTTCTATCTCCACCGGCTCTCTTAAATAAAACTCGGAGTTGGGCCGCCTTTCCCGGTGGGTCTCCTCCAGGCTGCGGCAGTGCTTGATAGCCACCAGGCAGTCCTGGAGCCGGTGCCGCTCCCGCACGTGGTAGTGCACGTTGCCCGTGGCCACCACCCGGGCGCCCGTTTCCCGGGCTATCTCAATGAGCCTCTTAATCCGCTCGGAGTCGCCGAAGACCAGGTTGTGCTGGAGTTCGATGTAGTAGTTCTCCGTGCCAAACCAGTCGAGGTATTGCCGGACGAGACTTTTTGCCTCGTCCAGACGTGATTTCTCCACCAGCTGCGACAGCTCTCCCCTGGCGCAGCCGGACAGGACGATGAGTCCCTCGGTATGCTCCGGCAGGAGTTCCGGGGGCAGTTCCGGCTCGTTACGCTCGCCGGCGGCGTGGGCGGCGGTAATCAGGCGGCAGAGGTTGCCGTAGCCCTTCCGGTCTTTCGCCAGCAGGGTGAGGTGAAAGCCGTCTTTCATGGTAATTTCAGCGCCGGTGATGCCCTTCATCTCCAGGGAACGGGCCAGCTGGGCGAAGCGCATCGCCCCGCAGAGGTTGTCGTGGTCGGTGATGGCCAGGGCACGGTAGCCCAGTTCCCCGGCGCGCAGCATCATCTCCTCCGGGGATGAGGCACCGTCGTGGAAGGAATAGTAGCTGTGGCAGTGAAGTTCGGCGTAAGACATTTGAGTAATAACCAGACATTTTGTCATTGCGAGCGAAGCGTGGCAATCTCCGTAATAGACTTAATCCCATGATTGAGATTGCCACGTCGTCCCGAATTATTCGGGACTCCTCGCAATGACACCTTCCTTTTCCTCTTCAGTTAAGGCTGGCGGCCAGCACCCGCGAGTTTTTGGTGTTGGTAAATGCATTTTCAACGACCCTTAAGACCAGCGGCGTCAGCCGGTTTTCTATATCGGCCCGGTCGTAAAGCTGCACCGGGAATACCCCGTCTTCATCCCGGAGCACCTCTTTCACCGGGAAGGCAACGCCGGTGGGCCACTCCTCGTTTAAGCCCACGACCTCCATCATGATGGTCCGGAGGGCGTTGGCGATGGTGTCCAGCACCATTTCTTTGTAGAAGCGCAGAGCCGCTTCGGTGCTGCCGCCGCCGTGGGCAATAATGCCGACGGGTATCTTATGCACCAGGGGGTAATAGTTGATGTCGTGAAAGCGGTTCAGGAAAGATATCTGCTCCATCTTCTCCAGCAGCATGCAGAGCCTGGCGGGAATGGGGGCGTAATGCGGCGAGACGATGAACAGGGCGTCCGACTGCGCTATCCGGGTGTAGATATTATTGAAGCAGTCATCGTGCCAGCATTTGTTCATCTTGAAACACTTGCCGCACCCGGTACAGGGGCTCAAAGCGGCATCTACCAGCCGGATGTTTTCCATCTGCATGTCGTTTCCGGCCAGCTTTGTCTTGATTATTTTCTCGATTATCAGGCACGCCTCGAGCGAAATGCTCTCTTTTTTGGCGTGTACCATGTTGGCCGCGGATATGGTTAATATTCTCATCGTGTCATCCACCTCCGGCATTGTTCTATCCTGGCACCTTGGGGGTCGTCCCCGTGCTCCGGGTCGGAGGAGAAATCTTGCAGCAGCTGGCAGGGGAACTCCGGGCATTCCCCGCAGTGCAGGAACCCTTTGTCCTGGCAGCAGGCGGCCAGCCGGCATTCGCCGTGGAAGGGATGGCCGTTGGTGGCGATGCAGCCGCCGCAACCGGTACTCTCCCGGAAGGTGCAGGTAGCACAGCTCAGGCCGCATCTCGTGTCGATGATATAGTCATCATTCATTGTTGTCCTCCACTCACGCTAGTATTGCTCCTCTCCCTTGATGGGAGAGGAAGTTTTAATAATCCTGCTCGTACCAGCCGCCGCTGACCATGTCGCGGTAAAGCACCAGCCGCTCTCCGGAAGCCAGCCGGGCGGCGTAGTAAAGCCGCACCACCGGCTCGGAACGCCACCACTCGTCGTCGATGCGCCAGCGGTCGTCGATAGCGGCTATTTTCTGCCGTCGTTTTTTCTTGAAGGCAACCGGCAGGCCGTTATCATCTTCCTCCACGCTTACCGGGTCCGGCGTATTTACCGGCCGGTAGGTGTCAGGGCGTAGCGTCTTTCCGGTATCCTCGACCATGGTTCCACTTCCTTTACGGTGAATACCTGGGGATTGCCCAGTCTGAATTCCAGCTGCTTGATATCGTGCATCAGGTGCTCCCGGGCCCTGATTTCGGAGAAGAGGCTTTTCTGCCGACCGCTCGGGTAGCCCAGGCGGTTGATGCTCATGCCCAGGTGCTCCACCGGGCCGGGCTGGGGATAGTCTTCCAGTATGCGCTTGACGCGGGCCAGGGCGCTTTTAATGTCCATGGCCGGCTCTTTGAACTGGATGGTCCTTTCCCAGTTTTCGGCGTTCCAGGTGCGCGTGCGGAGGGTAAGGCTGCGTATGCCCATTTCCAGGGGCACTATTTTACCGAACACCTTGCCGAGCATCATCTCTACGGCTATCAGGAGTGCATCAAGTGAAACGGTCACCGAAGCCAGCGCGGTGCTCTCTTCGATCGATTCCTCCATCATGCGGGGGTAGAGGGGCGTATCGTCACGGCCCCGTGCCAGGTCGCGTATTCTCCTGCCTTCCGGGCCGAACTGCGACTGCATGGGTCCCGGGGTTAAAGCCGCCGCCTGGCCGAGGGTATATATCCCGAAGTCG
>JASFHK010000029.1:0-4806 GCA_050123275.1 Dehalococcoidia bacterium
GTAGTCGTTACTCGGCTATCTCATCCACGAGTTCCTCTCACCGCGCTCCAACCAGCGTAACGACTACTACGGCGGGTCGCTGGAGAACCGCTTCCGCTTCCTCCGCAACCTCCTGGTCGCGTCACGCCGCAGAGTCGGACCGGACTTCCCCCTGGGTATCCGCCTCAGCGGCGACGAGCATATGCCCGGCGCTATCCACGAGGAAGAACTGATCCAGGTAGCCAAGTGGTGTGAAGAGCTCGGCGCTACTTACATCCACCTTTCCGACGGTTCCTACGAAGGCCGTAAATGGTTCTTCCCCCAGGATCAGGCATGTTTCATCGAGCACGCCAAGAACTTCTCGAAAGAGTTGAAGATACCTCTAATCGTCCCGGGCCAGCATGACCCGTACCGGGCCGAAGAAGTCCTCCAGAACGGCTGGGCGGACATGATTACCATGGGACGCCAGCTGGTCGCCGACCAGCAAACCCCGCGTAAGTGGGAAGAAGGCAAGATTGATGAGGTCAAGCGGTGCCTGCGCTGTAACGTCTGCCTGGCCCGGTTCAATCGCGGTCTGGCCATCCGCTGTGCCGTCAATTCCAACATCGGCCGAGAAAAATACGATCCTAAATACAATTCAACGGCTGCTAATCTTACCCTCCGACCGCTTCCCGAGCCGTTCATGCCGCCGTGCCAGGATACCTGCCCGGCCGGCATCGACGTGAACGCCTACGTCCTGATGGCCTCACGCGGACAGATGGGCGAAAGCTACCGCCGGCTGAAGCAGCAGCTGCCCTTCCCGGGCGTAATCGGCCGTGTGTGCCCGCACCCGTGCGAGACAGAATGCAACCGCGGCGAGCTTGACGACCCCATCGCCATCAACACCATCAAGCGTTTCGTTGCCGATTACGTAATGAAGGAAGGCCTGCCGGACTACCTGAAGAAACAGGCACTTCCGGAGAATTTACCCATCACCAAGAAGGAGAAAGTGGCTGTAATCGGTTCCGGCCCCGCCGGGCTGACCGCCGCTTACTTCCTGATTAAGAAAGGCTACGCCGTCACCGTCTTCGAGGCGGCTCCCGTCGCCGGTGGCATGATGACCCTCGGCGTTCCCGAGCATCGCCTTCCCAAGAAGGTCGTCGACTGGGAAATCAACGCCATCAAGAAGATGGGCGTGGAAATCAAGACCAACAAAGCGGTGAAGAACCCCGAAGACCTGAAGAAACAGGGTTACGCCGCCGTATTCATCGCCGCCGGTTCCCAGAACAGCGCCAGGCTGAACGTAGAGGGCGAAGACGCTACGGGCGTCATCCAGGCCCTCTCCTTCCTGAAGGATGTCAATACCGGCAAGAAACCGGCCGTGGGCAAGAAGGTCGTCGTCGTTGGCGGCGGCAGCGTTGCCATGGACGTCGCCACCTGTGCATTGCGGCTCGGTGCCGGTTCCGTCCAGGTCGTCTGCCTCGAATGCGATGAAGAAGAGATGCCGGCCCAGGAAGATGAAATCAAACAGGCCATGGAAGAAGGCATCAACGTCGACATGAGCTGGGGTCCCAGGAAGATAATCGTCAGCGGCGGCAAGGTTAAAGGCGTTGAGCTGAAGTCATGCGTCTCCTGCTACAACAAAGCCGGCGCTTTCGCCCCGGTCTATGACGAGAAGAAGACCAAGACAATCGACGCCGACATGGTGATTACCGCCATCGGCCAGAGAGTCGACCTGGCCTTCATGGGCGACAGCAAGGTCAAGACCACCAAGAGAGGTTCGATTGATACTGACGCCCGCAGTAGGGCCACCAACGTTGCCGGTATTTACGCCGGTGGTGATGTAGCCCGCGGCCAGGGCCTCATGATCGAGGCTATCGCCGACGGCAAGAACGCCGCCGTAGCTATCGACTGCTATCTTCGCGGCGTCGAGCTTCCGCCCGAACCGCCCAAGGCTACCGTTGCCGATATCGAAGAGCCGGCCTTCCAGTTCCATCTGAGGGAATACAAGAAGGAAGAACGCTGCCCGATAGAGTCAATAGACGCCGACAAGCGGAAGAAAAACTTCAAGGAAATCAATCTCGGCTTTGCCGATCAAGCCACCTGTGTCACCGAAGCCAGGCGCTGCCTGACCTGCCGCTGTTCGGCTGTGAGATACTAATAACAAACCTGTAAATCATCCCATAACGGGGAGGGGATGCGAGACACATCAGTCTCCCCTCCCCGTTATTTATAAGGTAGGATTCCTCTCCCTTGGCGAGAGAGGCAAGGTGAGGGTGACATCCTGGTGAGATGTCATTGGGAGAAGCGAAGTAATACGGCAATCTCCAGCTTCTCAGTAGTGGATTGCTTCGCCTCCCGGCTTCGTCGGGATGGTC
This sequence comes from Dehalococcoidia bacterium, assembly GCA_050123275.1. Classification (GTDB taxonomy): domain Bacteria; phylum Chloroflexota; class Dehalococcoidia; order Dehalococcoidales; family BS750m-G39; genus E44-bin88. The sequence continues at coordinate 2,337 of JASFHK010000029.1, forward strand.
TCGCAATGACAATATCGTAGTAAGGAGGAACACCCTATGAGCTGGCAAGAAGAATATGAGAAAAAACTGGTAACAGCGGAAGAAGCCGTCAGCGTTATCAAGTCCGGCGACCGCGTGTGCTTCGTACAGGGTAACGAACCGCAGGCGCTGGGTCTGGCACTGGCAGGACGACTGGGTGAAGTAGAAGACGTATTACTCTCCCTGCGCACGCCGGGACGTGATTTCGGCTGGTACGACCCCGTCTTCGAGATGTCCTTTAAGATAGAGGTCGGTTTCCCCCTGCCCATCGTCCGCCAGATAATCGCCGAAAGGCGCTGCGATTTAGCCATCGGCGGCCTGGGCTTCATTTTCCACGAGGAAGAGCGCGGCCCGGCCGATGTGGTCATGGTGGAGCTTTCAACGCCGGATGAGCACGGCTACTGCAGCTTCGGGGCATCCGTCTGGACCAAGAAAACGGAAATCCGTAACGCCAGGATTGTTCTGGCCGAGGTCAATAAGAACCTCATCAGGACCTACGGCGATAACTATATCCACGTATCGGAAATAGACTACTTTGTAGAGCATACACCGTCCGGAAAGGCACCGGGCGGCACCGACCTTCTCGGCCGGCGTACCGCCGAAGCCAGCAAAGAAGAAAAGGCCATTACCGAATATGTATCCACGCTGGTCCGGGACGGCGATACCGTCCAGGTGGGCGTCGGCGGTACCAGCGAGGCCTGCTGCAGGTTAGGTACCTTCGAAAACAAAGTAGACCTCGGCTGGCACTCCGAAACGACACCCCGCGGCATCATCCCCCTGATAAGAGATGGTATTTTCACCGGTAAACATAAGACAATCAATCAGTATAAAGCCGTGGCGACTGCCTGCGGCGGCGGTTCCAAGGAAGACATGGACTGGGTTAACATGAACCCGGCTTTCGAGCTTTATAGCGCCGAGTACTGCCTCGACGTGAGGGTAATCGCCCAGCACGACAACATGGTGGCTATCAACAGCGCCGTCAGCGTCGACTTCGCCGGTCAAGTCGCTGCGGAGTCCATCGGTCCGCGCGTTATCAGCGGCGCAGGAGGACAGACGTCCTTCGCCATCGGGGCTTTTCTCAGCAAGGGCGGCCGCAGCATCACCGTGATGACCTCCACCGCCGGCAGCGGCGACAAGAGGATATCCCGCATCACCCCGATGCTGGCCGAGGGAACTGTTGTCACCGTACCGCGCACTATCAGCGACTACGTGGTTACCGAGTACGGCATCGCCCACCTCAAGGGAAAGACCCAGCGCCAGAGAGCTAACGAGCTTATCGCCATCGCCCACCCGGACTTCCGCTCCGAGCTCAAGAAAGAAGCCGAAAAGCTCTACTGGCCTTAATGCTTGATCTTCAAGATACACTTTAGAGGGCGGCACAAAAATGCCGCCCTCATTTTTAACCGATACCTTGAAAAGCCCATTTAGAGTTGTTACAATAAATAGTCAGTGCCGAAGTGGCGGAATGGCAGACGCGCTACGTTCAGGGCGTAGTGTCCTTACGGGCGTGAGAGTTCAAATCTCTCCTTCGGCACCATATGGCGCTTGTAGCTCAGCTGGATAGAGCGCTGCCCTGCGGAGGCAGAGGTCGTGGGTTCGAACCCCGCCAAGCGCGCCATCCGGGGCGGTTAGCTCAGTTGGTTAGAGCACCTGCTTTACACGCAGGGGGTCAGAGGTTCAAGTCCTCTACCGCCCACCATCACTTGCCTGGTGAGATTCATGCCGTAAAATCCTGTAACACTCTTTTGCCAGATTATGTACAGGTTTAAATTGGATAAACCGTGCTAACGCTCGTTGCCAGATGGGAAACGAATACCCTGTGTTTGCAGCATACTCCCTCATCTCTCTGGCCAAGTTGTCATTACCTCCTGCCAATACGTGGCTGACGATGTAACGATTTCTTACCTTCATCCATTTGTCAAGGTCAAAGATACCGCTAAATTGATCAATTACCCCTAACAACTCAAGAGTAAACAGTGTTCTGCAACACTTATAGCAGACAGAACAGTTCTTGCCATCAACCGGTTGATCCATACAAACATTTAAGTATCGATTTGCCGAGCCATTGAGCACCAACCGCCTCGTTTTTTCAACTCTCGAACACTGGGCACCTGATAATATGAACTCCAGAGTTTCTGTCGATAACAAATGCACTGATGCAGGGTCTGTATGTGCATAATAATCTTCTACTTCCCCTGTATATGAATCCTTATAACTATCTCCTGAGGCATAATAATATTTGCATAGTAAACTCTGAAGCAATAACGGGCATGATAAATATCTCATGTTTAAATAAAAAGTCCTAATTCGTAGTGGTTTAGAAGAAAATTTAAAAATGTCATTAATATTTGAATCAACATCAATAAAACCTATCCCCTCCTCCTCGGGGAAACCTTTAAGAAGCTCGTATCTCGATTTGAATACTTCCCTGCCTGAACTACCTGCGCCGTGA